>NZ_BNTL01000006.1:44288-137670 GCF_022179005.1 Pseudomonas sp. PAGU 2196 | reverse complement strand
TGGCCAGCGGCGCGCCGGCCACTATCACCGGTACGGTTGGCCGCCTGGCCGACAACAGCCTGATCAGTGGCAACTTCGGGCAGTTGATCCTCAATGAGGACGGCAGCTACACCTTCGAAGTCAACAGCGCCGACCCAACCCTCCTTGCTTTGACGGCTGGGCAGAGCCTGGACGTGATCTTTACCTATCAGATCCACGACAGCGGTGGCCTGAGCGACCAGGCGCAACTGGTGATCACCGTCACCGGCGTCAACGACCCACCCGTGGTCAACCCTGTAACGGTCGACGCCATCGAGGCGGGCGGGCTCAACAACACAAGCCCTGGCCTGGATCCGAGCGGCAATATCCAGGGCGCGTATACCGACCCGGACGGCGATACCCTGACCGTCAGCACCGTGGTCAGCCCAAATGGCATCAATGGCACACCGGGCCAAGCACTGGCCGGCAACTACGGCAGCCTGGTGCTGGATGCCCAGGGCAACTACCGCTACGTGGTGGACAACAGCAACGCTGCGGTCCAGGCCCTGCGCACCGATGCCGACCAACTGACCGAGGTGTTCCAGTACAGCGTCAGCGATGGCAACGGCAACGGCAAAGTCGTCACCGCCAACTTCACCGTGGTCATCCATGGCCGCAACGACACCCCCGTCGCAGCCGATGACAATGCCATTGCCATCGAAGCGGGCGGCACCAATAACACAACGCCTGGCCAGCAGGGCAGCGGCAACGCGTTGAGCAACGACAGCGACGTCGATGCCGGCGACAGCAAGACAGTCGATGGCATCTACCTGGGCACCCTCGCCGCGGGCGGCACGTTCATTGAGGTGTCTGCGGGCCCGACCCTGGTAGCCGGCACCTACGGCACCCTGAGCATCGATGCCAGCGGCAACTACGTCTACACCGTCAACGACAGCCTGGCCACCGTGCAGGCGCTCAAGGCCGGCGAGCAACTGCGCGAAACGTTCACTTACCGCATGCACGACACCGACGGCGCCGCCGCCCAAGCGCAGATCAACATCACCATCGAAGGCCGCTACGACACCCCAGTGGCCCACGACGACTTCGCCTACGCCGTGGCGGTGGACGACGATGGCAGCGGCGGGCGCAATCCCACCGGCAATGTGCTGAACAACGACACCGATGTCGATGCCAACGACAGCAAAGTGGTCACCGCCGTGGGCCTGGGCGAAGAAAGCAGCAACCCGACCCTCGACCCGTTGACCGGCAGCGCCACCGTCACCACAAACTACGGCACCCTCACCCTCAACGCCGACGGCAGCTACCGCTTCGTGGTCAACTCCAACGACCCCGACATCATTGCCCTCGGCCCGCTGGGCTTCGTCATCCAGCGCTATACCTACCAAGTCACCGACGGCGGCGGGTTGGGTGACACCGCGACCTTGACCGTCTTCATCCGCGGCGAAAACCAGCCGCCGATTGCCGGCCCCGACCAGGGCCTGGCCGTCGAGGCCGGCGGCGTCGACAACACCCTCCCGGGCAGCAACCCCAGCGGCAACGTGATGGACAATGACAGCGACCCGGACACCATCAACATCCTGTTCCCGGAAACCCTCGAAGTGCTGGCGTTCTGGAGTGGCGACGGCCCGCTGCCGGGCAATGCCAGCCAGGTCGGGCAAACCCTGCGCGGCCAGTATGGCGACCTCACGCTCAATGGCGACGGCACATGGAGCTACGTGCTGGACAACAGCCTGCAGGCCGTTCAGCAACTGCGCGTCAGCGGCCAGACCCTGGTAGACAACTTCACCTACCTGCTGGCCGACTTCTGGGGCGGCACTGCCAACGGCCTGCTGACCATCACCATCGACGGCCGCAACGATTACCCCGTGGCCAATGACGATACCGCCATCGCAGTGGAGGCCGGCGGCGTGAACAACGGCACGGCTGGCGTCGACCCCCGCGGCAACGTGCTGGATAACGACACCGATGTCGACGGCGTGCAGTACGGCGAGACCAAGACGGTGCTGCAATACACCGGCGAAAATGGCCAGACCGCGTCTGCCGGGCAGGTGCTGCAAGGCCTCTATGGCTCGCTGCTGATCAGCGCCGACGGCAGCTACCAGTATGTCGTCGACAATACCAACCCCACCGTACAGGCCATGCGCAGCGCCGGCGAATCGCTGCGGGAGGTGTTCACCTACCGCATGCGCGACACTGCAGGCATCACTGCCGATGCCCGCCTGACCGTGACTATCCAGGGCGCCAACGACAACCCGGTGGCCCGCGACGACAGCAACACCGCCAGCGATCAGGTGCCGGCACCGCACACCAGCGGCAACGTGCTGCCCAATGACAGCGATGTAGACGGCGGCGACGGGCTGAGCGTGACCGGCATTCGCAGCGGCCAGGAGGCCGGTAGCGGCACTGTCGGCGTCATCGGCCAGCCCATCAAAGGCCAGTACGGCACCCTGGTGCTGAACGCAGATGGCAGCTACACCTACACCATCGACCTGAGCAACCGCGACGTGCTGGCGGCGGCCGGCCTGGGGCAGGTGCTCAAGGACTACTTCACCTACACGCTCAGCGACCTGGCAGGTGCCACCGATCAGGCCCAGTTGACCATCACCCTGGATATCTCCACCCCGTACATCCCGCCAGGGCCGTACGTGGACCGCGACAGCCGCACTGGGCTGTCGTCGCAGCCACTGCCAGACGTGACCCCGGCGATCTTCGTGGCACCGGTGGTGCAGCGGGTCGACGAAACCCTGACCCTGTCCGCCTGGGGCGCCGACGGCAGCGATGTGCGCCTGTTCGCCACCCCCGAAATCGAAAGCCAGTCGCTCGGCAGCCAACTTGGCCAGGTCCATGGCCAGTTCGTTGCCCGCGCAGTGGCCGAGAGCCGGCGCGCCAGCGCGCATGAACAGAACTGGGTCGACGGCCGCCACGGGGTCATCAGCCTGACCGCCGATGGCCTGCTGCCGGACCCTTCGGTGTGGGCACCGCTGCCCACTGACATGGTGGCGCCACCGGAGCAACCGCCACAGCCTGCGCACGGCTTCCGTGCGCAATTGCGCGAAGCCGCCCAACGCCGCGGCAGCAATGCCCCATGAAGCTGATGCCTATTTCACGGAAGGATCAAGGACTGCCTATGTCAGTATCAACATTGAAAAGCCTGAGCACCTTCACCGCTGTCAGCATCCTGCTCAGCGCCTGCTCCGCCTTCGAACCCAAACCCTTCACCGAGGACGAAATGCGCCAGCGGGTGATCGAAGACCAGGCGCGGATGTACAAGGAACAGGAGCCGGTGAACGGGCCGATCACCTTCTACGAAGCCTCGGCGCGGGCGTTGAAGTACAACCTCGACTATCGCCTGAAGCTGCTGGAAAGCGCGCTGGCATCGGACCTGCGCGATGTCTCCAGCCACGAGATGCTGCCGCGCCTGGTCGCTTCGGCCGGTTACGCCGGGCGTAACAACGATTCCGGTGGCACGTCGATCGGCATCGAGGACCGCCAGGTCAGCTTGCGCCCGTCTACCTCCGAAGAGCGCTACCGCACCCTCTACAGCCTAGGGCTGTCGTGGAGCCTGCTGGACTTCGGCGTCGCTTATTTCCGCACGCAGCAGAAGAATGACCAGATCCTGATGGCCGAAGAGCGCCGTGAAAAGGTCGCGCAGAACGTGTTGCAGGACGTGCGCAACGCCTACTGGCGCGCCCTTGGCGCGCAGCGCCTGCTGCCCGAGGTGGATGGCCTGCTGATGCGCACCCACCGCGCCCTGACGTCAGCCCGTGAAGCCGAGGGCAAAGGCCTGCTGCCACGCCAGGACATCCTCGCCTACCAGCGCGCCCTGCTCGATTCGGTGTACATGCTCACCGTGCGTCGCCAGGACCTGGAGTTCGCCCGCGCCGAACTGGCCGCGCTGATGTCGCTGCCGCCCAATACCCGCATGGTCCTGGCCGATACCAGCGAACCGCCGCTGCCGCTGCTGAAAAGCAACGCCGAGCAACTGGAGCGCCTGTCGCTGGAACGCCGCCCGGAAATCATGGAAGAGTGGTACCGCAAACGCGTGAGCATGAACGACCTGAAGATCGCCAAGGCCCAGCTGTGGCCTAACGTGAGCTTCAACTATGGCTACGAGTACGACTCCAACAAATACCTGTACAACAGCGACTGGAACCAGACCGGTATCAATGTCTCGATGAACCTGCTGCGCCTGCTGCAGTACCCGGACATCACCGCGGCGGAGAAAAGCCAGGAGAAAACCGACGACATGCGCCGCACGGCCCTGTCGATGGCGATCCTCACCCAGGTCCGCGTTGGCCTGCTGCGCTACCAGTTGGCGCGCCAGGAGGTGGAGTTTGCTGATGAGAGCCTGCGGGTGGACCAGAGCCTGCTCAACTACGCGCAGTCGTCGCGCAGTGCCGCGCTGGGCAGCGAACTGGAACTGATCCGCGCCGAAGGCCGCCTGCTGCTGTCACGTTACCAGCGCGAAGCGGCCTACTCCGACGCCCAAGCTGCCTGGGGCCGGCTGTACAACTCGATCGGGTTCCAGGTCATGCCCAAGGAAATTGCCCAGCATGATGTAAAAGCCCTGGCTCGCGAGATCCAGAACACCGTTGAGCAACAGACCCGCGACAACCTGCTGGCCGCCGGCCAATAAGGCCTACATTGATGCAGAAACAGGCAGCGTTGCCTGTTTCTGCATGCGCTCATCCAATTCCGACGAAGTTCGCGTCATCGTTACCCTTGAACTCATTGCGGCACGCACATTCGAACTCCGCTTCGGCGCGTGTCGAAAAGCTCAGGCTTAGGCGCACCTTTTCTTGCGTATCGTAAAGGTCATAACCCTCCCCCAAGGCACTGGGAAAACCCATGCGCCGAGGGAAGATCTCTTTATGGCGAGGTACACCAGGAACCACAACGAAGCGCATGTGCATAATCAGCCCTCTCCGGCAGTTCTTTAGTATTAGTCTGCATATGGGAAAGACTCAAGCTGGCTCATGCAAAGAATGTGGTTAAACCCAAAAAGCTTAGGATTATTGGAGCCATAAATACCGGGCCGGCGGTTGTTCAGGCGTTTTGTCAGATTCCCCAACAATAAATGCACCGCCCAAGATTGCCCTGAAGTCACAACTGAACACAGACCTTCCTGTGTGTGAACAGAGGTATGCAGTCATGGCGAACAATCAAGACTGGGGTGCAAACCAAGGCGGCAACGCCAATACCGGTGCCGGCGATGCCGGTCAGAAAGGCGGCCAGGGTGCCGGGGGCGACATGCCCGACAAACAGAAAGGCGGCCAGCAACCAGGACAGAAACCTGAAGACAAGATGAACAAGGACTGGGACCGCTCAACTGACACGGGGCGCCAAGGTGGGCAGCCCGGCACTGACCAAGCCAACCGCCAAGACCCCGCCGACAAGGGCCGTATGGGTGGCCAGGCCGACCACGGGGATGCTCAGCAACGAGATGAAGACCGCTGATGCCTTTGGCCCCGGGGTGGCAATACGGCCCTGGGGCTAAAGTTTGAAACGCACATGGATCGTGCTTTTTGCTTGCGCACGGTCAACCGTGATCGCCTGGTTGCCATAACCCGAATAGCTTTTAACCAAACGCATCCCCAGGCCGGTACCCGTTGGTTTTGGGTAGGACTCCGGAAAACCATCGCCTTCGTCGGTTACGGTGATCAGCGCATGATCCCCTTGGCCAATCACGCTGACTTCCACCGTGCCTTTGCCATACTTCAAGGCGTTGGTGATGAGTTCGGAAATCACCAAACCCAGTGGCGCCATCCGTTCGGCGGGTAGGATGAACGTGTCCGCGTTGAGCAAGATTCTGCGCTCGGCCAACGCTTTGCCCAGATCACCCAATAACGCCGCAAGGTAGTCACAGGCCCGCACGGCTTGGGCCTCGGCGTTCTGATAAAGCCGCTCGTGCACACTGGCGATGGTCAATACCCGAGTCGCCGCCGTCTCAAGCTGCAGCTTTACCGCTTCATCCTGGGCCATGTTTGCCTGCAGCAACAGCAACGTGTTGACCAAGTGCAGGCTGTTTTTGACCCGGTGATGGATTTCCTCCAGGTACAGGTCGCTTTTGCTCAGCTTGATGTTCTGCGCGTCGATCAACGACAGCAGCTGGGCTTCATGATGACGTCGCTCGGTGATGTCGCGTGAAACAGCGATCATCTTTTGAAAGTCTCCTTGCTCGCCAAAAATCGGCGCAACCGTCACGTCCCACCACTTAGGCTCCTGTTGCTGGGTTGGGCAAAAAGCCTCGAACCGGGTCGACTCGCCGCCTGTGACTTTACTGATCGCTTCCAGCACCAGGTTTCGGGATTCGTCAGGCCATAGCTGCGACCACGCCACACCGCGAACCTGGGCCAGGTCGCCAATGTGCATCAGGCACATGCCGGCATCGTTCATGAATTCTATGTCGCCGCTCGCGGACAGGATCTTCACGCAATCGGGGCTGGCGTTGAGCACGCTCTCCGAATAAGGGTCGGACGAATGCATCTCCGAGCTTGCAGAAATTCGCTCGACCGCCATGGAGATGACGTTGGAGATGCCCTCCAGGAACACCAGGTCGCTTTCGATGAAGTCTTCGCCATTGCTGCTGTCGGCTTCGAGCACGCCGAACGGGGCGGATGGCCCGCGAATGGGTACGTTGATCGCACGCTCGATGCCGTACTTTTTAAGCAATGACGGGGTTCTGAAGCGTTGCTCCTGCCCCAGGTGGTTCGACAGCACTGGCCGGTAGGTGGAAATGGCATAGCCTGCGGGGCTGGCAATGTCCCCGCCCACCGTGGCATGACCGATGTCGGCCTCGTCCCAACCCACGCCATGGGACAGCAAAAACTCGTCGCTGTCCGCTATCGGCGTGAGCACCTTGGCGAATGGCGTCTCCATACCCTTGGCCACGACATCGCACGCCAGCGTCAGCAGCGCATTCAGGTTAGACGACTTCAGCGACATGACGCCGTACTCGACGACCAGTTCATGCTGCCGCCGGAGCCTGGCATGCGACTTCTGCAACGCGGCGCGAATGGTTTCGTCGGGAGATTGATGCTGCATGGGGAGTATTTCCAGAAACGAGATAAAGATGCACGCTGAAGCGCTTTCGCCAGTGCGTCAGCACTGTGGTTTACACCGCGCATTGCCCTGATGCAACAACGAAATCAGTCTAACCCCACCGCTCATGCGCGCCGAACACATGGCAGGTCATCTGCTCAACTCACCAAGATTGCCTGATGGTGTTCGATAGAGGGTATGGATACCTCCTCTCGCCGGGCGGCCAGCCACGCCCGCATGCGCTCGGTATCGAAAATCTGCCCCTCCTCCATCATCACTAGAATGAGTGATTGAGACATTCTGTAACACCCGCATTGCGAGCAGCGTCGCTCTTCCCACCCGAGCGGGCATTCGACGGAATCAGCATGTCCAGCGCAAATCAGACAACTCATGAAGCCCCCTTTTGCTCTTTTTGGCGTAGGAAGTTGTGTACAGGTCGACAGGATGGGTCGCATAACGGTTAGGCATGAGAATTTCATGCCAACTTTAAAATCCCCTTATGTCATGACCGCGCATCGAGTTGTGCTAACCAAGGCTAAGTCGCACCTTGTCGAGCAGATCACCGATCTGGAAAGGTTTGATCAAGAGGTCCATCCCCGTGTCCAGAAATGCCTGCCGATCCAGCGCCGTCTCGGCGTAACCGGTCATGAACAAGACCGGCAGCCCCGGGCGGTAAATACGCGCCATGTCGGCCAGTTCGCGGCCACTCATGCCCGGCAGCCCGACATCGGTCAGCAACAACTCGATGTCGGCGTCTTCGCGCAGGTGGTCCAGCGCTTGCTCGATGGTTTCGGCCAGGGTGCAGCGATAACCCGCGTCGGCCAGCACTTCTGCCACCGACAGGCGCACAGAGGCCATGTCTTCGACCACCAGCACATGCTCGCCAGCGCCGCGCTGGTCCAATTGTGGCACCTGTGCCTCACAGGTGACCTGGTGGCTGCTGGCCGGCAACATCAACGTCACCTCGGTCCCCTGCCCTGGCACGCTGCAGATCGACACATGCCCACCCGACTGGCGGGCGAAGCCATAGATGGTCGATAGCCCTAGCCCGGTCCCTTGGCCTACCGGCTTGGTGGTGAAGAACGGGTCGAACACCCGCTCCAGCACCTCCGGTTCGATGCCGCCGCCATCATCGCGCACGCTCACCGCCACATAGGGGCCGTCCTGCAGGTAAGGGTTGCCATGCGACCAGCTCGCCGCGGTGTTGACCCAGATATGCCCGCCTTTGGCCAGGGCATCGCGGGCGTTGATCACCAGGTTGAGCACCGCGCTCTCCAGCTGGATCGGGTCGACCAGGGCGATGGTCGGCTCGCTGGAAAGCTCCAGTACCAGCGCGATCCGTTCGCCGATGGTGCGGGTGATCAGCTCTTCAAGCGAGCGCACACGCTCGTTGATGTCCACCGGGCGGGTATCCAATGGCTGCTGGCGCGCAAATGCCAGCAGCCGGTGGGTCAGCGAAGCGGCGCTCATGGCTGAACTGAGCGCGGCGTCCGCGTAACTCGGGATCTTTTCCAGACGGTTCTGCGCCACCCGTTTGCGGATCAGCTCCAGGCTGGTGATGATGCCGGTCAGCAGGTTGTTGAAATCATGGGCGATTCCCCCTGTCAGGCTGCCCAAGGCGTCCATCTTTTGTAACTGCAGCAGTTGCGCCTCGGTCTGCGCCCGCTGCGCCATTTCTCGCGCCAGCTGGGTGTTGGCGTCATCCAGACGTGCCAGGTGCGAGCGTTCGCGGTGGCGGTGTTCGGTGACGTCCTCGACGAACACCAGGCAGAACCCTGGCGCTCGGTAGGGCGAAAGCTGCCACTCGGTGTCCCGTGGCTGGCCGTGCACGCTCATGCCCAGCGTGCCACGCCAGCGCTGGCCAGCGGCCAGGTGCTGGCGCAAGGCGGCGATAGCGGTTTGCTGACCGTCGACAAAGCACTCCTGCAGCGCCTTGGGGTTACGGTTGTCTTGGGTCAGCTGGGCGAATGCATGGTTGCACTCATGCACCTTGAGCTCGGCATCGAGCACGGCGATGGGTGCCGAGACATTGGTGAAGATTTCCCGAAAGTTGGCCTCGCTTGCGCGCAGCGCACGCTCGGTATCGCGCACCCGCATCAGGGTCCGCAGCGTCGCCACCAGCACATCCGGGTCCACTGGATGCACCAGGTAAGCGTCGGCACCGGCATCGAGCCCGGTAATGATGTCGCCGGTCTGGATCGACGCCGCCGACACGTGAATCACCGGCAGCAGTGCAGTCTCAGGGTCCGCGCGCAGCAACCGGACGATATCGAAACCGCTCATGTCCGGCAGGTTGACGTCAAGGATCAGCCCGTCGATCTGCCCGCTGCCGATCATGGCCAGCCCCTCACCACCGGTGCCCGCCTCCAGCACCTGGTAGCCATGCAGGGCCAGGCGGCGACGCAGCGCATAACGCGTGGCGACGTTGTCGTCGACGATCAGCAGGCGAATGTCAGGGTTCATCAACGCTCTCCTGGGCCAGCGCCAGCGGGATGACGACAAAGAACGACGACCCTTCGCCCGGCACACTGTCCACCCCTACTTCACCGCCCAGCAAGGCCGCGAAGCGCTTGCACAGGGACAAACCGAGGCCGGTGCCGCGCAGGCGTTTCTGCAGCGGCGAGTCGATTTGGGCGAAGTCTTCGAACAGCCCGCCCAGCAGCTCAGGCGCGATGCCGATGCCCGTGTCGGTCACAGCAAAACGAATCTGGTCGTTGCCCTGCAAGTGCGCCGACACCCGCACTTCGCCGCGGGTGGTGAACTTCAGCGCGTTGGAGATGAAGTTGCGCAGGATCTGCGCGAGCTTCTTGTCATCGGTATACATCTTCGGCAGCCCGTGTGGCTCCTCAAAGATGAGGTCCACCGAGCCCATGTCGACGATCGGACGGAACATCCCGCGCAAGGCAGCGAATAGGTCGAGCATGTCGAACCAGGCCGGCGAGATGGTGATGCGACCGGCTTCGATCTTGGCCAGGTCGAGCAAGTCGTCGACCATGTCGCTGAGTTCGCGCGTGGCGTTGCTAACGAACGCCACCTGCAATTGCTGCTCTTTGCTCAGCGGCCCATCCACTTCATCGGCCAGCAGGCTGGTGATGCTCAGGATCGAGCCCAGCGGCGTGCGGAACTCGTGGCTCATGTAGGACAGGAAGCGGCTTTTAAGGTCCGACGCCTGGCGCAACTGTTCGGCCTGGGTATCGAGCTCGGCATACAGCGCCAGCACACCCTGGTTGGTTTCTTCCAGCTCAGCGCGCAGGGCTTGGTTTTCGGCTTGCAGGTGTGCCATGCAGGCAGCCTGCTCGGCCCGGTTGTCGTCAGGCATGCACCGTCTCCAGATCGAGGACCAGCACGGTCACATCGTCCCGCCCACGGCAGAAGTCGCGGTGCAATACCGCCGCGATCACGGCCGGGTGGCGAAGCACGAGGCCCGGGTAGGCTTGAAGGTTCCAACGGGACTGCAGGCCGTCACTGAACATGATCAACAGGTTTCCCTTCACGTGAGCGTAGTCGAACACTTGCCCTTTGCGGTATTGCCCGCCGACGATGCCGGGGTGCGAGGCCAGGCCCCGCGGGCGTTCGCCGCCGACCAGGGTGGCGCCGATGTTGCCGATACCGATGAACGCGACACTGTCGTGCGCCCCCTCGTACTGGGCAATCGCGACGGCCCCGCCGCGCGTGCCGGCCATGGCCTGGTGCAACTCGCCCAGCAGTTGCTGGGGCGCGCTGAACGGGCTCTGGGCAAAGGCCTGTGCGCCTGCCTTGGCGGCGCGTTCTGCTTCTTCGCCATGGCCCAAGCCGTCGATCAGCAATGCACTCACGCGCTGCTCGCCGAGCGTCACGTGCCACGTATCGCCGCAGGCTGGGTCGTCATGAAATGAATGCTGGCTGACGCCCAGGCGAATGTCCTTGAGCGTGCCGTCTTGTTTATAGACCCGCGCCAGTACCACTGCGCCTTGTGCGTCGGTGTGCACATCGAACACCTGTGCCAGACGGCTCACAGCGCCCAGGCCGATCCCTTGGGTGCCCCCGGTGGAATAGCCATCGACCAGGCAGTTGGCCAGGTCGAAGCCATGGCCGCGGTCCACCGCCAGCAACTCGATGCCAGGCTGTTCGCCATGGGCGAGCACGCGCAGGTGCAGCTCGCCGCGTGCGGCGTGCTTGAGCACATTGCTGGCAAGTTCGGTGGCGACGAGGGCTGCCCGGCCTGCATCGGCGGCGTCGAAGCCCTGCTGTTCGGCAAGTTTCTGCACCACACGTCGGGCGTGACCGACCTGGCTGGCATCGTCGAGGCGCAGCACCTGGGTCAGGCTTGCGCTCAGGCTCATATCCATCGGGTGATCATTACCCGGGTACCTTGCCCGGGCGCGGTGTCCAGCTCGAATTCGTCGACCAGGCGTCGTGCGCCGGTCAGGCCAAGGCCAAGGCCGCCGCCCGAGGTCCAGCCATCGGTCAGGGCCAGTTTGATGTCGGCAATGCCCGGCCCTTCGTCACGGAACACCAGGCGCACGCCGACACGGCCGGCCTCTTCGATGACCTCCCAGTCCATGTCGCCGCCCCCGCCGTACACCACCGTGTTGCGGGCCAGTTCACTGACAGCCGTGACTAGTTTGGTCAGGTCGACCAGGCGCATGCCGCAGTCGCTGGCAATCTTGCGGGTCAGTTGACGGGCCAGGACTACGTCCTGTTCGATACGCACCGGCTGGCTGCCCTGCTCACGAAGAATCATGAGTGGCCTACCCGCTTGCGCAACAGGTGCATGCCGCGGTCGACATTGAGCGCGGTGCTGACACCCGGCAGCGTCAGCCCTAGCTCCACCAGGGTGATCGCCACCGCCGGCTGCATGCCGACCAGCACGGTCTCGGCATCCATGATGCGCGACAGCCCCGAGATACTGGCGATCATGCGGCCGATGAACGAGTCGACCATGTCCAGCGCCGAAATGTCGATCAGCACGCCTCGGGCCGAGGTGTGTTCGATGCGATCGGTCAGGTCGTCCTGCAGGCGCAGCGCCAGTTGGTCATGCATATCGACCTGAATGGTCACCAGCAGGAACTCGCCCATTTGCAATATGGGGATTCGCTCCATGGGCTCAGCCCCGCTCGCCAGCAGCGGTACCCAGGCGCGCCAGCGCCAGCTTCAGGGCATCGGCGAGGTTGGACTTGGTGGTCAGCGTGCCCAGGTCCAGGCCCAGGTGCACGATGGTTTGCGCAATTTGCGGGCGCACGCCGCTGATAATGCAGTCGGCGCCCATGAGGCGGATGGCGGTCACGGTCTTGAGCAGGTGCTGGGCCACCAAGGTATCGACTGTTGGCACGCCCGTGATGTCGATAATGGCGATCTCGGAGCCTGTGTCGACGATGCGTTGCAACAGCGACTCCATCACGGTCTGGCTGCGATGGGAGTCCAGGGTGCCAATCAGTGGCAACGCCAGGACGCCTTCCCACAATTTGACCACGGGGGTCGACAGTTCCAGCAGCTCTTCCTGCTGACGCTTGATCACGGCTTCGCGGTTCTTTTGATAGGTACGGATGGTATGCAGGCCAAAGGCATCGAACAGCGACGAAATTTCCCACAGCTGCTCGGCCAGCAGCGCGGGCTGCTCGCGGTAATGGGCTTGCAGCAAGTTGAACAGCGGGCCCTTCAGCGCAAAGATGAAGAACGCCGTCTGATGGGACTCTTGGCCCACCTGGGCGCGGCTGGCAGACAGCTTTTCGAGGAAGCGGCGTGTCTCTTCCCAGCCTTCGGCAGCGATGTTGGTGCCGCTTTCATTGCGCAAGCCGTCGACCACCAATTGGAGGAATTCACGGGTTTCCTGGCGCAGGTCCTGTTCGCGGATGTTACGCGTCGCCCCGTTGGCTTCGAGTGCGGCGTGCCACTCACTCAGCAGCTGCGCCTGATTGCTGACAATCGCTTCCAACGTACTGTTCTGCAGTGCTGCCATGTCGAGTTAGCTCCGTAAAATGCGTGGCCGGTGCCCCATAATTCGTACCGGCTCCGAGAAGTGACATTTGCCGAGGGAAATAGTTGTGGCGATTGGCAATTAATTGCATTGCGCCATCGCGCGTGCCGCTAACTCTAGGCCAAGATTGCCTGGCGCGTTGCGAATCGAAGCCCGCCTACACCGGCAACTCGGTGGTGAGCTTGATTTTCTCCATGGGCACTTCGGTTTTGACGTTTTGCACCACGCTCAGGCTGGTCAAGTGAGCGATCTGGAAGCGGCGATAGGCCTCAAGGTCCGCTGCCACCACCCGCAACAGCAAGTCGCAGTCACCCGCCATGACATGGCACTCCACCACTTCGGGCAAAAGCCGCACGGCCTCGACGAACTCATCGGTGGTGTCCTGGTCCTGGCGCTTGAGCCACACCCGCACAAACAAGGTCAGGCCCAGCGCCACTTTGGCCGGGTCCACCAGCGCCACATAGCGCTCGATAACGCCGGCTTCTTCCAGCAGGCGCACCCGCCGCAGGCACGGTGAGGGCGATAACCCCACCTGTTTGGCCAGCTCCTGGTTCTGTAGGCGGCCGTCGCGTTGCAGCGCCCGTAGGATACGTCGATCGATGGCGTCGAGTTTGATTGGCATTGAAAACCTTTGATTGGAATATTTCGGCAGCAGATGCCAAATACTCACGCCAGTAGAGCCACTACGCAACCCGATTTCAGCGATTCATTGGAATAATTTGCCCCCACTGGAGGTGACCATGAATGCCCTTGAATCCGTAGTTGAAGACCCCCCTGCAACGCCAGAACGCGAATGCCCCGCTGCCGCGACCACCGAGCCGCCACCCCAATCGAGCCCGCGCACAGGCGCCACTTCGAGGGGGTGTCAGTGGGTGGCCTGGGTCAGCTTCATCACGCTCGGCGCGTTGATCGGGCCGCTGCTGGGTGACCTGCACCCCTACGGCTTGGACATGGCATTTGCCGCCGTCTTGCTGGTGCTGCTCAAGGGCCTGTGGAAAGGGGTGCACGCCGCCCTGCCCTGGCTGTTCAGCCTGGTGACTGCAGGGCTGTTCTACCTGCTGATTCCCGGTGGCGGGTACGTGCTGGCGGGCACGCTGGCCGGCCTGGTCAGCGCGTACCTGTGGGCCAAGCCATTCACCCGGGTGCTGAACGCCGCCCCTGGCTGCGTGCTGGTTGCCGTGATCACGCCCGCCTTCGTTTCTGGCCACCCCGCAGACCTCATCGCCCTGGCACTTACCGCTTATGCCGCTTCACGGTTTTCAATCTTGCCAGTGATGCTGTTCGCCCTCGCCGTGACCGCTGCGATGCGTGCGCTACTGCCCGCCTGACGCCAGCACGCCGGCAGCCGGCAAGCTGTCGAGAAACGCGGCAATCTGTTGGCTGCCACGCACGTGCACGACAGGCACCTTCGGCCCTTTCGCCAGGCGCTGCGCCTCGATGCCTGGGCGGTAGCCGCGATCGAAGTTCCACACGAAGTTCAGGAAAGTCAGGAACGCCCGGTCGAGTTTCTCTGTGCAACCGGCGGGCAGGTCTGGACGGGGCCGGTTCATGACGCTGCGCAGGATCACCCGGGTGAAACAGGTAAGCCGGGGCGTATCGAGCCAGATGACCAGGTCGGCACGGGGCAGGCGCAGGTCGAATGTGCGCCGGGCGTAGTTGCCTTCACACACCCAGCTGTCCCCTGCAGTCGCCTCGCCGACCCGCTGGCGGAACTGCTCGGCGTCCGGTTCAACCCAGCCGGGCTCCCAGAACAGGGTATCCAGGTGAACCACCGGCACGCCAAGCCGCTTGCCCACGGCGCGGGCAAGGGTGGATTTACCACTGCCGGCATTTCCCAGAATCACAATCCGTTGCATGGCCGCTTCCTGTCGCGAAAAAAGCCGGCAATTGTGCAGGTTCTGGAGGGGCAGTCCAATCCCTACACAAAAATAGACTTCATCGGTTTAGCCGGCTCCCAACAACAAATCATTCATTGATTTAGCAGGGACCTGGGGGAGCAACTGTCTGCGCAATTTCTAAAAATTAACGCACGTGGGAGCGGGCTTGCCCCGCGAACACCGGCGAAGCCGGTGCCATGCACCGCGTAGCCCCATTCGCGGGACAAGCCCGCTCCCACGTCAAAATTGCGCAAGACAGTTGCTTCCACAGGATTGGGGCTTGCTACAGACTGTTCCCCTACACCCCCATGTGCATCTCGCGAATCAGCTTCTTGTTGATCTTGCCGATACTGGTCTTGGGGATGTCAGTGACGAAGTGCACCTGCCGGGGGATCGCCCACTTGTTGATCTGGCCCCGATCGACGAACTGTTTGAGGTGCGCCTCGAGCATCGGCTGGTCAAGGCTGTCACCGGGCGCGCGGACCACCAGGGCAATCGGCCGCTCACCCCACTGTTCATCGGGAATGCCGACCACCGCCACGGCGCTGACCGCCTGGTGCTGGCTGATCAGGTTTTCCAGGGTCAGCGAGCTGATCCATTCACCGCCGGTCTTGATCACGTCCTTGATGCGGTCCTTGATCTCCAGCACGCCGTGGCGGTCAATCGAGCCCATATCACCGGTGTGCAGCCAGCCGTCCTGCCACAGCTCGGCGCCTTTCTGCGGCTCGTGCAGGTAGCCCTGGGTCAACCAGGGCGAGCGCACCACGATTTCCCCCAGCGACTCACCGTCGTGGGGCATGTCGTTGCCTTGCGCATCAACGATACGCAAGTCGACCATCGCCACCGGGGCGCCGGTCCTGATGCGCTGCGCGACCTGCTCGCCCATGGGCAAGGCCAAGTCTTCTTCGCGCAAGTGGGTCAAGGTCAGCAGCGGGCAGGTCTCCGACATGCCGTAGCCACTGTAGATCAGCATGCCGCGCTCGCTGGCCTGACGGGCCAGGCCGTGGGTCAGCGCGCTCCCACCGAGCAGAATCTTCCAGCGGCTGAAATCGGTGTGCCGGCCTTGCTCGCAGTCCAGCATCATCTGCAACAGGGTCGGCACACAGTGCGAGAACGTCACCCCCTCGTCGCGGTACAGCCGTACCAGCGTGTTCGGCTCGTAGCGCCCCGGGTACACCTGCTTGACCCCCAGCACCGTGGCCACGTACGGCACACCCCAGGCGTGCACATGGAACATCGGCGTGATCGGCATGTACACGTCGCTCGAACGCAACAGCGGCTGGCCGTCGTAAGCGGCAAAGGTGCCCAGTTCGTTGAGGGTGTGCAGCACCAACTGACGGTGGGAGAAGTACACCCCCTTGGGGTTGCCCGTGGTGCCGGTGGTGTAGAACAACGTGGCCACCGAGTGCTCGTCGAAGTCGTCGAACTCGGCCTGGCAACTGGCGCTGGCCAGCAGCGCTTCGTACTCGCCCAGCACTGGCAGCGTGGTGGCCGTGGCCTGTTCGTCGGTCAGTTGCAAGTAACCTCGCACCGTGCCCAGCTGGCCCTGAATCTGCTCCAGCAGCGGCACGAAATCGTCGTGCACCAGCACCAGGTCGTCTTGCGCATGGTTCATGGTGTAGGCGACCTGCTCCGGCGATAGCCGCACGTTCACTGTGTGCAGCACGGCGCCCAGCATCGGCACGGCAAAAAAGCACTCCAGCGAGCGGTGGCTGTCCCAGTCCAGTAGCGCCACCGTGTCGCCCGCCTGCACCCCGGCAGCACGCAACACATTGGCCAGGCGCCGAACCCGCTGGTCGAGGTCGCGGTAGGTGTAGCGCAGCCTGTCGGCGTAGACGATCTCCTGCTCAGGATGCTGCCGTACCCCCGACATCAGCAGGCGCTTGATCAGCAAGGGGTAGGCATAGGCACCGGCTGCCGGCGGCATTATTTTTGTCTTGGCCATGAAGGTAGATTCCAGTTTCCGTGTTCGTTTCAACTAATAGGGCGCTCAAGCGCTCATCCGTGTGTGCGCCCGGGGTTCGCTCACCTGCTCACCCGGCGGCGCGGTAGGCGCGCAGGGTTGGGGCGCAGCGGCGACAAAGCGTTTGTCCGGCAGCAGGAAGTACGACAGCGCGGGGATCAGCACCAGGGCGCCGAGCATGTTCCACAGGAACATGAAGGTCAGCAGGATGCCCATGTCGGCCTGGAACTTGATCGGCGACCACGCCCAGCCGACCACCCCCGCCGCCAGCGTAATGCCGACCAGCCCCACCACCCGGCCGGTGAAGGCCACGGCGTTCTGGTAGGCCTCGCCCAGCGAACGACCTTGGCGTTGGTAATGCAGCTGCACGCTGAGCAGGTACAAGGCGTAATCCACACCAATGCCGACGCCCAGGGCGATAACCGGCAACGTGGCCACTTTCACGCCAATGCCCATCACCACCATCAAGGCCTCGCACAGCACCGAGGTCAGCACCAGCGGCAACAGCGCCACCAGGGTCGCCCGCCAGCTGCGGAAAGTGATCAGGCAGAACAGCGTCACCGCCAGGTAGACGAACAGCAACATGGTGCGGTTGGCTTCACGGACCACAATGTTGGTTGCCGCCTCGATGCCGGCACTGCCGGCCGCGAGCATGAACTGGCGGTCGGGGCTGCTGTTATCGCGGGCAAAGCGGTCGGCGATGGCCACCACGTCGTCCAGGGTCTGGGCCTTGTGGTCTTTGAGGTAGGCGATCACCGGCATCATCGAGCAGTCGGTGTTGAACAGCTCCGGCGCATTGACCGACGCTTGCTGGGCGGCGTAGTTGAGCATGTCCTGGTTGCGTTGCAGGCTGCTCATCTTCGGGTTGCCCTCGAATGAGCCCGCCGTAATCTGGCGCACGGCATTCACCAGGGACACCGTGGTCTGCACGCCCGGGTACTGCTGCAGCTCCCAGGCCAGGCGGTCGGCAAGCATCAGCGTCTGGTAGCTGAGGCAGCCTTCCGGCGGGGTCTTGATCATCACCGCGAACAGGTCGCTGGACAGCGCGTAATGCTGGGTGATGTAGGCGTTGTCGCGGTTGTAGCGGGAATCGGCGCGCAACTCTGGCGCCCCGCTGTCGAGGTCACCGATCTTCAACTGCAGGCTCACCCAGAACCCGCCCACGCCCATCAGCGTGGCCACCAGCACGGCGCCCGTGGCCCACTTGCGCGTGGTGAAACGGTCGAGCGCATCCCACAGTTTGCCGAAGCCGCGGTGCTCGGCAGCGCGCTGGTCGATGCGCAGCGCCCGTGCGGCGGCCTTGCGGCCCACGCCGACGTAGGACAACGCCACCGGTATCAACAGCAACGAGGTGAAGATCAGCACCGCGACACCAATGCTGGCGGTGATTGCCAGGTCCTTGATCACCGGGATGTCGATCAGCATCAGCACGGCAAAGCCCACGGCGTCGGCCAGCAACGCAGTGACCCCGGCCACGAACAGGCGGCGGAAGGTGTAACGCGCCGCGACCTGCCGGTGCGTACCACGGCCAATGTCTTGCATGATGCCGTTCATCTTCTGCGCCGCATGGGACACGCCGATGGCGAAAATCAGGAACGGCACCAGGATCGAATAAGGGTCGATGGCATAACCCAGCCAGCCGACGATACCCAGTTGCCACACCACCGCCGTGAGCGAACAGAACACCACCAGCAAGGTACTGCGCACACAGCGGGTGTACAGGAAGATGATCACCAGCGACGTGAGCACCGCCAGGGCAAAGAACATCATCACCTGGACCAGCCCGTCGCTCAGGTCGCCCATCAGCTTGGCAAACCCGATGACCCTCACTTTGTACTTGCCATGGCCCTCTTCGCCGGCCTTGCGCGCCGTGCTGTCCCCGGCGTACTCGTACTTGTCGCGCAGCTGCTGCTCGAGCATCTGCGAGAACTGCCGGTAATCAATGCCGCGGCCGGTGGCCAGGTCGTGGTCGAGCAGTGGCACCACCAGCATGCTCGATTTGAAATCGGTCGCCACCAGGCTACCGACAATGCCGGCGCGGTTGATGTTCTGGCGCAGTTGATCGATGTCGGCGGGCTTGCCCTGGTAATCGTCGGGCATCACCGGGCCACCCTGGAAGCCTTCTTCGGTGACTTCGGTCCAGCGCACCCCTGGGCTCCACAACGACTTCATCCAGGCGCGGTCCACGCCCTGGGCCAGAAACAGCTCGTCGTTGACCTGCTTGAGCACGTCCAGGTACTCAGGGTCGTAGATATCGCCCTGGGTGTTCTCCACCACCACCCGCACCGCGTTGCCCAGGCCGCGCAGCGACTTGCGGTTGTCGAGGTAGTTCTGGATGTAAGGCTGGCTCTGCGGGATCATTTTTTCGAAGCTGGGCCGCAGCTCAAGGCGGGTCAGCGCCAGGTACCCCAACACCCCCGTGACCAGCACCATGAACAGCATGAACAGCGGGCGGTAGTTGAAGACCATGCGCTCCAGCACGTTGCCGGAACGCGGGTCGAAATCCCTCAGGTCGCGGATGACCGGCAGGGTGTCTTGCTTGATGTTGGCCATCACTGGGTTCTCTTGAAATGCTTGGAGGCTTATCGGGCGGGCAGCACGCGTACACCGCGCTCGCCTACCAGCACGGTGGCATTTGCGCCGGTCTGCAGGGCGCCGGCCACCGGTGCCGGCGGCACCTGCGGTTGCACGGCAAAGCTCAGGCCGCCGTCGCGGCTGCGCAGCACCTGCCCGCCCTGGCTGAACAGCCAGTAGTCACCGTGGCTGTCGAGGCTGGCGGCGGTGATGCTCTGGGTTACCCCGGTGTCCACCTTGGCCCAGCTCTGGCCGCCATCGAGGCTGCGTGCCACATGGCCGCGCAGGCCGTAGGCGAGCACCTCGCCAGGCTTGCCGAACACGCCAAACCAGGTACCTGGGTAGGGGCTGGGCAAGGCGACGAAGCGCTGCTGGCCGGCATCCCACTTCAGCAGCAGGCCCTGTTCGCCGACCAGGTACAGCGCATCGCCGACGGCGCGGATCGCATTCAGGTGAAAGCCTTGCGGGTTGTCGGTGCGGTCCTGCATCGGCACCCAGGTACTGCCGCCGTCGTCGGTGCGCAGGATCAGGTTGAACACCCCCACCGCGTAGCCGTGGCGGGCGTCGGCGAACCACACACCGAGCAACGGCTTGTCGGCGCCCTCCTGCTCCAGGCGCTGGCCCTCGGCGACGAACTGCGCCCATTGCGCGTCCTCGGGATGGGCCTTGGCCAAGGCCTGGTAATGGGCCGCCACCAAAGCGCCAATCTGCCGGCCGTCGAGCTGCACCGCCCAGTTGGCGCCGCCGTCACGGCTGTGCAGGATCACCCCATCGTTGCCCACCGCCCAACCTTCCAGCGCAGTGGGGAACGCCAGGGCATTGAGGTCGGCACTGACCGGCACGCTGGCCTGGTGCCAATCCTGGCCCTGGTTGTCGGAATACACGATATGGCCACGCGGCCCTACCGCGACCAGCCGCTCACCGGCCAGTGCTACATCGCGCAGCGCACTGTGCACCACCAACGCACTGGCTTTGGCCGGCAAGTCCAATACATCGATATAGGCCGCCTGGGCCCCACCGTAAGCGCCGCCCAAGGTGAGCGCGACGGCCAGCGCCCACGGCGTAAACGTGTTCAAAGTAGCCATGCCACATCCTCTGCAAACCCTGCCGGCGGCCACCTGTGGCCAGCCGGCAGGCTGATCGTCGGGGTCAGCGAATACCGGCGCCGGCCAGGGCTTCCGGCGACCACTGCGCCTTGGACAGAGGGGCGATGTACTCGATACCGCCGTGCGGGCCGATCAGGCCATTGACGTTGTAGCTGCCACCCACCAGGTCGTAGACCACATGCGGGTTGTTGTTGGGGATCTGCACGTCGTAGCTCTGCGTGAAGAAGCTGAACGAGCCGCGATACAGCTGGCCACGGGCGTCGTACTGATCGGAGGCCAGGGCGAACCAGCTGTCCTCGTCGAGGTAGAAGCGGCGCTTGGCATAGATGTGCCGCGCATTGCCCTTGAGCGTGCCTTCCACTACCCACACGCGGTGCTTCTCCCAACGCACCTGGTCAGGCGCCAGGTGGTTCGGCGTGGTCAGGGTTTTCGGGTCGTGGATGTAGGTCAGCCGGTAGGTGTTGTACGGCACGTACATCTCCCGCTTGCCTACCAGGTGCCAGTCGTAGCGGTCCAGCGCGCCGTTGAACACGTACACGTCATCGAACGTGCCCGAGCCGGCAGTGCCCGGGTTGGGGGTGTCGTAGGCCAGGTTCGGCGCCAGTTTCACTCGGCGCTGCCCAGGCAGGTACTGCCAGGCGCGACGTTCCTGCACCAGCGGGTTGGCGGCATCCTTGAGCATCATCGACTCACCGGCACGGCGCGCCGGGCCTTCGAAATACAGCTTGGTCTGGAAGTAGATGTCCTTGGCTTCGATGACCTTGTTCAGGTCTTCGTAGATCGGGTAGGCGTTGTAGGCCAGGCCCGTGGTCGCCAGGGCCGCGACACCGGCAGCGTCGACGTTCCAGGAGTCGTACTTGGCCTTCTGCGCCACGCCTTGGTAGCGCAGCAGGTGGTTCCACATGGCCTCGGCACCCGATTGCGGCACCGGGAACGGCACGCCTGGCAGGACATTTTCGATCGCCATGCCGTCCTGCAGGGACTTGGCATTGGCGGCGTTCTTCAGGGTGTTGTCGAGCAGTGCCTTGGGCAACGCGGCAGTGCGGTGGCTGGGGTAGACGTCGATGTGGAAGGTAGGGAAGCGTTTGGCCAGCTCCACGGTGGTGGCGGTCAGTGCGTCCTTGTACTGGTCGACGTTCTTGCCGTCGATCACCAGCAGCGGCTTTTCAGTGGCAAAGGGGTCGGGGCGCAGGGTATCACCTTGCTTGAAGCCAGCGGGCGGGGTGTTCAGGCCGCCCTGGTAGGCCGGGATCGAACCGTCAGCGTTGCCCGCCTTGTCAGCACCCACCGCGGTCAGGTCCTTGCCCAGCCGGGCGACATCCTGGGCCGGGGCGGCCGCTTGGGCGCCCCCGGCGATAACGACCGCAAGCGAGGCCGACAGCAGGCTATTGAGATACTTCATCAGGTTTCTCCGCTTGTTGTTGTAATGGAGTTTCAGAAGGTGGTCTTGAACGAGGCAGTGACCATGCCGCGGTCCTTGAGCAGCGGCGCCAGGCCGGCCTGCGACGTGATCTGCCCGGGGATGCACTGGTAGCGCCCGTTGGTGCCTGGGGTGTTGTTGTCGGTACCGCTCGAGCAGGTATCGAACTTGCCGAAGGAGTCGACGTACTTCAGGTCAAATTTGTATTTTTGGTAGACATCGGCGGCGATCCCCACCGAGTAGCTGCCAGAGTCCTCGTTACCGCCCAGCTGGATCGCCGAGTTGCCCTTGAGGCCGACGTTGTAGGACAGCGGCATCGACACATCGACCCCCGGCAGCGCCTGGAACCAGGTCGGGGTGAAGTTGACCGCCAGGGTGTAGGCGTTGGTGGTGACCTTGTCGACGCCGTGGTAGGTGGAGTCGCCCTTGAAGGTCTGCTCACCCTTGTCGACGCTGACCAGGTGGGTCATCGCGCCCTCCACGGCCAACGACGACGCATTCCACAGCGGCGTGGCGCCAAACGACACCAGGCCATTGAGCACCACATGGAAGGTTTTACCGCGGGCCAGCCCGGTTTCACCGTGGCCTGGCACCTCGCCGATCAGGTTGGTGCCGCCGGCGGTGCCGGCCAAGGCCTCGTACAGCGGCCCGTTGATGGTGCTGAAGTTGCTGATCAGCGGCATGTTCTCGCGGTAGTTGACGTCCAACCCCACGCTGACGGGGCCGACGCTCTTCGCCAGGCTGATGCCGTAGATGTCGATATCGTCGGCGTAAGCGGCCAAGTAGCTGCTGCCGGCCAGGCTGCCGGTGTGCAGGTTGGGGGCGTTGATCAGCACCGCCGGGGTCGGGTCGGAGGTGTTGCGGTAGTAGAAGCCCAGGGTGCCGTCGAGCCATTCTGGGCTCCACTTGGCCATCAGGCCGAAGTCACCCGTGTTGTGGGGACGAATGTCGTGCCCGCGCGGCGCCCCGTAGAAGGCACCGGCACCGCCGACGGCATTGGGCACCGGCAACCAGAAGATCTCACCGCCGTCGCCCAGCATGTCATAGGCACCCATGTAGGTACCGCCTTCGGGCAGGCGCGAGTTCTCGAACTCGAGGAAGTACTGCGCCGCCAGGGTCAGTTCAGGGTTGACCGTGTAGCTCAGCGACAACTGCTTGCGCGGCAGGAACAGTTCTTTGGTTTCGGTACCCGGCACGTTGTACAGCTTGGCCAGGTCCAGGGCCGACTGGCCATAGTTGATGCCGTTGGCGGCGTTGAACAGGGTCTCGCCCCAGTACACCGAGTGCCAGCCCAGCTTGCCGCTCAGCATCGACTCGTCGCCGATTTCGGTGTTGTAGAACACGAAGGCATCCAGAAACTCGCCCGACGGCCCGTTGTAGTAACGGTCGCTGTAACGGCTCAGGCCATGGTGGCGTGCCGGGCCACCGGCCAGCACGGTACCCGCCGGCAAGCCACCGGCCGGGCGTGCCAGCACCAGGTTGCCAGCGTTACCCGCTTGGCCGGGGAACGGGTTGGAATTGGACCCCACGTCGTCATAGGCATGGTCGTACCAGCTGGCCGCGCTGACGCGCATGCCCATGGTGTTCTGATAGACCACATCCAGCTCGGTGAGCAGGTCGAGGCGCTGGGTGACCGCGCTGCCGACGCTGAAGTTCTTGTCACCGTCATTGAGGTTGGCGGTGCGGGCGATCTTGGCGTTTTCGCCTTCGACCCGCTGGCCGTAGCTGAGCTTGGCGGTGTTGTCGAAGCGCACGCTCCAATCGGGGTTGGCGATGTCCAACTGGAATGCCTGGGCAGCCGGCGCACCGGCGACCAGCAGCAAAGTAGCCATCACGTTACGGCGGGGAAGGCAGAAGAGAACGTTTTTATTGTTGTTCATGCGATGTCTCTGCGTGGGGGTTAGGCGCGGCTCAGCGATCGAGTTGCTGTATCAGGGCCTCGGCTTGGGGCCACGGGCCGTAGCCCGAGGCAGGGTTGAGGTGGCCAACGGCACCGAGCTCAATCAGTGCGCTGCCCCACTGCGTGGCCAGGCCGGCGACTGCGCTCAGGCTGGCCAGGTGGTCGTTGCTGCTGGCGGCTACCAGGCTGGGGAACGGCAGCGGGCCGCCTGGCAATGGCGCCCAACCCTGGGCGCGCAGGGAATCCGGGGTGGGATAGCCTTGTGGCCAATCGCTGTGCAGGTCTGGCGGTGCGGCCAGCAAGGCGCCCTTGATCGGCCGCTGATAGCGCGCCGCCCAATGCGCCACCATCAGCACGCCGGCGCTGTGCGCGACCAGGATCACCGGGCCCTCGATTTGCGCCAGCTCACGCTCGATCGCTTCGACCCGTGCCGTGCAACTGAGCTTGTCGGTTTCCAGTGGCGGCACCGCACGCACCTTGGCCAGGCGCGCCTGCAACAGCGTCTGCCAATGTTCAGGTACATGGTCGCGCAGACCGGGAACGATCAGCACGGTGGCGGCGGTTTGCAGTTTTTCCATGTCAGGGCCCTTGCTCTGTTCACTCGGTCGATTGCCGACTGCTTGAGGGCCAGAGTAATGAGTCGGTCCGGCACACGCTTTACATTGCGCGTCACGGATTTTTCAGTTGATGACACGGCCGACGCGACCGCCAGCAGCCCCCTCGCCACGGGCGACCAACGGCAGGAAAATGGCTTTGCATCTGATGACACAGGCGCTATAAGTGACTACCCGCCAGCGCAGCGGGATGCCCATCAAGAACACGTGGAAAACAACAATATGACCGTGCTCGCCCGAGCGGCTTCGCTCACCAATTACCTGGAAGTTTCCCGCCACCTGGGCCTTAACGGCCATGGCCTGCTGGCCCAGGCTGGCCTCAGTGCGTCTTTGCTCGAAGCGCCTGACCAGCGCATCCCGGTGGCTGCCGCCATCAGCGTACTTGAAGAATCGGCGCGGCTGAGCGGCTGCGAAGCCTTCGGCCTGCGCATGGCCGAACTGCGCCAGTTGTCGGATTTTGGTGAGGTCAGCCTGCTGATCAGCCACCAGCATTCGCTGCGCGATGCGCTGCAGGTGATCGTGCAGTACCGCCATGTGCTCAACAATGCGCTGGCGATCCACATCGAAGAAACCGGCAAGACGGTGATCATCCGCCAGGAGGTCATCACCGAGCAGCCGATACACAGCCGCCAGGCCATCGAGCTGGCCATCGGTGTGATGCACCGCTTCTGCTCAGCGCTGCTGGGCGCCCACTGGCACCCGATCAGCGTCAACTTCACCCATGCCGCCCCTGCCGACGTGGCCATTCACCGGCGCATTTTTGGCTGCAAGCTTGAGTTCAACAGCGACTTCAATGGCATCGTCTGCTCGGCCTCCGACCTGGACACGGCCAACCCGCAGGCCAACGAAGCCATGGCGCGCCTCGCCCAGCGCTACGTGTGTACGCTGCAGGATGACGGCAACCCCTCCCTGGTGCACGAGGTGCGCAAGTCGATTTTTTTGCTGATGCCCATGGGCCGGGCCACCATCGAACACATCGCCCAGACCCAAGGCATGAACGTGCGCACCTTGCAGCGCCGGCTGGAAGAAGAAGGCGCCACCTTCAGCGAGCTGGTCAACGGCGTGCGCCGCGACCTGGTGCTGCGCTACCTGGAAAGCCCCGGCTATTCGCTGGGGCGTATCGCCGACATGCTCGGCTATTCCATGCACAGTTCGTTCACCCGCTGGTTCATCAGCCAGTTCGGCCAGCCACCGGCCACCTGGCGTGTTCAGCATGACCTGCCCACGCCACTCAAACGCGCCCGCAGCGCGGCCCAGGGGCCCGTCACCACGCGCTGATCGCGTGGTGTTACAAGCCGAAGCGCAACAGCACCAGCACCAGCGCCACCAAGAACACCGTCTCGCCGACCATCAGCAAAATCGGCTTGATGCCCACGGCGGCCAGCTCCTTGAGCTGGGTCTTCATGCCCAGGGCACTGATCGACACCACCAGGCACCAGCGCGACAGCTCGTTGACCCCACCCTGCACGGCCAACGGCACCCAACCGGTGCTGTTGATGCAGGCCAGCGCCAGAAACCCCACCGCGAACCAGGGCAACAATGGCGGGCGCTTGCCTGCGGTGTCGGTACCCTGGCGGCGCGAGATCATGGCCGCGACAACAATCACCGGCACCAGCATGGCGACGCGCATCAGCTTGACCACCGTGGCGGTGTCGCCGGTTTCGGGCGACATGCTGTAGCCCGCCCCCACTACCTGGGCGACGTCATGGATCGTCGCGCCAAGAAAGACCCCGGCAGCCTGTGGCGACAGGCCGAGCGCGTTGGCGATCATTGGGTAGAGGATCATCGCCAGGGTCGACAACGCCGACACACCGATCACGGTGAACAGCGTCGCCCGCTCTTTTTGCGGGTGGCTGGGCAGCGCAGCGGCCAGCGCCAACGCCGCCGAGGCGCCGCAGATCGCCGTGGCGCCACCGGTGAGCATGCCGAACAGGCGCTGGAACCCCAGGGCCTTGGCCGCCACCATCGACACGCCGATGGTCACCACCACCAGGATCACCACCAGTGCGACGGCCTTCCAGCCCAGGCCTGCCATCTGCTCCAGGGTGATACGCATGCCCAGTAATGCCACGCCCAGGCGCAACACCGTGCGTGCGGTGAATTCGATGCCGGCTTTGCATTTGCCATCGCTGGCCAGAAAATTCAGTGCCAGGCCTAGTAGCAGGGCGAACAGCATGACCGGCGCGCCATAATGCTCCGCCAGAAAGCTCGCCGCCCCAGCGGCAATCAGGCTGACGCTAAGCCCCGGCGCCAACTCCCGCGCGCGGTGGTTGACCTGGGCAAGCGCAAGGGTGCTCATGACACCTCCTCCTGGCCGGCGAGGACGATAAAGACCTGGTCGCCCTCCACCTCCACCGGGTAGCTGGCCACTTTGAGTGCCTTGGAGTTGAGTAGGTAGCCGCTGGCAAGGTCAAAGCGCAGGCCATGGGCGCGGCACTGGATCACGGCGCCGTCCAGTTGCCCGGCGCACAACGATGAGCCTTGGTGCGGGCAGCTGTCGTCGATGGCCAGCAAACGCCCGTCGACATTGAACAACGCCAGGCTTTTGCCCCCGTGTTCGAACAGCACACGCTCGCCGACGCCGGGCACGCGCTGGGCCGGTACCTCGATACGCCCATTCACGCCTGCACCCCCGCCGAACGCGACAGCGCCAGGTGCATGGCGTCGAGCAGTTGCTCTGCCGGCTGGGCACCGAACACGCGCAGGTGGTCGTCGAAGACGAAACACGGCACGCCCCTGCTGGCGATGTCGGCGCTGGCACTGATGAATGGCCGGCCATCAGCGCTCAGGCTCCCGGCCAGCGCGGCAGGCGTAAAGCCGCACTGTTCGGCGATGCGCAACAGGGTGTCGCGATCGCCCACGTCTTCGCCCTCGCGGAAATACGCGGCAAACAGCCGATCCAGCAGCGCCTCGACCTGTTGCTCGCTTCCCAGCTCGACCGCATGCAGCAGCAGGCGATGGGCGTCTGCGGTATTGGGCATGCGCGCGATCCGGCTGAAGTCGATCAGCTCGCCCACGGCACGCGCAGCCTCCTGCACTTGCCCCTGGCGTTGCCGCACCGCCTCGTCGCTGCCCAGGCGGCGGCGGTAGAAGTCGGCGAACGGCTGACCGGTTGCCGGCAGGTCGGGCAATAGCTGCACGCCGTGCCAGGCCAGGGTGACCTCGACCTCAGGCCGGGCTTCGCGCAAGTGCGCCAGCGCGGTTTGCAGTTGCCGCTTGCCGATCAGGCACCACGGGCAGATGAAATCGAAATACACGTCAATCGACAGCGAATGCTTCACGTACGGGCCTCCAGTACGGGCTCGACAGGCGCTTGCGGGCTATTGCCACAGGCCAGGCGCGCCATGTCAGGGTGGTAGTGGCGCTTGGCGTAGAAAAACACCGCGGCGGCGGCGATGCTGATCAACGGCACCAGTTGAAAGGCGGCTTGCAGGCCGATCAGGTCGGACACCTTGCCGGTGATCAACGGGCCTGTGGCCAGGCCGAGCAGGTTGTTGCTCAGGGTCAGGGTGGCGAATGCCGTGCCATGCACCGTGTAGTGGGTCAGGTTGGCGACCATGGCACTGGACGGGCCATTGGTGCCTGCGGCAATCATCATGCCCAGGCAGATCAGGACCAATTGCGGCAGGCCCGCCGGCATGGCGAAGGCCACCGACAGCAGCACGCAGCTGCCCAGGCAGTAGGCGATGGCCAGGCTGATCTTGCGATCAGGGCGATCGCGCCCCATGCGGTCGCACAACATGCCGCACAGCACGATGCCGACGCCGCTGCACAGCACGATGATTGCTGCCACGCCACCAGCCCGGTCGGTGCTCATGGCGTAGTAGCGGTTCAGGTAGCTGGGGATCCAGACGATCACCGTGCCGCCGACGAACAGCTGCAAGCCGCTGCCGACATAGGCGCTGATCACCGAACGGCTTGAATAGAGCGTGCGCAGCGGGCGCAATGCCTTCAAGGCGGCCTTGTCGGTGGCGCTTGCCCGATTTTTCGGGGCAATGCGCGCCTCGCGCACGATCAGCGGGTAGAGCAGCGCCAGGGCCAGGCCGAAAAACGCCATGCCGGCGAACGCCCAGCGCCAACCCAGGTGCTGGGCCATCACCCCGCCCAAGGCCATGCCCAGCACCGAGCCGAACATGCCACCGGCCATGAACGACCCGGCCAAGGTGGCACGCATCTCACGCGGGAACACCGCCACCACCACGGCAATACCGACGCTGCCATAGGCAGCTTCGCCGACACCGACCAGAAAGCGCGCGATGAACATCTGCTGGTAGTTTTCGGCAACTGCGCAGCCCAGCGTGGCGAGGCTCCACATCACCGCCATGAAGGTCAGGCTTTTGATGCGGCCGATGCGGTCGGCGAGCAATGACAGCGGAAAGGTCAGCAGCCCGACCATCAGGGCGACGATGCCGCTGAGCAGGCCGAGCTGGCTGTCGCTGAGCTGCCATTCCTGCTTCAACAGGGGGAACACGGCGTTGAGCACCTGCCGCGACATGTAGTCGGAGATCAACAGGCCGAAGGTCAGGGCAAAGACGATCCAGGCATAGCGCCGGGGGATGCCCAGTGATGTATTCGTGCCTGGGTCCGTCGCACCGGTGTGATAGGTGGCCATGCTGCCTCCTCGGGTATCTGGCTTGGGTTGTTTTTGTTGTTATGAACAAATGCCAAAATCTGTGCTGCGGGTGCTGGCCTCATGCCTCGCGTCAGACGCGCGCCCCTTGTAGGAGCAGCCTTGCGCTGCGAAGAGGCCGGTGAAAGCACCGCGAATCTTCGCAGCAACCACGGGCCTCTTCGCAGCACAAGGCTGCTCCTACAAGGGAGTGAGGCCAGTGCCTCAGGCGCGCTGTGGCACGCCCTTCTGGCCCGGCCGGCGGTTCGGCGCCATGCCGTTGGCCAGCAAGGTCTCCTCGACGGATGCGTACTGCTCGCCGATCCGGTAGATCGCCCGGGCTTCTTTGCCATTGGCCACATCACGCCCCAGCTCATGCGCCACGCGCACGGTCTGCTGGATCTGCTGCACCGAGGTGAACGGCTTGCCGTGCTGGTCGATGATGGTGTCTTCGATACCACAGCGCGGGTGCAAGCCCATGGCCAGGGCCATGGTGTTGAACGGCAGCACGTTCTTGAGCAGCGACTCTGCGGTCAGGGTGCAGCCATCCGGCGCACGGTGCACAAAATTGAAGAAGTTGAACGGGTTCGGGCCATCGAAACCGCCACCTATGCCGATCCAGGTCAGGTTCAGCGGGCCTTTGTAAACGCCCTTGCGCACCAGGCGCTCGAGGGTTTCCAGGGCATGCATGCCGGTCAGCTGGAAATGCGGCTGGATATTGCTGGCCTGCAGCCGACGCAGGTGCTCCTCGACCCAGGCCGGCCCGGCGGGCACGGTCATTTCACTATAGGCGGCCTGGATCCCAGGGTTGGCCAGCGATGTGCCTTCCAGATATTCGGGGTACAGCAGCTCCATGATGTTCATCTGGGTCGTGTTGATCGCCACCGTCACCTGGTCAGGCTTTGGGGTCAGCTCGGCCAGCATGTGGCGGGTGTCGTCGCTCAGCCACTTGGCCGCTTCACCCTCGCCTTCCGGTGCGAACGAAATCGAGCCGCCGACCTGGATGATCATGTCCGGCACCGCCTCACGCACCCCGGCGATCAGCTCGTTGAACTTGGACAAGCGCTTGGAGCCGGTGCCATCGAGTTCACGCACATGCAGGTGCAGTACAGTGGCGCCGGCTTCGTAGCAATCGACTGCCTTTTGCACCTGCTCGTCCATGGTCACCGGAATGTCCTGGGGGAAATCGTCGGGCATCCACTCGGGGCCATAGGGGGCCACGGTGATGACTACCTTTTCCATGTTTTCCGGGTGCAGCGAGTCGTCGAAGAATTGCATGTCTGATCCTCAGTCTTGTTCTTGTCTGTTCAGAAAGTGCTGTCGCCCATGATCCCGGCCCGCTCCATCTTGCGGTGGCAGGCCGGGTAGTCCATGACGGCGTAGTGCTGCGTGCTGCGGTTGTCCCAGATGGCGATGCTGTTGGGTGACCAGCGCCAGCGCACCTGGTACTCGGGGATGTACACCTGGCTCACCAGGTAGCGCAGCAGGTCGGCGGCGCCGGGGTTGGCGTCCTGGCCGAAGCGCACGCGCTCGGGGGTGTGGTAGTTGGTGAAGTGGGTGGCGAAGGCATTGACGAACAGCACCTTCTCGCCGGTTTCCGGGTGGGTGCGCACTACCGGGTGCTCGGCATCGGGGTAGCGGGCCTTGAGCGCCAGGCGCTTGTCGGTCGGCATGGCGGCGCCGAAGCTGGCCTCGATGCTGTGGCGGGCGCGCAAGCCCTCGATGCGGGCCTTGATCTCGGCCGGCAGGTTGTCGTAGGCCAGCACCATGTTCGCCCACATGGTGTCGCCGCCCACCGGCGGGCATTCCACGCAGCGCAGCACGCAGCCCATTGGCGGGGCTTCGCGCCAGGTGGCGTCGGTGTGCCAGGCGTTTTCGTAGCGGTCGGCCGGCTGGTCGGGGCGTTTGTAGATTTGCACCAGGCCCGGGTGCTCTGGGTCGCTGCCAGCGACGGGGTGATCCTCCAGCTCACCGAAGCGACGGGCGAACGCCACGTGCTCGGCGCGGCTGATGGCCTGGTCGCGCAAGAACAGCACCCGGTGCTTGAGCAGCTGGGCGCGAATCTCGGCGAACAGGCCGTCATCGTGAATGGCATCGGCCAGCCTGACGCCGACCAGTTCGGCACCGATGGCGCAGGTCAGTTGTTCGACTTGCATGGCAGTGCCCTCAGATGACGAAGATCGACGAGCCGGTGGTTTTGCGCGACTCCAGGTCACGGTGCGCCTGCACCGCATCCTGCAAGGCGTAGTGCTGGTTGATCTCGATGCGGATGCGGCCGCTGCTGACATGGTCGAACAGCTCGGTGGCCAGGCGGGTCTTCTCTGCCGGGTCGGCGATGTAGTCGGCCAGGGCCGGCCGGGTCATGAACAACGAGCCTTTGATCGCCAGCAACTGCGGGTCGAACGGTTCGATCTTGCCGGACGCGGTGCCCACGCACACCATCAGGCCACGGCGCTTGAGCGAGTCCAGCGAGCCCATGAAGGTGTTGCGCCCGACACTGTCGAACACCACGTTGACGCCTACGCCATCGGTCAGCTCGCGCACGCGCTGGGCGACGTCTTCGTGGCTGTAGTTGATGGTGTGGTCGCAGCCATGGGCGCGGGCCACTGCCGCCTTGGCGTCGGTGGAGACGGTGCCGATCACGGTCAGGCCGAGCAGCTTGGCCCACTGCGAAACGATCAGGCCGACGCCACCGGCCGCCGCGTGCAGCAGGATGCTGTCACCGGGTTTGAAGTCGTACAGGCGGCGCATCAGGTACGAGGCCGTCAGGCCGCGCATGGTCATGGCGGCCGCCGTCTCGAAGGAAATGGTTTCCGGCAGCTTGATCAACGGCGCAGCGGGGATCAGGCGCTCGGTGCTGTACGCGCCGAGGGTGTTGAGGAAGCCGGTGTAGGTCACCCGGTCGCCGACCACCACATGGCTGACGCCCTCACCTACCGCCTGCACCACACCCGACGCTTCCACGCCCATGCCGTTGGCCAGCGGGATCGGGTAGGTGCCATTGCGAAAATAAGTGTCGGCGTAGTTCAGGCCAACCGCCACGTGGCGCAGGCGCACCTGCCCTGGGCCGGGCTCGCCGACGTCGACGTCTTCGTAACGCAGGACCTCAGGCCCTCCGGTTTCGTAGAAACGTACCGCTTTGGCCATGCCAATCTCCCTTCTTGTCATTGTTGTTGAGCACACAAAGTGCGTCTTGAGGGGCAATTTAGGCCGTTGCGCCAAGCGCCGCTTATCATCGGACGACAACGGTTTTACAGTTGATGACAGCGCGCCTGGCGCAGGGGCTCAGAACGCCGAAAGGCCGCCGTCGACGGCGATGGCCTGGCCGGTCATGTAGCTGTTTTCGCGGGCACACAGCATCAGCATTACCGCGACGATTTCTTCAGGCGTGCCCAGGCGTTTCATCGGTGAACCCTGGGCCAGCATCGCTTGCTGCTCGGCGACTTCGCTGGCGGTAACCATCGGTGTGGCGCTGTAGAACGGGCACAGGGCATTGATGCGAATGCCTTGGCGGGCATATTCCACCGCTGCGGTGCGGGTCAGCCCGACCACCGCGTGCTTGGCCGCCGCATAGGCGGCCAACTTGGGCGCCCCGCCCAGCCCGGCCATGGAGGCGATGTTGAGGATCACCCCGCCGCCCTGGGGCAGCATGTGGCGGATCTGCTGCTGCATGCAGAAGAACACGCCCTTGGTATTGACCGCGTGGCTGCGGTCCAGCTCGTCTTCTGTGGTGTCGACGAAGCGCTTCATCGGCGTCAGGATGCCCGCGTTATTGACCCCGACATCCAGGCGACCAAACCGCGCCAGGGCCGCCTCCACCATGGCCTTGACCTGCACCTCACGGGTTACGTCGCAAGGCACGGCAAGTACCGTGGCGCCAGCCTCGCGCAGGGCCCCGGCGACCCGCTCAAGGCCGGCCACCTCGCGGTCGCCAAGCACCAGCCTGGCGCCCATCACCGCCAGGCGCTGCGCCAGCAATGCGCCGAAACCACTGGCCGCGCCAGTGATCATCACCACCTGGTCCTGATAGCTGTCGTGCTTCATTTGGCGGCCCCTGTGGCCGCGCGGGCGAGGATCTTTTTCGCCAGGCTCATGCGGTGCACTTCGTTGGGGCCGTCATAGATGCGGAAGCTGCGGGCATCGCGGAAGATCCGCTCGACGATCGACTCGCCGGTAACGCCCTGCCCGCCCAGCACCTGCACACTGCGGTCGATCACCCGCCAGATCGCCTCCGAGCTAAGCACCTTGGCCATGCTCGACTCGACGTTACCCCGCTCGCCCTGGTCCAACACCCAGGCGCAATGCCAGATCGCCAGGCGCGTGGCATGCAGGTCCATCTCGTTGTCGGCGAGCATGAAGCCCACCCCTTGGTGCTCGCCCAGCGGCTTGCCGAACGAGACCCGGCGGTTGGCGTAGGCACAGGCCTCGTCATGGGCGCGGCGGGCCTGGCCCAGCCAGCGCATACAGTGGGTCAGGCGCGCTGGCGCCAGGCGCACCTGGGCGTAACGGAAGCCTTTGCCCACTTCGCCGAGCACATCGCTGGCCGGCACCCGCAGGTTTTCGAAACGCAGCACCGCATGGCCGCCGGCGAAGCAGCTGTCCAGCGAGTCCATCATGCGCTCCAGAATGAAGCCCGGGCGGTCGGTGTCGGTCAGGAACATCGTCGCGCTGCCGTCTTCCATGCGCGCCATGATGATCGCCAGCTGCGCGCCTTCAGCCCCGGTGATGAACCATTTCTGGCCATTGATGATGTAGTCGTCACCGTCACGCACGGCCAAGGTGGTCAGCATCGAGGGGTCGGAGCCGGCGCCCGGGCTGGGCTCGGTCATGGCGAAGCACGAGCGGATATGGCCCTGCACCAGTGGCCGCAGCCAGCGGTCTTTTTGCGCCGGCGTGGCCACCTGCTCCAACAGGTGGATATTGCCCTCGTCCGGGGCGTGGATGTTCAGGGCCACCGGGCCGAGTGGCGAATAGCCCGCTTCTTCGAAAATGATCGCCTTCTCGACATGGTTCAAGCCCAGGCCGCCCATTTCACGCGCGGCATGCGGGGTCAGCAGGCCGTGCTCGCGGGCCCGATCGAGCAGCGCCTGGCGCAGCTCGGGCGATGGGCCGTGGGCGGTCTGGCGGCGGTCGTGCTCCAGGGGAATGACGCTTTCGACAATGAACTGCCGGGTCTTGGTTTGCAGGGCGAGCAGCTCGGCGGAAAGGGCGAAATGCATGGTGGGGTTCCTTGTAGAGGGAAAGGCTCAGGCGTGCAGGCGGCGCGGGTCGATGGCGGCATGCAGGTGCTCCATCACGGTTTTGTCGATCGAGGCCTTGCCGGGGTCGTACGGGGTGTAGTTGAGGGTGCGGATGAACGCGTGCTGTGCTTGCGTGCCGGCCATGTCGATATCGACGATGTTCAGGCAAGCAGGGTCTTGTTCGAAGGCGGCCAGCCCGCCCAGCCCGGCACCGCTGGCCCAGGCCAGGAGGATGCGGTTGACGGCGTCGTGGCTGACCAGCAGCAACGATGTCCAGCCGGGCTCGGCCAGCAATTGCTGGAAGCTGTCCAGCACCCGTTGCTGGAACGCCACCCAAGGTTCGCCGCGCAAAAAGGCGGCGCCGGGGCGGTCGGCCAGGTGATAGGCCTGGGCCACTTCGCGGTGCAGGCAGCCTGGGGGGATTTCCCGCAGGCGGCCGGCCCGCACCTCGCGCAAGGCGGCGCGCTGCTCCACTGCCAAGGTGCGCGGGCCCAGCAGTTGGTCGAGGGTCTGGCGGGTGCGCGGGTAGTCCGAACACACCGCCCGGTCGAACCGGGTGTGCGCCAGCACCTGGCCCAACGCCTGGGCCTGGACTACGCCTTGCGCCGACAGCGGTACATGGCGCGGGTCGAGGGGCCGGCCATCGGCGTCGAAGTAATCGACATGGCCATGCCGAACCAAGTAGCAGCGGCGACGCTGGGCGGGCTGGTCAGTCATGGGCCAGCACCTTGGGGTTGCTGATGCTCAACTGCGCCCGGTTGATCGCCCGCAGCGCCGCCAGTAACCGTGTTGGGTCCTGATCGTAGGCGCCTTGGCGAATGCGCCGCGCCAGCAACGCACGGGCCTGTTCAAGCCCCGTCGCTGCCTGGCCGTGCTGCGCCAGCAAGGCCTCCAGGGCCTGGCGCTCGACCTCGGCACAGTCCGCCGCCTGCGCCAGTTCACGGCTGGCGATCAACATGGCGCTGGCGACCATCCGGCCTTGGTAGTGCAACCCTTTCGGCAACGCCGGCAGCAAATGGGTGAGCAGGGTGTCGCGCGCCGTCACAAGCAGGTCGCGGGCATCGGGCTGTTTCATGCGTGGCCTCCACGGGTGAGCAAGAGGACTTCCTGTTCGAGTTCGCTGACCATCCGCCCGGTCAGCGCCAGCTCCAGCGAGCGTTGCTGGCCAGACACATGGCGTTCGGCCTGCTGCAGGGCGATTACCGCCCAGCGCAGGTGGGCCATGACCTGCCAGAAGCGCAGCGCCTGGCTGTCCAGTTCCAGCGCCGACACGCTGCGGTATCCGGCGAGCAAGTCCTCCAGATGGCCGATGCCGCCCGCCTCCAGGTCCGGCCGGCCGAAGCGCCAGCAGCGCGCGGTGAACCAGCCCAGGTCTTCACGCGGGTCACCCCAGCCAGCGAACTCCCAATCCAGTACGCCGGTCAGTGCACCGGCCTCGACCATGTAGTTGCCGGTGCGGTAGTCGCGGTGCAGCAGGCACGTGGGCAAGGGCGCAGGCTTGTTCAGCTCACACCAGCGCAAGCCCCACTCCAGCAACGGGTGGCTGCCTGGCAGGGCATCCAGAAACTGGCGGTACTGGTCGACGCTGGCTTGCACCGTGTCGGGTGCAGCGGCGGGCAGAAACGCCAGCGCCTGCTGCGGCGGGCGTACCTGATGCAGGCGCGCCAGGTTGGCGCCCAACTGCCGGCACAATGCCGGGTTGCCCTGGGGTGCGTCTTGTGCGGACGTCAGGCGGTGGCCACTGGCAGTGCCGGCCAGCGCCTGCATGATGAAAAAGTCGCGGCCGATGACCTGCGGGTCCGGGCACAGCCAAAGGGGCTTGGGTACGTTGACACCGGCTTGGTGGACCACGTCGAGCACCGCGAACTCCTGCTCGCGGGTCATGCTGGCGGCTACTGCGGAAGCGGCGTCGGTGCGCAGTACCCAACGCTGTGGTTGGCCTGCGACTTCGGCCTCGAGCAGCCAGTTTTCCTGGATGGCACCGCCTGACAATCGCTCGCTGCGGGTGAGGGTCACGGGGTGGCTGTCGAGTTGGTGTTGTAGGTAGGTAGAGAGCTGTGAATGGGCGTCTGGGATGTCGATGCGTGCGCTGGGGGGGAGCGCGGGATGGGTGATGGGCATGGTGGGTCCAATTGGCTTGTCGTTCGTGGACTAGCCGATTGCAAGATGATTGCCAGGTCGTTTATTGGTTTTATTATTTGTTATTAATCAATGGTTTATAGCGATTTCTGGGTTTGATTCGATGGCGGATTTGAACGGGGCGGTTTCAGATTTGAACGGGTTGTTCAGGGCTGATGTGTTCGCCACAACATTTGCAGCGCCTGGGAGATCGAGCGCCGCGCGGGCGGCGCTCGATCTCCCAGGCGCCAAAGATGTTGTGACAAACACCCACCACCCCCTACGATACCTGGCTGACCCGACGGAGCACTGCTCGCCATGCACCTTCCCGCGCTCAAACCCAACCAGCTGCGCCCACCCGCCGAACCACCCAGGGCCTTACAGCGCACCCGGTTGCTCGACCACCTGGCCAGCGCGCTGGACAACGGCGCTGTCATCCTCCTGCAAGCGCCCTTGGGCTACGGCAAAAGCACCCTGCTCGGCCAGTTCGCCCGCCGCCTCACCGGCCCCTTTGCATGGCTGCGCCTGACCCGCGCCGAAAACCAGCCCTTGGCCCTGCTGCTGCACCTGCACGCCGCCCTTCAGCTGCCGGCGTCACACCGCGAGGCCCTCCAGGCCGAACAGCTGTGGAGCCACATCCTCGCCGACCTTGAAGCCCGCCAGGCCCCGGTGACGTTGCTGCTCGACGACCTGCACCTGCTCAACGCCGCCCAGGCCTGGCAGTACCTCGACACCCTGCTGCACGACCCGCCGCCAGCACTGCGCCTGCTCGCCGCCAGCGAAGGCCCGCCGGCGTTACCCCTGGCCCACCTACGCCGCGACGGCCGGCTGGCCGTGCTAAGCGCGCGTGAACTGGCCCTGGACAGCGAAGAGACCCGCCAGCTGGCACTGGCCCGTGACGTCCGTCTGGACAGCGATGCGCTGTACCAACTGCGCGCCGGCAGCGAGGGCTGGCCCAGCGGCGTGCTGTTCTGGTTCGAGGCCTACCGCGAAGCGCTGCAGAGCACCGGCCAGCCGCCCGGCGACCTGCGCCCGATCACGCGTCAGGCCTACGCCCATGCCCGGCAGTTTCTGGAAGAAGAACGCCTGCAGCGCTTGCCCACCGCCTTGCGCGGCTTTCTTGAGCACACCGCCGTGGCCCAGGTGTTCGATGCGGGGCTGGCCGGTGAACTGGCCGCCAATACCGATGTGACGGCGGCGCTGCGCCAATTGCAGCGGCTGGACCTGATCATCGAAATGCCCCAGGCCAGCCACGCCGAATACCGCTACCACCCTGCCCTGCGCAACAGCCTTTACCAACGCCTCGAACAACGCGACCCGCAGCGCCTGCGGCAACTGCACCGCCAAGCCGCGAACTGGCTGCTGGCGCAGCGCCGCTTCACCGAGGCGATCTACCAGTACGGCCGGGCCAGGGACCTGGACGCCGTGCTCGGCATCGTCGACCGGCATGGCTTCGAGCTGTTACGCGAAGGCAAGGTCAACACCCTGGTCGATGTGCTCGACGAGGTGGCCGGCCATGCCGGCAACGACAGCTTCACCCTGGCCGTGACCGAAGCCTCCACGGTGATGGTCACCAACGACATCACTCAGGCCTGCCAGTGCCTGCACCAGCTCTATGCCCTGCAGCGCCGCCACGCTGTGCCGCGCCACCCCGAGCGGGTGCAGCAGACAGTGATGTTCCTGCGTAGCCGCCTGGCCTACCTGGGCGGCAACCTGGCGCACGGCCTGGCCTTGGCTGCGCGGGCATTGCAGCAATTTGGGCAGCACAACGCTGCGCGCTCGGTGCTGTATTTCGACCGGGCCAACTGCCTGGCGGCCTTGGGTGAACTGCAACCGGCCCACGCCGAAGCCAGCCGCGCCCTGGTCGAACTGCAAGGCTTCGGGCTGAGCGGCTACACCAACTTGCTGCAACTGCTGCTGGGCCAGATCGAACTGGCCCAAGGCGCCAGCGAAGCGGCCTGGGAACGCCTGCAAGGCATGGCCGAGCAGCCCGCTGCCGGCAGTTCGGGGCGCTTCTATGAGCTGTTCCGCCACTTGGGCAAAGGCCTGGCCCTGCTGCAAGCCAACCAGCTGAGCCAGGCGCGCCACGCCCTGGCCCAGGCCGAAGTACTGGCGCTGGGCTTCCCGCACAGCGCCGCGCTGCCCTGGGTGTTCCACCACCAGGCCTGCCTGCACTGGGCGCTGGGCGAGACCGCCCAAGCGAAGGCGCGCTGGCAAGAAGTGCGCCGGCTGGCCTTGCAGTTCCGCCTGTTCACCCTGTACCGCCAGGCCGGGGCCTGGCTGGCGCGCCTGGCGCTGCGTGACAACGACACCGACTACCTGCCCGGCTGGCTTGACCAGTGGCACTGGTGCAGCCGCCAATATGACCAGCAGTTGCTGCCTGAAGAGTGGCTGGCCTATGCCTGGGTGCAGCGCCACCTGGGGCAGCGCGACAAGGCGCGGCAGATCCAGGCGACACTGCACACCCAGGCCGAAGCGAACACCAACCGCCGCCTGTTGCTCGACACCCTGTTGCTCGACGCAGCCCTGCACCAGGACCGGGGCGCCCACGACCAGGCCCTGCACAGCCTCGAACAGGCCTTGCAACTGGCGTGTGAATACGGCTTCGGGCAACTGTTGCAATACGAAGGCGAAGCGTGCCTTGAACCCTTGCGCACATTGCTGCTGCCACAGGTTCGCGAGCGCCTGGCCCTGGCGGCCCCGCCACCGTCACGCGAGCGCCTCAATGCCCTGTTCCGCCCACTGCTGGCAGGGCGAGACAGCACCGACAGCGCGTTGATCGTGCCGCTGTCGCGCCGTGAACTGGAGGTGCTGCAACGCATGGCACGCGGGCAAAGCAACGGGCAGATTGCCGAGGCGATGTTCATCAGCCTGAGCACGGTCAAGACCCACATCAACAACCTGTTCCGCAAACTCGACGTGGCCGACCGCGACAGCGCCTTGTGCTCAGCGCGCGAATTGCAATTGCTGAACTGACCTCCACCCGCACGCCACGCCGATTCCACCCCCCATTCCACCGGGGGGGTGGACGCGGCGCGCGGGGCCTGCCTGCTACAACATGCCGAATCCACCCAGCCAGGAGTCCGGCATGCCCAGCTACACCGCCCCGTTGCGCGATATCACCTTCGTTGCCCAGGAGCTGCTCGACCTGAGCGGCCACTATCAACAGCTGTCTGGCTGCGAAGCCCCCGACGCGGACACCTTCGCCGCCATCGTCGAGGAAGGCGCCAAGTTCGCCGAGCAGGAACTGGCACCGCTCAACGCCGTGGGCGACCAGCACGGGTGCCAATGGCAGGATGGCAAGGTCAGCACCCCGCCGGGCTTCGCCGAGGCCTTCAAGCGCTTCGCCGCCAACGGCTGGCTGGGCCTGGACAAAGACCCAGCCTACGGCGGCCAGGGTTTGCCACCCTCGCTGGGCTTCGTCAACCACGAGATGATCTGCAGCGCCAACCACGCCTGGGGCATGTACGGCAACCTCACCGGCGGCGCCATCAGCACCCTCAGCGAGCATGCCGACGAGGCCCTGCGCCAGCGTTTTCTACCGCCAATGATCGCCGGCCGCTGGAGCGGCACCATGTGCCTGACCGAGGCCCATTGCGGCTCGGACCTCGGCCTGCTGCGCACCAGCGCTCGGCCCCAGGCAGACGGCAGCTACCGCATCAACGGCAGCAAGATCTTCATCTCGGCCGGTGAGCACGACCTGACGGAAAACATCGTGCACCTGGTGCTGGCGCGCATCGAAGGCGCACCGGCCGGGGTCAAGGGCATTTCGCTGTTTGCCGTGCCAAAGGTCCAGGTCGATGCCGATGGCAGCCTGGGCGCCCTCAACGGCGTCAGTTGCGGGTCTATCGAACACAAGATGGGCATCCACGGCAACGCCACCTGCGTGCTCAACTTCGACAGCGCCACAGGCTACCTGCTGGGCGAAGCCAACCGTGGCCTGAACGCCATGTTCACCTATATCAACGAATCGCGCCTGGCGGTTTCTCAGCAGGCCCAGGCCCACGCCGAAGCCTCGTTCCAGGGGGCCTTGGCCTATGCCCGCGACCGCGTGCAGATGCGTGCCACACCGCGCCTGCGCGCCGACCAGCCCGCCGATCCGATCATCGGCCATGCCGATGTCCGGCGCATGCTGCTGACCCAAAAGGCCTATGCCGAAGGCGGTCGCATGCTCGCCTACACCTGCGCCAAGGGCGTCGACCTGCTGCACCACGGCGTCACCCCAGGTGTGCGCCAGGCCGCGGCACGCCGGCTGGCCTTGCTTACGCCGATTGCCAAGGGCTTTTTGACGGAGACCGGCAACGAGGCCGCGCAGTTGGGCATCCAGGTATTCGGCGGCCACGGCTTCATCCGCGAATGGGGCATGGAGCAGATCGCCCGCGATGTACGCATCACTGCGATCTACGAAGGCACCAACACCATCCAGGGTATCGACCTGCTGACCCGCAAAGTGCTGGCCGATGGCGGTGAGGCCCTGGACGAACTGCTCGGCGAAATCGAAGTATTCATTCAAAAAACCTCGGCCTCGGCCGACCTCGCCCAGGCCTTGCAACAGCGCGTCAGCGCCTGGCGCGACGTCAGCGAATGGCTGCGCGACGCCAGCAGCACCGACGCCAACCTGATCGGCGCCAGCGCCTTCGACTACCTGATGCTCTGCGGCTACACCCTGATCGGCTACCTGTGGCTGCGCGCCGCCTGCGTCGCTGAACAGGCACTGGCGGCCGGCAGCGACGACGTCGCGTTCTACCAGGGCAAGCGCGAGACCGCGCGTTTCTACCTGCAGCGCCTGCTGCCGCGGGCCAGCCTGCACGAGACGCTGATCCGCACGGGCAGTGACAACCTGATGAACATCAGCGACGCCGCCTTCGCCCGCTGACCCTGCCTGGCAGGCTCCGCTGCCGAGTCCCCCAGGGCAGCGGGTTTTTCGGCGGTGGCCAACGCTCCGGGCCGCCGCCTCGTTTTTTTTCAGGACACCAACAGGAAGGTTCCCATGCCGCTGATCGACTATCGCCGCGATAACCAACTGGCCTTGATCGGCCTGTGCCACGCCCCCGTCAATGCCCTGGGCCACGATCTGCGCCAGGCACTGCTACAGGCCTGCACCCAGGCCGCCAGCGACCCCGAGGTCAAGGCAGTCATCCTGCATGGGCGCTCACTGCCGTTCAGTGCCGGCGCCGACATCAGCGAGTTCGGCAGCCCACGCACCTGGCAGGCACCCGCCCTGCCCGAATTGCTCGAAACGCTGACCAGCATTGCCAAACCGCTGATCGCCGCCATTGATGGTGTGGCGCTGGGCGGCGGGCTGGAACTGGCCCTGGCCTGCAGCCATCGCGTTGCCAGCGCCACTGCCCGCCTGGGCCTGCCGGAGGTACGCCTGGGCCTGCTGCCCGGTGCCGGCGGTACCCAGCGCCTGCCACGGCTGATCGGCGTGGCGCCCGCGCTGGAGCTGATGCTCGGCGGCGAACCGATCGATGCCCGCCAAGGCCTGGCACTGGGGCTGGTAGACCGCCTGGTCGAGCCCGGCCAGGACCTGCTCGACCAAGCGTGCGCCTTTGCCCGCGAGCAGCTCGCCAACCCCGCCCCGCCAAGGGTTACACCCGCGCTCCCAGCCGAGGGCCTGTTCGCCACGCACGAGGCCCAGCTGGCTGCCCGCAAACCTGGCCAACGGGCGCCACTGCGGGTACTGGCGGCCGTGCGCGCGGCCTGCGAACTGCCGTTGGCCGAAGGCCTGGCCCGCGAGCAGGCGCTGTTCCGCGAAGCGCTGCAAGACCCCCAGGCCACTGCACTGCGTCATCTGTTTTTTGCTGAGCGCGAGGCGCTGCGCATTCCCGGTATCGACGCGGCCACCGCGCTGCGCCACATCGCCCAGGTTGCCGTGATCGGCGCCGGCACCATGGGCGCCGGCATCGCCATGAATTTCATCAACGCCGGCCTCCCCGTGCGCTTGCTGGAGCTCAAGCCCGAGGCCCTGGACCGCGGCTTGGCGCAGATCCGCAAACACTACGAAAGCGCCATCAAGCGCGGCAAGCTCACCGCCGAGCAACTCGAACAGCGCATGAGCCTGCTGCAAGGCACCCTCGACTACGCCGACCTGGCTGACGCTGACCTGGTGATCGAAGCGGTGTTCGAAGACCTGTCGATCAAACAGTCGGTGTTCCGCACCCTCGACCGGGTGTGCAAGCCCGGCGCGATCCTGGCCAGCAACACCTCGACCCTGGATGTCGACCGCATCGCCGCCTGCACCCGCCGCCCGCAGGACGTGGTCGGCCTGCACTTCTTCAGCCCAGCGCATGTCATGCGCCTGCTCGAAGTGGTGCGCGGCCGGGCCACGGCGCCAGACGTACTGGCCACCACGCTGAAAATCGCCAAGCGCATCGGCAAGCTGCCGGTGGTGTCTGGCGTGTGCTTCGGCTTCATCGGCAACCGCATGCTCGAGCCTTATGCCCGCGAGGCCCACCGCCTGGTCCTAGAAGGCGCCTCGCCGGCCCAGGTGGACAAGGTGCTGACCGACCTCGGCCTGGCCATGGGCGTCTTCGCCATGTACGACCTGGCCGGCATCGACGTCGGTTACCTGGTGCGCCAGGCGCGGCGCAGCGAGATCGCCCACGACCCGAGCTACTTCCGCCTGGCCGACGAACTCTACACGCTGGGCCGCCACGGGCAGAAGAGCGGGCGCGGCTTCTACCGCTACGAGGGCCGCGAACGCATCGAAGACCCCGAAGTGGTGCAGCTCGCGGCGCAACTGGCCGCCAAGCTGGGCATCACCCGGCGCACCATCAGCGACGCAGAAATCCACGACCGCTGCCTGTTCATGCTGATCAACGAAGGCCTGCAATTGCTCGACGAAGGCATCGCCCTGCGCAGTGGTGACATCGACCTGGTGTGGGTCAACGGCTACGGCTTCCCGGGCTGGCGTGGTGGGCCGCTGCATTACGCCCGCGACATCGGCCTGGACACCGTGCTGGCTGGCATCGAGCAACTGCGCGATCGCCTGGGTGCCTACGGCCACCTGTGGTTGCAGCCAGCCCCCTTGCTGCGGCGTCTGGCGAGCAGCACCGGCAAGCTGCGCGCGCAACACCGTTGAGCTGCCCTCTTCTGGCCATCAAGGAACCCCGTTCATGAAAGACGCCGTCATTCTCTCCACCGCCCGCACCCCGATCGGCAAGGCCTTTCGCGGTGCCCTCAACAACCTGCGCTCGCCCAGCCTGGCCGCCCATGCCATCCAGGCGGCCGTTGCACGGGCCGGCATCGCGGCCGACGAAATCGAAGACCTGGTGATGGGCACCGCCATGCCCTCTGGCACCGCCGGCTGGAACCTGGGGCGTATGAGCGCGCTGGCGGCCGGGCTGCCTGTGTCGGTCAGCGGCCAGACCCTCGACCGCCAGTGCGCCTCAGGGCTGATGGCGATCGCCACCGCCGCCAAGCAAATCATCGTCGATGGCATGCACGTCACCGTTGGCGCCGGCCACGAAAACATCAGCGCGGTACAAGTGCGCAACCTCGAATGGGCGCTGGGCGAGCAGGACAACGCGGTTATCCAGCAGGTGCCGCACGCCTACATGCCGATGCTGCACACCGCCGAGCACGTCGCCAGGCGCTACGGCATCAGCCGTGACGCGCAAGATGCCTATGCGCTGCAATCGCAGCTGCGCACTGCCGCCGCCCAGCAGGCTGGGTTGTTCGAGGCCGAGATCGTGCCGGTAACCGCGCAGCAAAGGGTCAAGGACAAGCACACCGGCGAGATCAGCTACCGCCAGGTAACCCTGGCGCAGGACGAGGGCAACCGCCCGCAGACCCGCCTGGACGACCTGGCGCGCTTGCAGCCGGTGCTCGACGGTGGCTGCATCACCGCCGGCAACGCCAGCCAACTGTCCGACGGCGCCAGTGCTTGCGTGCTGATGGACGCGCGCCTGGCCGAGCAGCGCAACCTCAGGCCGCTGGGCCTGTACCGGGGCATCGCCGTGGCCGGCCTAGCGCCGGAAGAGATGGGCATCGGCCCGGTGTACGCGGTGCCGCGCCTGCTCAGGCAGCATGGGCTGAACGTCGACGATATCGGCCTGTGGGAGCTGAACGAAGCCTTCGCCTGCCAGGTGTTGTATTGCCGCGACACCTTGGGCATCGACCCTGAGCGCCTGAACGTCAACGGCGGCGCCATCGCCATTGGCCACCCCTATGGCATGAGCGGCGCGCGGATGGTCGGGCATGCGCTGCTCGAAGGTAAACGGCGCCGGGTGCGCTATGTGGTGGTGACTATGTGCGTGGGCGGTGGCATGGGGGCGGCGGGCCTGTTTGAAGTGCTGTGATCACAACCGGACCGCAAGGGCTCTCACCCCTGCCCACTCACTGAAAGATGAGGAACGCTCCATGCTAGCAACCCCTTTTTCCCTGGCAGGCAAGACTGTTTTGGTAACCGGCGCCTCCAGCGGCCTGGGTGCCCACTTCGCACGCTTGGCCCAGGACGCTGGCGCCCGTGTGGTGCTGGCGGCGCGGCGGGTCGAGCGCTTGCAGGCGCTGGTCGAGCAACTTGAAACCCAGGGCGGCGAAGCGTTGGCCGTGGCGCTCGACGTCACTCAACGCGACAGTGTCGAACAGGCCTTCGACCAGGCCGAGGCCCGCTTCGGTGTGGTCGATGTGGTCATCAACAACGCCGGCATCGGCGACCCTGGGCGCTTTCTCGAACTGAGCGGGCAGGACTGGCAGCGCATGCTCTCGACCAACCTCGATGGCGTGTTCCATGTCGCCCAATGTGCTGGCCAGCGCCTGGTCAAGGCCGGCCGCGCCGGGAGCATCGTCAACATCGCCTCGATCCTGGGCCTGCGCGTAGGGGCCGGGCTGAGCCACTACTGCACGGCCAAGGCCGGTGTGGTGCAGTTGACCAAGGCCATGGCACTGGAGCTGGCCCGCTACCGGATCCGCGTCAATGCCATCGCCCCCGGTTACTTCAAGACCGAGATGAACGAGGCCTATTTCGACAGCGAGGCCGGCCAGGGTTACATCAAGGACCACGTGCCGATGCGCCGCCTGGGCCAATTGAGCGAGCTCGACGGCCCCTTGCTGTTGCTGGCCAGTGACGCCGGTGCGTTCATGACTGGCAGCGTCCTCGCCGTGGATGGCGGGCATTTGGTCAACCCGTTGTAACAAGGAGCCTGCATGCCCACCGCCGCTTACCTGCCCCGCGTGGTCGCGCTGGTCACCCACTTGCGCTGCCCTGGAGCACCCAGCCCCATGGCCCGGCTGATCGAGCAGGTCAGCGCCGACTACCGGCAGCAGGCCCATGTCGAGGTGATTGAAACCACCCTCGGCAAGCTGCTGCCGCTGGCGCGCGAGCTGGAGAGGCGCCAGCAGGCCGACGTCATCCTGTGTTCCGGGGCCGCCGCTGACTACTTGCGCCAGCACCTGTCGACCTCGGTGCAGGCCCTGCACCTGGGCGAGCACGACCTGATCCGCGCCCTCGCCCTGGCCCACACGCGCACCCGGCGCGTCGGCGTGCTCAGCTTTAGCCAGCCCCACCCCGGGCTGGCGGCGATGCAAGCGTTGCTTAACCTCAAGGTCCACGAGCACACCTATACCCGCCTGGAACAGGCGCGGGCGCAGGTCGCGCAGCTGGTCGCGGACGGTGTCCAGGTCATCATCGGGTCACCGACGGTGTGCCAGCTGGCCGACGCGGCCGGTGCCCAGGGCGTGCTGGCCCTGGACAGCGACAGCCTGCGCCATGCGTTCGACAACCTGCGCATTCAGCCCCGGCGCAGCCGCAAGCCGCCTGCCGCGCAGCCGTTCATGACGCGCTATCGTTTCGATCAGTTGCTGGGCGATGCCCCGGCGTTCCGCGCGACCGTGCAGCTGGCGCAGCGCTACGCCGCGACCGACGCGACGGTACTGATCACCGGCGAAAGCGGCACGGGCAAGGAGTTGCTCGCACAAAGCCTGCACCACGCCAGCGCCCGCCAGCAGGGGCCGTTCGTGGCGATCAACTGCGCGGCCCTGCCGGAGTCGCTGCTCGAGAGCGAGCTGTTTGGCTTTGAAGACGGCGCGTTCACCGGCTCCCGCAAGGGGGGCAAACCCGGCCTGATCGAGCTGGCGCACGGTGGCACGTTGTTCCTCGACGAAGTCGGCGACATGCCCGCGCCGCTGCAAACCCGTTTACTGCGTGTATTGCAGGAGCGCGAGGTGCTGCGCCTGGGTGGCTGCGCGCCGACACCGGTGGACATCCGCGTAATTGCCGCCACCCATTGCGACTTGCCAGCGCGCATCGCCAACGGGCAGTTTCGCGCCGACCTGTTCTACCGCCTGAACATCCTGCGCCTTGCCGTGCCGCCCCTGCGCGATCGGCTCCAAGACATCCTGCCCCTGTTCGAGGCGCTGCTCGCACGGCACGGTGCAACACCGCTCGCCACCCCGCAGTTGCAACCCCTGCTGCCCCTGCTGCTGCGCCACCGCTGGCCAGGGAACATCCGCGAGCTCGACAACATCGCCGAGCGCGCCGCGCTGTGCGCCCAAGCCTTGGTGGGCGCCGATGGCATCGGCCTGGCCACGCTCTTCCCGGAATTTTTCGAGCATGTGCAGGCCGCCGCACAGCCGCTACCCGCTAGCGATAACCTGCGCAGCCTGGGCAAGGCCGCCGAGGCGGCGCACGCCCGGCGCATGCTGGACAGCTGCGACGGCAACATGGACCAGGCTGCGCTTTGCTTGGGTGTCAGCCGCAGCACCCTGTGGCGGCGTTTGCGCGCATCCTGCGGATGACTTATCTCGAGGCGCCCGATACCCTTGGCCTCTGGTGGCCTGACGGTTTCGGGCCCAATCCTTTTTGCGCAGACGAGCATGTCATGAAAACCGCCGCAGGTTTGCTGCTGTCGGCCATCGAGCTGGACCGTGCCAGTGCCATCCCCCTGTACCGCCAGCTGTACCTGCAGATTCGCAAGCAGATACTCAATGGCAGGATCCAAGGTGGCGTGCGCCTGCCCTCGACCCGCACCTTGAGCAACGAGCTGGGGTTGTCGCGGATCACCATTCTCAATGCGTTCGATCAGCTGATTGCCGAAGGCTTCCTGGCCTCGCGCACCGGCGCCGGCACCTATGTCGGCACGGAATGGGAAAGCCGCGGCAGCGAGCCCGAGCAGCCCCAGCCGCCGCCGCGCCTGTCCGACCTGAGCCAGTCGATGCTGTCGCTGCGCAGCGATCATTTTCGCGGCGTCTCGTACACCGACTGGGACCCGGCCACCCCGACCTCGTTCCTGCCCAGCCACAGCACCTACGAAGCCTTCCCCCAGGCGATATGGCGGCGGCTGATGAACCAGCACCTGCTGAAGCCCACCAAGGCGATGCTGGGCTACGGCGAGCTGCAAGGTTTGCAGGCCTTGCGCAGCGCCATTGCCGAGTATGTGTTCGATGCCCGTGGCATCGACTGCGATGCCGGGCAGGTGGTGATCGTGTCTGGCGCGCAGCAAGCGTTCAACTTGCTGGGCATGTTGCTGCTCAACCCCCAAGACAGTGTATGGATGGAAGACCCGGGGCACATCGCCGCGCGCATTGCCTTGCAGGCGCAAGGGGCGCGGGTGACCGCGTTGCGTGTCGATGAACACGGGATCGACGTGGAGCAAGGCCTGCGCGAATGCCCTGAGGCCCGGTTGGTGTTCTGCACCCCCTCGCGCCAGCACCCATTAGGCGTCACCTTGAGTTACGCGCGGCGCCAGGCCTTGATCGACTGGGCCGCGCAACAACAAAGCTGGATCATCGAAGACGATTGCGACAGCGAGTTCCGCTACAGTGGCCGCCTGCTGCCCGCCCTGTATGCCCTGGACCAGATGGCCCGGGTGATCTATGTCGGCACCTTCAGCAAAGTGCTGTTTCCGTCACTTCGGCTGGGCTACGTTATCCTGCCGCCGGCGCTGGTCGAACCCTTCTGCACCCTGCGTGCAGTCATGGACCGCAGCCCGCCCACGCTGCTGCAGGCCACCACCGCTGATTTCATGGCGCAAGGCCATTTCATTGGCCACATCCGCCGCATGCGCGCGTTGTACAAGGCACGCCAACAGGCCTTGATCGCACAGCTCGAACAGCACATGGGCGGCTTCTTCACCCTCACTCCGGCCGATGCGGGCATGCACCTGATCGCCTGGCTGCCCCCTGAGCTCAACGATGCCGACATCGCCCGGCAACTGGCTGAGCACGGCATCCACACCTACCCCTTGAGCGACTACAGCATCCAGCATGCGCAACCGCCTGCGCTGCTGATCGGCTTTGCCGGCACGCCGGAAAACCAGGCCGCGGCACGCGTCCAGGCACTGGCCCAGGCCTTGCGCACACTGGGGTACCTGCCCACTAACGCCTGAGGCCAGGCAAGTGGTCCTATCGATTGGCGGATAATGGATCTATCGAACGTTCCTCACTGGCGCGATAAAGGTTGCGCCGGTAGACCCCGGCGTCTGAACCAGGAACGACGCTAATGAACAATAAGATCCAGGAACGTTTCAACGCCTTGCTGAGCCACAACGTGGTGGAACAGGCGCCAGCCCCCGTGTTGACGCAGGCACTGGCCCAGCGCTTGCTCGAACGCCTCGGGCAACTGCGCCTGTTTGCTCATGCCTACCCGCTGCTGACCAACCTCACCCACGGCCGGGTCACTCCCGCCGACCTGCTCGACTTCGCCTATCGCCACGAGCTGCAAGGCCTGAGCCTGCACGTGCTCGACGGCGAGCAGAACAGTCTGAGCCAGATGACACCCGCCCAGCTTCAGGCATTTGCCGACAAGGCCAAGGCGCTGGGGCTGGACGTGCATGTGGAAATCAGCAGCACGCTGAAAAAAGACGTTGACCAGGTAATCGCCATCGCCAAGGCCCTGGGGGTGCGCAACATCCGCGTCTACTCGCGTTACGAGGGCACACTGTCGCGGGTCATGGACATCATCGAGAGCGACCTGCACTACCTGGCGCAGCAGGCCGACGCCCACGACCTGTACTTTGACTTCGAGCAACACGAAGAGCTCAAGAGCGACGAGATCGCCCAGTTGCTCAAGCGCCTCGACCACCCTCGCCTGCATGCCCTGTTCGACTTTGGCAACATGATCAATGCCTGCGAACAACCCCTGCAGGCCCTGCACAACCTGGCGCCGCACATCCGCCAAAGCCACCTCAAGGGTGTGCGCATCGTGGCCGAACACAACGGCTTCGGCCATTACGGCGTGCTGCAAGGCAGCGCCGATGACGACCTGCCCAGTGCCCGCATGCTGTTCGAGCTACTGATGCTGGGCGACACCGCCCCGCAGGTGATCGCCTTCATCCTCGAGCAGGAAAACCACTACGTGGCCCCGGCCTTCCGCCAACAGCAAGAAGCGGCCGACCCCTTCATCGCGTATCGGGAAATGAGCGACACCCCCCTGCCGGCCGGCTTCACCCTGGAACGCATGCTGGCTGACGAACACCGTTGGGCGAACAACCAGGTGGCCTACGTGCGCGGCCTGTTGAACGAGTTTCGCACCCTGGCCGAGCTGACCTTGGCCAACGCTTGAACCTGGCGACCCGACTACCTGCGGAGAACAACAATGACAGCCCAGAACAAAGCCAAATGGCTCCGATTCCTGATCCTCGTCCTTGGCGGCGGTACCGTCTACAAGCTGGCGAACCTCAAGGATGCCTTCTACGTCCCCATGCAGGAATTCATGGGCCTGAGCCACACTGAAATCGGCCTGCTACTCAGCGCCAACGCGATTATCGCCACCGCACTGTTCGTGGTCGGCGGCATGCTCGCCGACCGCTTCGAGACGCGCAGGCTCATCCCCCTGGGCCTGATCGGCACCGGCTGCCTGGGTGTGTACCTGGCCACCTTCCCGCCGTTCAGCAGCTTGCTGATCGTGTTCAGCCTGCTGGCCGTGTGTGCCGACTGCCTGTTCTGGCCATCGCTGCTCAAGGCCATCCGCAACCTGGGTAACGACCAGGAACAAGGGCGCCTGTTCGGCCTGCTCGAAGGCGGGCGCGGCGTGGTCGATACGCTGGTCGCGTTTGCCGCACTGGGGGTGTTCGTGGCCATGGGCTCGGGCGAAAGCGGCTTGAAGTCAGCGATCCTGTTCTACTCGATCATCGACCTGCTGGCCGGCACCCTCACCTGGTTCCTGCTCAAGGGCGACAGCGCGCCGTCGCTGGCCAAGCCGAAAAATGGCCTGGCCAACCTGATGGAGGCGATCAAGGTGCCGGGTATCTGGCTGGTCAGCCTGAACGTGTTCATGGTCTACATCGTCTATTGCGGCCTGACCTACTTCATCCCCTACCTCAAGGAGATGTACGGCTTGCCGGTGGCGCTGGTGGGTGCCTACGGCATCATCAACCAGTATTTCCTGAAGATTCTGGGCGGGCCTGCCGGTGGGTTCATTGCCGACAAGCAGTTCAAGAGCACCAGCCGCTACCTGAAGTGGGCCTTTCTGGCACTGTTGCCGCTGATGGCGGTGATCATGCTGATTCCGAAAAGCCCGACCTTCATCTATGCCGGCATGGCCGCCACCCTGTCCTTTGCGTTGATCGTGTTCTCCATGCGCGGCGTGTTCTGGGCGCCGATGGGCGAAGTCGGTATTCCCCAGCACATCACCGGTTCCGCCTTCGGTATCGGCTGCCTGATTGGTTACGCGCCGGGCATGTTTGCCTACGTCATCTACGGTGCGATCCTCGACCACTTCCCCGGCCAGCAGGGGTACAACTGGGTCTTCACCTTGATGAGTATCCTGGCCGTTGCAGGGTTCATGGTGTCCAGCCTGCTGTACCGGGCCGTTAGAAAGAATGCCCTGGCTGCAGACGGGATGAGTGCGGCGCAAGCGTGAAGCATGAACACCCTCGGCCAGCTTCGACGGTGGAGACTGGCCTAGGGTTCCCTAGGGGTAAGGTTTGCATGTCGGTCTGGCGCCTGACGCCAGCACGGGGTACAACTGGACCTTTTAGGAGGCCACCATGCTCCGTGTGTTTGAACGACGGCTAGACCCCTTCCCACCCGACGAGGCCCCGCCGCCACCGGTCGGCCTGCTGCGTTTTCTGTGGGCCTGCACGCGCGGCGCGCGTGGCTATGTACTGGCGCTGGCGCTGCTCAGCGCCGGTGTGTCGATCTACGAAGCCTGGCTGTTTTCCTTTCTCGGCCAGGTCGTTGACCTGCTCTCGACCTGGCAAACGGGCGGCGCTGAAGCGGCTCAGGAAAGCCGCGTGCTATGGGGCATTGGCATCGTATTGCTGACCAGCATCGGGCTGGTGGCGCTGCGCACGATGGTGCAGCACCAGGTACTGGCGATCAATTTGCCGCTGCGGCTGCGCTGGGACTTCCATCGGCTGATGCTGCGGCAAAGCCTTTCTTTCTTTTCTGACGAGTTTTCCGGCCGTGTCACCACCAAGGTGATGCAGACCGCACTGGCCGTGCGCGAAGTGCTGTTCACCCTGATCGAAATCGCCCCCGGCATCGGCGTGTACTTCATCGCCATCATCGCCCTGGCGGGCGGTTTTGCCTTGAAGCTGATGCTGCCGTTCATTGCCTGGGTCGCGCTGTTTGGGCTGGCCTTGCTGTACTTCGTGCCGCGCCTGGGCAAAGTCGGCCAGGAACAGGCCCATGCGCGCTCATCGATGACCGGGCGCATCTCGGACGCCTACACCAACATCACCACCGTGAAGCTGTTTTCGCATTCAAAACGCGAAGCGCACTTTGCGCGGGCGGCGATGGAGGACTTCAAACAGACCGGCTTTCGCCAGATGCGCCTGGTCAGCCAGTTCGAGATCGTCAATCAGGCCTTGGTGGTCGGGTTGATCATCGGCGCTGGCGGCTATGCCCTGTGGCTGTGGCACCAAGGCGAAGTCGGCACCGGTGCGGTGGCAGCGATTACCGCCATGGCCTTGCGCATCAACGGCATGTCGCACTGGATCATGTGGCAGATGACCTCACTGTTCGAGAACATCGGCACCGTGCAGGACGGCATGGCCACCTTGACCCGTGGCCCCAAGGTGCAAGATGCGCCGAATGCCGGGGTGTTGGTGACGTCGGGCGGCGCGGTGAGCTTCGACAATGTCAGCTTCAACTACAACGGTGAGCGGCAGGTGCTCGATGGCCTGAGCCTGAACATTCGCGCCGGTGAGAAAGTCGGCCTGGTGGGGCGGTCCGGGGCGGGCAAGTCGACGCTGATCAACCTGCTGCTGCGCTTTTACGACGTGGACCACGGCGCCATTCGCATCGATGGGCAAAACATTGCCCAGGTGACCCAGGACAGCCTGCGCAGCGCCATCGGCATGGTCACGCAAGACACCTCCCTGCTGCACCGCTCGATTCGCGACAACATCGCCTACGGCCGCCCCGACGCGACCGACGCGCAAATCCGCGAGGCCGCCGCCAATGCCCAGGCCGACGGGTTCATCAACCAGCTGAGCGACCGCCAAGGCCACAGCGGCTACGACACGCTGGTGGGTGAGCGCGGCATCAAGCTGTCCGGTGGCCAACGTCAGCGCATTGCCATCGCCCGGGTAATGCTCAAGAACGCCCCGATCCTGCTGCTCGACGAGGCGACCAGCGCGCTGGACTCCGAGGTCGAAGTCGCCATCCAAGAAAGCCTCAATGAGATGATGCACGGCAAGACCGTCATCGCCATCGCCCATCGGCTGTCCACAATCGCTGCCATGGACCGGCTGATCGTGATGGATGAAGGGCGCATCATCGAACAAGGCACCCACGCCGAACTGCTGGCCCGCAACGGCACCTATGCACGGCTTTGGCAGCACCAGAGTGGCGGCTTCTTGGGTGAAGACCAAGGCGTAGCGGAGGCCATGGAGTGAGCCTGCGGGCTGGCGGCCGGTTGCGGCTGCCACCTGCCCTGCGCTGTTTGCATCGGGTCAGCATCGGTTATACTTCTTAATCATTTTTTACCCTTACCGTCGCTGACACACGAGATCGCATGAACACATCCCCTGCACTGCAACCGGGCGCCGACAGCAGCGAGGCCACTGCGCCGACCGACCTGAATGATCTGGTTGGCTACGCCTTGCGCCGCGTGCAGATGAAGGTGTTTCAGCACCTTGTCGAGTGCCTGACGCCTTACGACCTGCGGCCTGCACAGTTTTCTGCGTTGGCCATCATCGCGCAAAACCCAGGCCCTACGCAGGCCGAGCTGGCCAAAGCGTTGAACATCGAGCCGCCCCAAGTGGTGCCGCTGCTCAACAAGCTTGAAGAAGCGGGCCTGGCCCTGCGCGTGCGCAGCAAGGCAGACAAGCGCTCTTATGGCCTGTACCTGAGCAAAGCGGGTGAGAAGCTGCTGAAAACGCTGTATGGGGTAGCTGAAGAGAGTGACCGTGCCGCTACGGCCAATTTGGATGATGACGAGCGGCGGCAGTTGCTTGCCCTGCTGCGCAAGGTCTATTAGGCCCTGTACGCCTGCGCCTTAACGCATCCCCAGTTCGGCATCATCCATCAGCGCCTTGGCCAAAGCGCTTAGATAATGTGAGGCCCAGATCAGCTGCGGGTTGTCGTCCATTACGCCGGCGATGGTCAGGTCTCGCACAACGCCCATCAGTTCTGAGGCTTGCTCACGGGCGTCTTGGCAAGGGATGCCGGGCTCGATGCAGAACAGCGGCTGGGTCTTTTTTTCACCTTGGTAGAACTTGGTCTTGCCGACCGTGGTTGAGGCTTTGTTGGCGTCTGTGGTCATTGTTCGGTCTCCCTGAAATTTCACCGCCTGTTCGGGCCTCTTCGCGGGGCAAGCCCGCTCCCACAGGTACACCGCAGGTCTCAAGGCCCGTGTATACCTGTGGGAGCGGGCTTGCCCCGCGAAGAGGCCCGAACAGGCAACTCATTACCTGTGGCTTAATGCTGGGTCCGTGGCTGATGCGCCGGCATCTGCACCTGGATCAACGCCGATTCAAGCAGCACACGCAGTGCCTCCAGCTCATGCATCGTCGCCATCATCAAGATCGACACGGGCGATTTGGGCTGTAGGAGAATGGCCTGATTAGCCACGGACTGCGCGCACAGGGCGTAGTCCGCTGCCTGGATGAGGGTGTCTTCGAGGGAATGGTGGTTGTGGGGTGGATCGGGGACAAGTTTTAACATGATGATTCTTCCGTTAACGATGCCGCCACCTGCCTGCTGTCAAACAGTAGGGTGGCAGCTGTACGTGGGTTGACAGACCGGCGGAAAAATCGCAAAAGTTCCGGCGCACGCAAGCGTGCCCGCACGTACAGCCGCCATAGAGGCTGACCGCATGCAATTTTTAACCGTCACAGCCTGTCAAAGCTGTGTCGTTGATGTGCAACGACAGGCCGAGACTAGAGCGGTACCCGAAGGGCCGCAACGGAAAAAAGGTGGCAGGAGTATGTTTGGGAAATGCCCTACAAGGAAGGGGTTAAATCTGATTTTCTCTCTCCGAAGTTTTACAGCTGGGCCTCTTCGCAGCGGTCATGCGCGGTCTGGGTAGGAGCGGGTTAACCCGCGAAGAGGCCAGACTAGACAACGCATCAGCTGTGCTTAGGCTGGAGCCGCAGCCACCTGTACCGCGCTGCCGCTTGATCACTCGGCATGGATGTTCAACTTTAGCTCGTCGGCGCCTGCTTCGGCTCATTCATCGGGTCGCCCTTGCAGTACACGTACGACGAGCCATTTTGAGTAGCAAGCAGACCTGCACCCTCAGGCACCTGATAGCGGTGCAGCTGCCCATCGTACAAACGATCACCATTGCCCAAGTGGTACAAGCTCAAAGGGTTAAGCGGTTCGCCTTTGAAACCCAGCCAGGTAGTGGATGCTAAGTCGCGAACGCGGAACCCATAGGGCAGGTAGCTGTAATAGTCCGGGGCGGTAGATTGGCCGTGCTTAAGGCTGGCGAACACGGTGCCCGCAGCATCGCGCAGTTCGAACGTGCAGGTCGTTGATTCCCACACGTCATCAGTGGCCTCTGTGATTTGCTGCAAAAAGCACGAGGGGCTGTTATTAAGCAGCACCATCCGCCGTTTCGCTGCCTTGCCGGTAAAGTGATCGCCCAGTTGTTGAACGGCATAGATCGACCCTTCCCGGTAGTGATACACCTCCCGCTGCTCACCTAGCACCACTTCCCTGATCCGCCCCTGAATGTCATAGGCAAACTGGTAATCCGCGCCCTCCCCCCCTGACTGGCTGCTGTATGACTTGATCTGTCCATTGGCGTGATAACCGAGCTTGCGCTTGCTGCGTTTCAAGGTGCGGCCGCGTTGATCGTTGACTTGCGGCTCGCCGTTCGATGAGATCAGTGCACCTGGGCGGTCTGGGTCATAGCCGTAAGTAGAAACACCTGGCCCCTTGCTCGACTTGTGGCTGCGCGAAACAACGTTGCCATCGGTGTCGTACGTAAATATCTGCTCGGTATAGGCTTTGTTGCTGCTGCTGACGGGCGCATTCTCGCCCGTGCAGTACCATTTATGCAGACGCTGATCGCTGTCGTACGTGTAATGGTCGCTGCGGTACTCCTTGCCATCGACCTTTAGCACAGACTGCTGCAGCCGCCCATCACTAAGCAACGTTCGTTCAAGGCTCAGCGTAGGAAAGCCGTCGCCACAGAAGGTGCGCGTAGTTTCATTGCCTGACGGGTCATAGGCGTAACTCACCGTGATCAACGCGCCGCTGCAGACATCCTTGATGGTTTCCTGAGTGAGCTGGCCTTCGTCGTTGTAGGTGCTGGTTGTCTGGCATGCCGAACTGGCTGAACTGACAACGCGGTGGTTGGTGTCGTAGGTGAACGTTGTGGTAGTACCCGTAATGTCGTCGAAGCTGAGCAACTGGCCGGCCGCCGAGTAGATGTGCAGGGAGGTGGCCGTTTGCTTCGTACCCATGAAGGTGGGCGCGCAGGCTTCACTGAATTGGCGCTTGGCAAGGTCCAGCGTGCCACTGTAGCCAGCAGCAAGGTAATCTGGCATGTCCTTAGGCTCAGCGTCTTGAAACAGCGTGGTGAGCGGCCCATCGCTGCCAAGGGTGAGTGAATGTTGGCTCGCAAACTCCAAGCGCACGTTACCTACTGCACTATTAAGAAGAACGAAGCGCGGGTTATTTTCTGCAGATTGATTGTCCATATTAAGCTATCACCTTTGGCACAAGAAGGATTTCGCCACCTTAGCAACAGTCACCACCTAAACTTTTTACGAACAGCTCCACTGCGTTCACAGCGTCAGCACACCGTCAAGCCGCTGTAGCACTCAGCACCTCGCCGCAGCGCTGATCATCTACTTGATCTTGCGAATAATAAGAAAAGGAATTATACGCCGTCGAACCTTCAGCCCTAGGCGCGATGCTTTTGACTGCCGCCCTCAACGTGCTATGTTCAAAGGCCATGTTTTTGAGCGCTGGGTACACTTCAGCCAGCGGTGGGTTAACCTTTGCGATCCTGTCGTCGAAGGGTTCGAGATTTGCCTGAAGTACCATCCTACGCAGAATAGGAACCTTACGCCCCGTCACGAGGTTGAATCGGCACTGATTAAATTGTGCAATGGGTAGCCCAATTTCCTTATCCTTCACATTATAGAAAAAAGCTTCAACGGGAAGCGCTCCGGCTGTTTCAGCCGTCCACGAGGTCACCTTGAAGTCATTAGGCACGGTGGTCTTTTCGGACGCCCGCTCAACGACCGCCAGTGCCGTCATGAACGCCCCCGTTACATCAGGCCCCTTAAGGGAGAACGCGCACCGCGTGTCGTAGTCCTTATCATCAATGGGTGAATGGGCCTCAAACCAGGCCTTGGCACCTGTGACAATGTCACTCGACACCACACATGGCGCACTGCTGTCCTTCTTGTCCTCGTACGCTCCACAACCCTTGTCTGAGCGTTTGTCCGAGGCACCATCAACGGGATAGACGCAGGTTGGCTGCAACTTCAATTGACCTGGTTGTTCTTGACCTGGCGGTGACACAATATAACCATTGGTGTATTCATACGCTAACCGTTCAAAGGATATACCGATGCGCACGTAACTAAACGAGGTATCGTGCGTTGCTCCCTTCCGGGGGGGATCCCACGCGTTAAAATGCTTTCCACGCGGATCGCCCACACCTCTTATCAATAGACCGGAGCATTCGTAAGCCGGGCGATTATTCGGACAGGACTCTACATAAGCTTGATAGCGCAATGTAACTTTTCTCTCTATTTCCTTACCGTATCTATTGAGCTCAGGCCATGCCTGTACAGGCCCGATCATCGCCAGCATTATCAACCCTACACAATGTACACGCATCTATTAATCTCCATTTCTCAAGAGAGAATGCACTTCACTGTGCGCTTTGCACGCCCTTGAATGACACACCGGATAGTGATGATCGTCTACTGGTAAAAATGATAGGTTGACGCGAATCGATTATGAGCTGGGCTCCGTACAAAGGTCCGAGAAACCTGCTCGCCCTGCCTCACTCTCCAGTCATGCGGGGTCCTGGTAGGAGCAGCCTTGTGCTGCGAAGAGGCCGGTAGCAGCCCTGAAAATTCCCGGTTTGGTCACGGGCCTCTTCGCAGCACAAGGCTGCTCCTACACGGAATGCGTAAGCCTCTTACAGCTCATCCACAAACGGCAGCGGTAGTTCGGCCATTTGCAGGCACTGCAACCGGTACTCAAAACGCAACCACACGTGGTCAAAGAAGTACGCCGCCGTCTGACGTTTGCGCCGGTAGAACGGTTGCTCCACTTGCATCAACGCCAAGCGTGCCGCCCGGGCCCAGGCATGGCCGAGCAACACCATCGCTAATGCTTGTAGGAAGTCACCCGCTGCCCGGTAGGCATATTCCCTGTCATCATGCCGCACAAGCCCACGCACCCAAGCGCGTAATCCTTCACTGGCGACGTGCAACTGCTGCGCCCAACGCCTGCCTTCGGCGTCACTCGCCAAGCCCGCATCTTCCAGCACGTGGTCGAGCAGCGCTTCCAGCGCCTCGCCACGGTCGCCCAACACCTTGCGCACGAGCAGGTCGTTGGCCTGGATCTCGTTGGTGCCCTCGTAAATCATGGCCACGCGGCTGTCGCGCACGGTCTGCTCGATGCCCGATTCGGTGACGTAGCCGTAGCCGCCAAACACCTGCAACGCGTCACTGGCCAGCTGGAACCCTTGCTCGGTGAAAAAGGCTTTGACCACGGGCGTGAGCAAGCCGATCCGGGCCTCCAGGGTGTGACGGGCCGCCCCTTGCGACTGCTCGGCAAGGTCGAGCAGATGGGCACTCCAATAGCCGATGGCGCGCATGCCTTCGGTCAGCGCCCGAGACTGCCACAACACCTGACGCACGGCCGGGTGGAAGGCCACCGGGTCCGCTGCAGCAGCTTGAGCACCTTCAGGGCGCACCACCGCACGCATTTGCACACGCGCCTGCGCATAAGCTAAGGCACGCTGCCCGGCGCTTTCGGCGTGGGCCAAGCCCTGCAGCCCGACGTAGGTGCGGGCACTGTTCATCATCACGAACAACGCAGCCAAGCCGCAATGGGGCTGGCCGATGAGCCAGCCTTGAGCCTGGTCGAAGCTGAGGCTGCAAGTGGCGCTGGCGTGAATGCCCATCTTGTGTTCGATGCCGGTGCAATGAACGCCGTTGGGCTGGCCGTGCTCAGTCAACTTGGGAACCAGGAACAACGACAGACCACGGCTGCCCGCAGGCGCATCTGGCAGCCGGGCCAATACCAGGTGCACGATATTGTCGGTGAGGTCGTGCTCGCCCCCCGAAATGAACACTTTGTTGCCCGTCAGTCGATAAGCCCCCGCTTCAGCCACCCGCGCCTGCGTGCGTAGCAGCCCCACATCGCTGCCGGCCTGGGGTTCGGTCAGGCACATGGTGGGCAGGCATTCACCGCTGACGATCTTGCCCAGCCAGGCCTGGCGCAGCTCGGCAGAGCCAAACGTGCGCAGGCACTCGTAGGCGCCATGGGCGATGCCGCTGTACATGGCCCAGCCATGGTTACAGGCGTAGATCACTTCGTGCAGCGCCGCGCCGAGCAGCAGCGGCAGGCCCTGGCCGCCGTGCTCCACTGCGCAGGTCAACCCTGGCCAGCCACCTTCCACGTAACGCTGGTAGGCCTGGCGGAAACCTTTCGGGGTGGTCACTTTGCCGGCGTGGAAGCTACAGCCTTCGCGGTCGCCACTCATGTTCAACGGCAGCAACTGGTGTTCTGCAAAGCGCGCGCCCTCCTCCAACAGTTGGAGAGCCAGCGCGCTGTCAACGCCGGTAAACCGCTCGGATTCAGCCCAGGCCGCTGGTGCTTGCAGCCAGTGATCGATCACGAAACGGATGTCTTGCAGCGGAGCGCGATAGGTAGACACGTGAACCTCCTTTTCAGGTCTTGGCCAGTGGGTTTTCCAACAGCAAGGCCATGCCCTGGCCACCGCCGACGCAGGCCGATACCACGCCATAGCGCTGGCCACTGGCGCGCAATTGCCGCGCAACGCTGATCACCAGGCGCAGGCCAGTTGCGGCCAGCGGGTGGCCAAGGGCGATAGCGCCGCCACAGGCATTCAGCCGTTCCGGCGCGATGCCCAGCGATTGCTGCACCGCTACAATCTGCGCGCCCTGGGCTTCGTTGATTTCAAAGCAGGCGATGGCGTCCAGCGCCAGGCCTGCACGCTCCAGCAGCAAGCGGATGGCCGGCACCGGGCCCAGCCCCATCAGCTCAGGCGCCACGCCCACAACACTGCTGGCCCGCAACCAGGCCATCGGCGTGCGCCCAGCCAGCTGGTCTGCCGAACACATCAGCACCGCCGCTGCGCCATCCACCACCGCACAGCTATTGCCCGCGGTTTGCACTCCCTGCGGGTAAATCGGGGGGAGTTGCTGCAAACGCTCGAACGCGGTCGCGCGCGGGTGGCTGTCTTCGGAGACGGCTTCAACGCCACGCGGCAGGCGAATGCCGCGTGGCTGCAAGCCGGGCGCTTCGAACACTTCATTGCCAACACTGACGCACTCGTCGGCAAACCACCCTCGCGCCCGCGCAGCCATGGCCCGCGCGAAGCTCTGGGCCGCCCAGGCGTCTACGGCAGCCCGGGGAATGTGACAGTGCCGGGCGATGTTCTCGGCGGTCTGGATCATGCTGATGCCAACAGCGGGGTCGAACAGGGCTTCCCAGAGAAAGTCCTTGAAGCCGACTTCGCCGCCCAAGCGAAAACCGCCACGGTGGGTGTAGGCCACGATCGGATTACGTGACATCGACTCGGCCGCCACACATAACACCGCGCCCGCCTCCCCCGCCTGGATTTGCTCACCCGCCTGGCGCAACAGTTCGAAACCGGTCGCGCAGATGCGTTGCACCATCAGCGCCGGCACCGCCTGGTCGACGCCACAGTACAACCCGATATGCCGGGGCAGCATGTAGGCGTCGAAGTCAGCCTGGGCCATGGAGCCGGCCAGTACGCTGTCGACGTCGCGCCCCTCCAGCCCAGCGCGCTGCAACACTGCGCGGCCGGCCTTGATGCCCAGGTCGGTCGGCGAGACCAACCCGAATGCGCCATTGAGATCGACCCACGGCGTGCGGATACCATCGAGCAACGCGGTCGCCGCAAACGCGCGGAATTGCCCCCGGGCCGTCATGGCGCGTCTACACGTAACGGCCCCTGCCCGGCGTACAAGCTGTCGATCAGGCCCTGGCGCAGTTGCAGGACCGCACGCTGGTTGATCGAGCCTTTGTCGGTGATCTCGCCGCGGTCGATGGACGGCGCTTCGTCGGCCAGGCCCGCGAACTGGATAAAGCTGGCGTTGCCCGTGGCGCCTCGGTTGAGGCTGGCCAACAGGCTCGACAGCCAGTCCCGCACGGCAGGCGATGCCAGCACTTGGGCGTCACTGGCCTGGTCGCCAAGCCCGGCCAACTGCCGGCACTCTGGCAACCGCGGGAAGATCAGCAAGCCCAGGCATTCGCGGTCAGGGCCCAGTACCACGACGTCCAGCACATAAGGGGCACCCTGCAGGATTACCTGGGTGCGCATGGGCCCGACGCTGACGAACACCCCGGAGGACAACTTGAAGTCCTCGGCAATACGCCCGTCGAACATCAGCCCAAGCTGCGGGTTGTCGGGGTCGCACAGGCGCACGGCATCACCGCTGCGGTAGAACCCTTCGTCGTCGAACGCCGCTTCGGTTTGCTGGGATGAGCGCCAGTACCCCGGCATCACATGCGGCCCGCGAAACCTCGCTTCGAGCTTGCCGTCCATCGGCACCAGCTTGACCTCGCACCCCGGGGCCGGCAGGCCAATGTAGCCGGCGACCGACAGCGGCCCCGTGGTGAACGTGCACGACGGCGAGGTCTCGGTCATGCCCAACCCCGCCATCATGCGGATGCGTTCGCCACAATGGGCCACGGCCACCGCGTCAAGCCGGTCCCAGATGGCCTGTGACAACCCGGCGCCGGCAAAAAAGAACAGCTTCATGCGCTGGAAAAAGCGTTCGCACAGGCTGCTGTCCTGCTCCAGCGCCTTGACCAGTTCTTCCCAGCCCTTGGGCACGGTCAGGTACGCCGTGGGGGAAATGTCCTTGAGGTTGTGCAGCGTCTGGGCAAAGCCTTGCGGCGTCGGCTTGCCATCGTCGATATACAGCGTGCCGCCGTTGTACAGCACGATGCCGACATTGTGGCTGCCGCCAAAGGTGTGGTTCCACGGCAGCCAGTCGACCAGCACCGGTGGCACTTCGGCGAATTCCGGAAAGGTCTGCAACAGCATCTGCTGGTTGGCGCAGAGCATGCCCTGGGTGGTGACCACAGCCTTGGGCAGCTTGGTGGAGCCGGACGTGAACAGGAACTTGGCAAGGCTTTGTGGGCGCAACGCGGCAAACGCTTGGTCGGCGCAAGGGTGTGCGGCGGTGGCCAGCACCTCGGCGAACGGCGTGCTCGCCCGGCCTGGCAGTTCGCCCTCGCCCAGCACCAGTGTCACCGAGGGCTCGAACACCGCATCGATGGCTCTGCCATAGGCTGCGTCGGCCGCGAACACCAGGCCCGGTTGCAGGGTCTGGACGATATGACGCAGCTTGCCAAAATCCTGGGACAGCAATGAATAGGCCGGCGATACCGGGCAATACGGGATGCCGGCATACAGTGCGGCCGAGGCCAGTTGCACATGCTCAAGGTCGTTGCCAGAGAGGATCACCAGCGGGCGTTCGGCGCTCAGGCCTTGATCCAGCAACCAGGTGGCGATGCATCGAACACGCTGCAACATAGCGGCGTAAGTAATGTGCTGCCACTCGCCATCGGCACCACGGCGGGCAACGAACGTTTGCTCGCCGCGCTGTTCGGCCCAATGCAGCAAGCGCTCCATCAGCCGTGCCGGGTAAGCAGCAAGTGGTTCCACAGGGTCCAGGTAGAGGATGTCGCCTTGCTGGCGCACCTGTACCTGAGGCTGCCCGATCTTGACGGCGCGCAAGGGCGCACGCTGGGCAACGGAGAGGGTTTCGCAAACCATGAAGGCTACCTCTGCCTTAGTGCGCCCGAGGGCCGAGAGGCCCCCAGGTGCATTCGCTATTGTTGTTGTGAGTGCGTGGGTTAGATCGGGTAGTGCCGGGCGCCTTGCTGCACGGTGACCCAGCGCAGCTGGGTAAAGGCGTCGATCGCCGCCGTGCTGCCGAAGCTGCCGTAACCACTGGCCTTGACCCCGCCAAAAGGCATCTGCGCCTCGTCATGCACGGTCGGGCCATTGATATGGCAGATGCCCGACTCCAGGCGCTGGGCAAGGGCCAGGGCGCGCTGGGTGTCACGGCTGAAAATCGCTGCGCTCAGGCCAAACTCGGAGTCGTTGGCCAGGGCCAGCAGTGCTTCGTCACCGCTGGCGCGCAGCACCACCGCGACGGGGCCGAACGACTCTTCGCGGTACAGCTTCATGTCGGCGTTGACCTGGTCGAGCAGCACCGGCTGCATAACGCTGCCCGTGCGCTCACCGCCCGCCACCAGGGTCGCGCCCTTGCTGACGGCGTCATCAACCAGCGCCTGTATGCGCTCACCGGCCCCGGCATCGATCAATGAACCCAGCGGCGCATCGGTTTGTGCAGGGTCCGCTGCGCGCAAGCTGCGGACTTTTTCACCGAGCTTGGCGACGAATGCATCGGCCACGGCCTGGTCGACGATCAGCCGCTCGGTGGACATGCAGATCTGGCCCTGGTTGAAGTAGGCGCCAAACGCTGCGGCATCCACCGCGGCATCCAGGTCGGCATCGGCCAGCACCAGGAACGGTGCCTTGCCGCCCAGTTCGAGCACCGCGGGCTTCAAGTGACGCGCCGCCAATTGCCCAACGATGCGCCCTACATGGGTAGACCCGGTGAAGTTCACCCGGCGCACCGCTGGGTGCGCGATCAGCCGCTCGACCACCGCCGGCGCATCGTGCGGGGCGTTGCTGATCACGTTGACCACGCCATCCCCCAAACCGGCCGCCTGCAACACCTGGCCGATCAGGCCATGCACCGCCGGGCTGGCTTCGGAGGCCTTGAGTACCACGGTGTTACCGCACGCCAAGGGCATGGCGATGGCGCGTGTGGCCAGAATCACCGGTGCATTCCACGGTGCGATGCCCAGCACCACGCCGCAAGGTTGACGCAGGGCCATGGCAAAGCTGCCGGGCACGTCGGAGGGGATGACGCTGCCCTGGATCTGGGTGGTCATCGACGCTGCTTCGCGCAGGATGTTGGCCGCCAGCATCACGTTGAAACCGTACCAGTTGGCCTTGGCCCCCGTTTCCCCGGCCATGGCCAGGAATTCGTCACGCCGGGCGTCCAGCGCATCGGCCGCCTTCAGCAAGCGCGCGCGGCGCTCGCCTGGCCCCAGCGCAGCCCACGCGGGGAACGCCGCCTGGGCCGCTTCGACCGCCGCATCGGCGTCGGCCAGGGTGGCCGCAGCCACCACCGACACCACCTCGCCGCTGACCGGATGGCGACGTTCGAACGTGCCGCCGTCGCTGGCCGCACGGGCCTTACCGCCAATTAACAATGGCACCTCGAACATCGGGCATTCCTCTTTTCTGATTATTCGGGAATGAACGCCAAGATCACTCAGCGCTTGTAGGCTTGCAGGCCAGGCTTGATGCTCTTGTCGTCAAGGAACTGCTTCAAGCCCTGCGCACGCCCGTGCTCGGGGTCACGCAGTTGCGCCTGGTCGAGCTTGGCGTACAGGTAGTCTTCGTTCTGCTCCCAGGTCAACTCGCGGCAGCGCTTGAAGCCGTTTTTGGCGGCGCGCAGCACCACCGGGTTTTTGTCCAGCAGGTCCTGGGCCAGCAGTACCACTTCATCACGCAGTTGCGCCAACGGCACACTTTTGTTGACCAGGCCCATCTGCGCGGCTTTCTGCCCGTCGAAGGTCTTGCCAGTCATGATGTAGTACAGCGATTCTCGGTGGCCCACGGTGTCGGCCATGGCTTTGCTGACCAGGTTGCCCGGTGGGATGCCCCAGTTGATTTCAGACAGGCCGAAGGTGGCCTCATCGGCGCAGATGGCCAAGTCGCAGGCGACCAGCGGGCTGAAACCGCCGCCGAAGCACCAGCCGTTGACCATGGCGATGGTTGGCTTGCTGTAGAAGCGCAGCAGCTTCCACTGCCATTCGGAGGCATCGCGGCGGATGCGCTCTTGAAGAATCTCCGGGCCGGCGTCCACCTCGCGGAAGTACTCCTTGAGGTCCATGCCCGCGGTCCAGGCGCTGCCTTCGCCGGTCAATACCAGCACACGGGCGTCGGCGTCCTGCTCGACGGTTTCCAGCACATCGCGCATTTCACGGTTGAGCGTAGGGCTCATGGCATTGCGCTTTTCAGGACGGTTGAAGCTGACCCAGGCGATGCCTTGCTCGACGGTGACTTTCACGGTCTGCCAGCGGTTGTCGTATTGGCCCATCACACACCTCTTGTACTGATTGTTCGTTGTGGTTGGCCGAACATTAGCCCGGCCATTTAGTTAAGTCAATTAATCATTAACAAAATTATCTATTTAACTTCGAAGGCGTCGTAGACGACGGCATTGCCCAGGCGCATGGCACTGCCGACGCCCACCGTGCGGTTGAGCCAGGCGTACTGAGGGGCCGAGGTTTCAAAGTGCATCGTGATGCGGAACTGGTACAGGCTGGGGTCGACATCCTCGCCGGCGGCGACTTTTTTCATCACCTCGGGCGGGCCGAAGCGGTAGCCTTCGGTACGCAGGTAGATCAACGCGCCGTCGTCGGTCTGCAGCAGGTAACGGGTGTCGATGATGGCGACGCCCTCGGGGGTAACCACCTGCCAGTCCGCGCCATTGTTGAGGATGGTGCCCTTGAGCCGGGGGCCCTCGAAATGCCCGCCCGTGATGGGGATAATTCGCCGTTTGCCCTGCCCGCTGGTGGCGCCCAATTCCCAGACCGGTGCCACCAGGTCAACGCTGAAGCGCGCCAGCGGCTCGAGCTTGAGCGGCGGCGGTTCATAGCTCGCGGCCTGGGCCAGTGCGGCGCAGCTGCTCAAGCACAGGGCGATAAGCCCTTTACGCAGGCTCATGGCGCCACCCCTTGCGAAGCCGCAGCCTCGGTGTGCGGTGCACGCCGCCCCAGCAGCGCCATCGCCGCCACAGCCGCTACCACCAGGCCCGGCGAGGCCGCCAGCAACAAGCCCCCTACCCCGGCGCCAGCGGCAAGGATCTGCCCTGCCGCCAAGGGCCCGGCCATCGACCCCAGCCGGCCCACGGCCACCGACGCGCCCACCCCCGTGGCACGCACGTGTGTCGGGTACAGCGTGGGGGCCAGTGCATACAGCACCAACTGGCCGCCGATGGCGCAATAGCCGGCGGTAAAACCGGCCAACAGGATCAAACCGAAGGTGGTGGACAGGCCCAGCCCCGCCAGGGAGGCGAGCATGCCGGCGTAGGCGATCAACACCGCACGCCCAGCGTGCCCACGGTCCATCATGCGCCCGGTCAGGAATGACCCCGCCGCGCCGCCCAGGTTGAACAGGATTTGCACCGCGCCGGCCTGCGGCCGCGAATAGCCCTGGCCGATCAGCAGCGAGGGCAGCCAGTTCAGTAGCATGTACAGCACGGTCAGGGTGAAGAAGCATGCCAGCCACAGCAGCAGTGTGCGGCTCGCCCGACCAGGGCCGAACAGTTGAGCTGCCAGCCCGTTCTGCGTTCCGCTGGCGGCGGCCTGGGCGCGAAACGCCTGGGACTCCGGCAGCCAGACCATCAGCACGAAGGCAATCGCAATGGGCGCAAAACCGCCCACGTAGAACACCGTGCGCCAGCCCTCGCCCAGGCCCGCCATGCCAATCACCGAAGCGATGGCGCCACCCAGCGGCACGCCGCAGTAAGTCAGGCTGACCGCCGTGCTGCGCAGGCGCTCATGGGCGGCCTCACTGGCCATGGCGATAAGGATCGGCAGCGCCGCGCCCAGCCCCAGCCCGGTCATCAGCCGCGCCACCAGCAGCGATGGGTAGTCCCAGGCATGCGCGGTGGCCAACGAGAACCCCCCGAACAGCAACACGGCCAGGATCAGGATGCGTTTACGCCCCATGCGGTCCGCCAGCCAGCCGCCGACGAAGGCGCCTGGCAACAGGCCGAGCAAGCCGGCACTGAACACCCAACCCAGCATGGCGGGGGTCAAGGCGAATTCCTTGGCCATGTGGGGCGCGGCAATGCCGGTGGCTTGCAGGTCGAGCCCTTCGAGCAGCGCGACGAGAAAACACAGGCCGATCGTCAGTACCGGCCGGTGCGATTGTGCGATTGAACCACTCATGTGCAGCCCTCTTGTTGTTATGCGAATAGGAGTCAGAGCCTGAAGGTCGCACGTACCGACACCAGCGAGGCGTCGTCGCCCCCGGCATCGCGGATGGCGGCGCCTATGTCGTAATACTTCAGGTCCAGGTCGAGCGTCAGGTTAGGCGTCGCCAACCAGCGGGTGTTGACGCGGTAGATGGTGCCCACGTGTCGGCCGGTGTCGCGGGTGTTGGCGAGGATGCTCATGCCAGGCATGTATACGCCGTCGTGGGTGTTCTGTTTCCACACCTCGAAGATACCGGGTTCGAAACGCAGGGTGCGCCAGGGTGAAAAACCAAAGGTGGGGCCAATGACGAGGATGTTGCTCAAGGTGGTCAGGCTGGCCTCGCCGTACACGCCGTTGCGCGGGTACAACGGGTCGAAGGTACCGACTTTGCCATCGCCCAGGTCGCCGTCACCGCTGGCCGCATCCAGGCGCATGGCCAGGCGTGGGGCCCAGGGGTGGTTGAAGGTGTAGCCGGTGTCGCTAGACACCGCCCAGGCACGAATGGAGGCGTTGCCCAAATGCCCATTTTGGCCGGCCAAGTCCCAACTCCAGTCCAGGGCCTGGAAGCGGCCGAACAGGCGGGTGCCGAACGTGTAGCGCTGTTCATCACCGGTTTCACCCGCCAGGGCGCGGTCGTCGGTTTCCAGGCCGAAGGCGAACAGGTCAATGTTCCAGGCTTGGGTCAACGGCAGGGTGCCGTACAGGCCATAGAACTTGACCCCGTTGTTACTGCCGTCATCCCAGCTGTCCTCGCCGGTCTTCACCGGCCGTACCGCAAAGGCATCGAGCTTGCGCCCGTCCTTGAGGTTGAGGCTGGCGCGCAGGCCGTCGAAGGTCTGGCGGATGTTGGGGGAGTCGCGGTAGGTGACGAACACCTGGTTGCCGAACGCCATCTCCTGGCGGCCGACACGGGCCGTGTAACGCCCGCCGTCAATGTCATGGTTCAGGTCGATAAAGGCCTGGCGCACTTCGTTGCGGCTTTCGTCGTTCGGTGAGTACAGGTCCTTGCCGAACGCGCGGGTGTTCTCGACTTGCACAAAGGCACGTAGCGCATCGTCGAACAGGTGCAGGTCGGCGTGGGCTTGCAGGCGCTGCATCAGGTAGGAATCGTCTTTGATCCCGCGCAGGCCGAAGAAGGGTTTGTCCAGTGAATCGGCGCGGTAGCGCGCTTCCGCGCCCAGTTGCAGCCATGCGCTATCGGACAGGCGATGGTAACGCAGGCCATCGAAAGGATCGCGGGCTTTACCTGGGTCATCCAGAAAACGGTAATCCTCGACCCAGCGCGGCGCACCAGGCCGCCCTGGGCGGCTGTCTTCCAGGGGGCTCGCCGCTTGTGAAAGCTGGGCGATTGATAACAGCGCCAGGGACAGACATGCCCCCGTCAGCGGCTTCGTCATCAGAATATCCTTTCTTGTTGTTGTGAAAATGGATAACTCTGTTAACGATTATTTTGTTTAACGATGATGCCGTCAATAGCCGTCAGCGCTAATCGCATACAACGGGGCGCGATCACTGTTCGCTGATCGAACAGTTTTTAAACCCGCTATTTAGGCGGATTGCCTGGATGAACCCGGACAGAAGCGTTTCAGCCAGGGTCGTCGCCGGTCTTCATTCCTTGACAAGATAATTAAATAAAAAAATCATGTAGTGCATCCAACCCACAATAATAAAGAGAAACCCATGATCCCCTCCAAGCCCTTGCTCGCTTTCAGCTTGCTGCTGCTCGGCGCCAGCCAAGCGTTCGCCGCGCCAACCGTTAAACAACCCAACATTTTGCTCGTGGTCGCGGATGACCTGGGGTTCTCCGACCTGTCTGCGCTGGGCAGCGAGATCGCGACCCCGCACCTGGACAAGCTGCTGGCCGACGGACGCCTGATGCTCGACTTCCATGCCTCACCCAGCTGCTCGCCCACCCGCGCCATGCTGATGTCCGGCAACGACCCGCACCTGTCCGGGGTCGGCATGATGGCCGAGTCGCGTGGGCGCCTGCCGGCGGGCAGCGAGGTGCAACCGGGGTATGAAGGGGTGCTGGGCGCCAATGTGGCCACGCTCGCCGAGTTGTTGCGCGATGCCGGTTATCGCACCTACATCGCCGGCAAGTGGCACCTGGGCATGACGCCCGCGCAGCAGCCGCAAAACCGCGGCTTCGACCAGGCGTACGTGTTGCTGGAAGGCGGCGCGGCGCACTTCAAGCAAACCAACATGGGCCTGCTGCCCAACTACAGCTGGAGCTTCCGCCACAACGGCGAGCCGGTGGAACTGCCCAGCGACTTCTACTCGACCCGCTGGTTCACTGACCGCCTGATCGACGTCATCGACCAGGGCAAGGCAAGCCAAAAGCCCTTCTTCGCCTTCGCCGCCTACACCGCACCGCACTGGCCGCTGCAAGCGCCCGACGCGTACCTGGCGCAGTACCGTGGCCGCTATGACCAAGGCTACGAACAGATCGCGCGCGAGCGGCTGCAGCGCCAGCGCAAGGCCGGGCTGGTGCCTGCGGACTTCCCGATGGAGCCACAACTCGAAGGTGTACCCAGCTGGGCATCGCTGACCCCGGAGCAACGGCAACAGTCAGCACGCACCATGGAGGTGTATGCCGCGATGGTGGCGGCACTGGACGCCGAGGTGGGCCGCCTGGTGGACCACCTGCGTGAAACCGGCGAGCTGGACAACACCCTGGTGTTGTTCATGTCTGACAATGGCCCGGAAAACGCCAACCGCGTCGACCCGGAATGGATCAAACGCAATTTCGATAACCGCCTGGACAACTACGGCCGGCCTGATTCGTTCCTGATGATCGGCTCGGCATGGGCCCAGGTCAGCGCCCTGCCCAGCCGCCGCTACAAAATGACCACCTACCAGGGTGGCATCCGCGTACCGGCCTTCGTCCACTACCCGGCCACGATAAAACCCGGGCGCAGCGAAGAACTGGCCAGCGTGCGCGACATCATGCCGACCTTGCTGCAACTGGCCGGTGCTTCACTGCCTGGCATCAAGTACCGCGACCGCGACATCGTGCCACCGCAAGGCACCTCGGCCCTGGCTTACCTTGAAGGCCGGGACACGCAGATCCACCCCCGCGACGAGGCCATGGGCTGGGAAATCAACGGGAACGCCTCTTTGCGCAAGGGCAACCTCAAACTGCTGTTCGACACCACCGACGCAGCCCCGGCGTGGCGCTTGTTCGATTTGAGCAAGGACCCAGGCGAGCACCATGACCTGGGCGCACAACAGCCCCAGCAAGTGGCCGAACTGCTGCGCGACTGGAGAAGCTACGCCCAGCGCAACAACATCGTTATCACGACCGAGGGCCGGCCTGTTTCCCCCGCGCTGGTCAGCAAGCCATGACAACCCGGCTGCTCGGGGGCGCGGCACTCGTCCTCGGCGTGCTTGCCGCCGCCTATGCGGCTTGGCCCGCAGCCCCTGCACCGGCGCTGCTGTGCAGCGGTTACAGCGGTGTGCCCGCGCCCCGCGAGGGGCCGTGGCGCGACGGCATGGTGCGGCTGCCCGGCGGCACCTTCAGCTTCGGCTCAAGCCGCTTCTACAGTGAAGAAGGCCCGCCGCACCCGGCCAAGGTTTCGGCCTTCTGGATCGACGTGCACCCGGTCACAAATGCCCAGTTCGCCCGCTTCGTGCAGGCCACCGGTTACGTGACCCAGGCTGAACAGGGTATCGACGCGCAATCGGCCCCCGACCTGCCCAGCACGCTGCGGGTGCCGGGGGCGATGGTGTTCAAACAGGGTGCCGAGGTATTACGGCCGGGCTGGCAGTTCGTTGCCGGGGCGAGCTGGCGCCACCCGCTGGGGCCCGATAGCCACTGGCGTGAGCGGGCAAACCACCCGGTCGTGCAAGTGACCCTGCGCGATGCCCAGGCTTACGCCCAATGGGCCGGCCGCACACTGCCCACCGAGGCCCAGCTGGAATACGCCATGCGCGGTGGCCTGCAGGATGCGGATTTCAGTTGGGGCGCTACCGAGCAGCCCACAGGCAAACCCATGGCCAATACCTGGCAGGGCCAGTTCCCGTATCACAATCAAGCGCTCGATGGGTTCACCGGCACGTCCCCGGTGGGCTGCTTCGTGGCCAATGGCTTTGGCGTGTTCGACGCGGGGGGCAATGTCTGGGAATTGACCCGCAGCGGCTACCGCCCTGGGCATGATCAGGCCCGCGATGCCGCACTCGACCCACAAGGCTCGGCGCTGGACGACAGCTACGACCCTGCCCAACCCGGCACACCAGTGGCGGTGATCAAAGGCGGGTCACACCTGTGCTCGGCGGATGCGTGCATGCGTTATCGGCCTTCGGCACGGCAACCGCAGACACTGTACCTGGCCACGTCTCATGTCGGGTTTCGGACGGTGAGGCAAGCAGAGGGCGAATGAAGCTGCCTATAGCGCTGCCGCCTGCGCCAGCCGCTGGGTGGCAAGGCGGATTTCATCCACATCCAACGAGGCAAACCCAAGCCGCAAGGCATTCTCGCGGTGGCCAAACGGTGAAAACTGGCCGCCGCCACGCACCACCAGGTCCAGCTCCAGCGCCTTGGCCGCCAACTGGTCGACGTCGAGGGTGTCGGCAAACTTCACCCAAAGCGCCAACCCGCCTTCCGGCTCCTGCACCGCTATCTGCTCGCCAAAGGCATCGCGCAGGCCACTCAACAGGGTTTCCCGTCGCCGCCGATACTCCGTGGACACCCGGCGCAGGTGCTTTTTCAATTCGCCGTCATTGATCAGGTCGGCCAACATCCGCTGCATCACCGCATCGCCCTGCCCCAGGGTCAGCACCGCTGTGCGCTCAAGCACCTCGATCACATTCGGTGGCGCCACGATAAAGCTGCAACGGAAGGTACTACCCAACGACTTGGACAACGAGCCGATGTAGATCACATGGCGTTGCGAACGGTCGCTGGCCAGCGGCAGATAAGGGCGCCCGGCAAAATGGTACTCATGGTCGTAGTCTTCTTCGATCACGCAAAAATCATGCAGCCGCGCCAACTCCAGCAGTTGCTGCCGGCGTGCCGCATGCAGGCTGACCGTGGTAGGGAACTGGTGATGAGGGGTGAGGTACATCATGCGCACGTCGTGCAGCCGGCACAGCGCGTCGATCTGATCGACCCGGCAGCCTTCCTCGTCCAGGTCGACGGTGACCAGCCGCGCGCCCAGCTGGCGGAAAATCTCCCACGCCGGCGGGTAGCTCAGGCGCTCGACCAGCACCACGTCACCCGGCTTGAGCAAAGCGCTGGCCGTGAGGTACAGCGACATCTGCACACCTTGGGTCAGGCAAATATGCTCGGCCCCCACATTAAGGCTGCGGTTGTGGCGCAGCATGTCGGCCAATGCACTGCGCAGGTACTGGCTGCTGCTTTCGCAGCCATGGCGCACGGTGTTGGTGGTGAAACTGTTGCGCAAGGCCTTGCGGTAATACCGATGCAGCACGGCCTGGGGCAACAGGCGGTGGTCACAGGCGCCGTTATCGAAAAACAGCGCGCCAGGCCGATGTTGCAGCGCCGTCACCTGCTCGCTGTTGGTGAAGTAGGGAACGGCAGGCGCCTCGTGCAGCGCCAGGGCAAATGACGGCGGCGTGCTGTGGGCGGCCAGCGTGCCGGCAGCGAGCCGGGTGCTGACAAAGGTGCCCCGGCGTTGCACGCTCTCCAGCCAACCTTTGGTAACCGCCTCTTCGTAAGCGAGGATCACCGTCTTGCGGTTGACATCAAGCAGTTGCGCCATTTCCCTTGAGCCGGGCAACAGCGTGCCGGGGCGCAGGCGGCCCTCGACGATCGCGGTCACCAAGCCCTCGACGATCTTTCTGTACGAAGCCTGCGGCTGAGCCCCGTCGAGCTTGAGCAACGGCCGCCATTTGCGAAGCTGGACCATGTGAATTATCCAGAACTGGAGGTTCTTATGGTCCTAGTCTAACGCAACAATCAGGCCTTTCTCGCCCCCAATTCAGCCCTGAGGTGTGTGTATGCAGCAACGCCATGTCATTGAACTGTCGCCCTCGGGCAAACGCTTCGAAGCCGCAGAAGGCTTGCTGCTCGACGCCATGCTCGCCAGCGGCCTGGCGGTGCCCTTCTCGTGCCGCCGCGGGGCATGCGGGTCGTGCAAGGTCAAGGTGGTGTCGGGCCAGTACCGGGACAAGCAGCGCAGCGCAGACATGCCCGCGCCCTGCTACCCGCTGGCCGCCAACGAGATGCTGCTGTGCCAGAGCCATGCCTGCAGTGACATGCGCCTGGAAATCCCCGGCTGGTCGCTGGACACGCCAACGCTGGCCATCACTGCCCATGTGCTGAGCCTGCGCGCGCTGAGCGTCGACATCAGCGAACTGGTGCTGCAGCCCACCCAGCCTCTCGAAGTGCGCGCCGGCCAATACGTCAGGTTCTGCCTCGACAATGGCGACAGCCGCTGTTTCTCCATCGCCAACCTGCCAGCGCAGGACCAGGGGCGCTTAGTGTTTCATATGCGCAAGGTCAGCGGCGGGCTGTTTACCGAACGCGTGCTGCCCACGCTGCAGGTGGGCGATGCGTTGCGGTTGGAAGGGCCGGTGGGCGCCTGCACCTGGCAGCACGAAGAACAACGCCCGGTCGTGCTGTTGGCCACCGGCACGGGCTATGCCGGCATCAAGCCGTTGTTACTGACGGCCCTTGCTGGCCATGCTCCAGTCACGTTGTATTGGGGCGGCTCATCGCTGGCCGACTTCTATGACGGCGACTTCCTCGACCAGGCAAGCCTTGCCCACCCACACTTTCGCTGGCACCGCGTGCTATCGGCCCAAGCCCGCGTACAACAGGTCGCGCTGACACATGCCCACCGGTGGGCCGATACCCAGGTCTATGCCTGCGGCAACAGCGCGATGATCACCAAGGCCCGCGAACAGTGCCTGGCAGCGGGCGTGCAGGCTCACCGCTTTGTCGCCGAGGCTTTCGTTGCCAGCGGCGCATCGGCGCCAGCGGCTGCGTCGCTGAGCACGCTGGACCCGGTGCTGGAAAAAGTCGGCCCACGTTACTCGTTGGACGGCATGCTCGCAGCCCGCGAGCAATCGGTGCGGGCCCTGGCAGCCATTGTCAGCCAACTGAAAGTCGGCATGACCACTGCCGAGGCGTTGCAGATGGCGGCCGAGACGTTGCAGGCGATGGGCGCGTCGCACACCTGGCACCCGACCTATATCCGCTTTGGCGACGACACCGTGCGCACACCCCGCCAAGGCATCGACCCACAGCGCCAACTGCGCGCCAGCGACATCGCCGTGGTCGACCTCGGCCCGGTGTGGGATGGCTACGAAGGCGACTACGGCGACACCTTCGTGTTTGGCGAGCACCCGCTGTATCACGCCTGCGTCAAGGCCCTGCACGAAGTGTTCGAAGAAACGCGCCAAGCCTGGTGCGCGGGGCTGACCGGCCGTGAGTTGTACGACTTCGCCGAACGCAGCGCCCTCGCCAAAGGCTGGCACCTGGAGCGCAACCTGGCCGGGCATCGCATTGCCGACTTCCCGCATGCCCTGTTCGGGCAGGACAAACTGGCCGAGTTGGACATCGTGCCGAGTGAGATGGTGTGGGTGCTGGAGATTCAGCTGTGCCACCCCACCGAGCCGGTTGGGGCGTTTTTCGAGGACATTCTGGTTGGCCAAAACAGCCCACTTATCAATGAACAGAGGTCATAAGTACATGCCGATTCAGCTTGCCCGATTAGCCTGACCCAACATCATGAAAACAAGGCAAACAACTGACTGCGAAAGTGAATGCCAAGCCGGTCAAACGCCCGGTTGCGGTAGGTTTTCACAGTGCTCTCCTTGATACCCAGGTCGGCGGCAATGCCGGCGTGGGTCATGCCCTGAAGCAGGCGGATGCAGATGTTCAACTCTTGCGTGGTCAGGTCGGGGCAGCGCTGGAGCAGCTGCTGCCGAGGGTCCTTGACGGGGTTCAGGGCTTTCAGCGCCAGGTGCCCACGCAAGAGCTGCAACAACGCTGGGCTGAGCGCTTCGCACATCTGCAGTTCACGGTCGTTGAAATAGCCTTGGTCGTGGTGGCGGTAGAGGTTGAACTGCACCGGGCGCGCCTGCTCGTCCAGGTACACACTGGACAACCGTTCGATCATGCCGTTGCGCTGGTAGATCGCCTCGCGGTAGGGCCCGTGGCGGATGTCCTGTGCGACCAGGTGGCCGACTTGCCCAGGGGCCGCCTTCAAGGGTTCGAACAGCGGGTCGTAGCGATGGTAGTGCTCGATGTACGCCTGGCCGCACCGCAGCACCAGGTTGGTGTCCGGGTGGCGGGTGCCGGCTGCCAGTAGCTGCGGCCGCGCGCCGTCCATGCGCAGCACGGAAAAATGCTGGCAAGCCGCCCATTGGCCCAGGCAGTCCAGCAACGCACCGGGAAAACCGGGCGTCCCCAGCGTACGGGTCAAGTCGCTAAATGGGCGTATTTCCGCTGGCAAGGTCGATGCCTGTGGGGTGCTGAGACGAATCATGGCGGCACTCGGCTATTTATTGTTTTTGGATCGAGCGAACAGGGCCCGATAAATAGTTAACCTATTAACTATCAGTCTGCCGCCAATCATTGTCCTTGTCCACCTCACGGGTGACAGCCCTGCCGGACGCTCGTCCGTAAGCTGGCCCGACAACGACAATGAGCGCAAACACCCATGGACCTCCACCCCCTCGACCTGCGCGTCACGCGCTACGCAGCCGAAGCCAAGGACGTCGTTCTGATCGAACTGCGCGCCGCCGATGGCCGAGCACTTCCGCCCTTCAGCGCGGGTGCACACCTGGAAATCCTCGTCGCCGGCGAGCTGCCACGCCACTACTCACTGCTCAATGCCCCCCATGAACACGACCGCTACCTGATCGCTGTCGGCCTGGTGCCTGACAGCCGCGGCGGCTCACGCTTCCTGCATCGGCAACTGCGCCTGGGCGACACCCTCGCTTGCAGCCTGCCCCGCAACCATTTCCCGCTGGACGAGCACCTGCAACGTTACTGCCTGGTAGCAGGCGGCATCGGCATCACCCCGATACTGGCGATGCTGCGTTGGTGCCAGGCGCACGACAAAGACTGGCGGTTGGTGTACTGCGCCCGCAACCGGCAACGCGCCGCGTTCTATGAAACGCTGCGCGAACTGGACCCTGCGCGGGTGCACCTGCACTTCAACGACGAAGCGGGCGGCCATCTGAATACCGCTGGGCTGCTCGACACCCTGCGCGACGACGAGCACCTGTACGCCTGCGGGCCGGCGCCAATGCTCGATGCCCTGCAAGCCGCTGCGGGGCCGCGCGCCGAACGCCTGCACATCGAACGCTTCAACGCCGCGACGGCCAGCACCGAGGGCGACAGCGGCTTCACCGTGCACCTGAGCCGTAGCGACCGAAGCCTCTGGGTCGCGCCCCAGCAAACCATCCTCGAAGCCCTCGAGCACCATGGCATCGAGCTGCCGTTTTCGTGCCGCGCCGGCATATGCGGCAGTTGCGAAACCCGCGTCTGCGCAGGCATGCCAGACCACCGCGACCTGATCCTCTCGGACGCCGACAAGGCCGAAGGCCGCAGCCTGATGATCTGCGTTTCGCGTGCCCTCGGCGACAGCCTGGTGCTGGACCTCTGAACCGCCCCCCCCTTCTTGAAGGAGCAACCCCATGTCACTGCCAAGCAGCAACCTTATCGCGCATGCGCGCAAGGCCAGCGAACCGATGGCCAACCGCGAAACCCCGTTCATCTACAACGAGTGGTACGTTGCCGCCTTCGACGATGAAGTCGGCCGGCATTTGTTGGCCCGGCGCCTGCTCGGCCGCCGCGTGGTGATGTACCGCACAGAAGCGGGTGAACCGGTGGCCCTGGAAGACCGCTGCGCACACCGCTCGTTCCCGCTTTCGCGCAGCCACCTGCAAGGCGACACCATCGTCTGTGGCTACCACGGTTTTCGCTACGACGCCGCCGGCGACCTCACCGAAGTGCCGTCCCAGAAAAACTGCCCGCGCGGCATTGGCGTACGCCGCTACCCGCTGGTGCGCCAGGGGCCGCTGCTGTGGATATGGCTGGGCGAGCAAGCCCTCGCCGACCCGGCGCTAATCCCCCATCAGGCGTGGATCGACGACCCGGCCTGGGCCTGCACCTCCGGGTATTTCCATCACCCGGGCAACTACGTCAGCCTGCATGAGAACCTCATGGACCTGACCCACCTGAGCTTCCTGCATGCCAACACTATCGGCACCCCCGACTACGCCAGTGCCCCGTACAAACTGGACCTCAAGGAAGGTCATTACACCCTGATCCGCGAAGTGGTACCGACCACTCTGTCACCGGTCTGGGGTAAGACCACAGGCCTGGAAGGCTGCGCCAGTGCAGCCCGCATTGCCACCTCGGAGTTTCTCTCCCCGGCCCTGCACCGGGTCAGCGTGACCTTCTACGACAGCGCGCAACCGGCCGAGCAACGCCAGCAGTTTCACATTCGTACCGCGCACATCCTGACCCCGGAAACCGCCAACAGCCTGCACTACTTCATCGTCCATGGTCGCGACTTTGCGCAACACGACGAAGCCTTGGGCGACTACATGCACGAGCAGCTGTTCGCCGCCTTCAACGAAGACGTCGAAGGGCTCGGGGCACTGGAAGCCGCGCTCGACGACCGTGACGACCACCACTACGAGATTTCCGTGGCCAGTGACGCGCCGGCCGTCGCCACCCGCATGTACCTGAAGAAACGTGCCGATGCCGAACGCCTGCACACCAGCCGCAAGGTCGGCTGAAGGCAGCGCAGGCCGCCGTCCATAACAACAATAAAAGGGACAACACATGTTCAAGCCTGAACGGGGTATTACCTGCCTGCGCCTGGCCCTGCTGGCAGCACTGGCTTTGCCAGTGCATGCCCGCGCCGACTTCGTCGCCGACAGCCAGGGCAGCCTGGAGCTGCGCAACTTCTACCAGAATCGCGACTTTCGCCAGAGCGGTGCCAAGGCCTCGCAAGTCGGTAACTGGTCGCAAGCCTTCATGCTCCGAATGCAGTCGGGTTTCACCGACGGGCCTGTCGGGTTCGGGCTGGATTATCTCGGCCTGCTGGGGGTCAAGCTCGACTCAGGGCGTGGCCGCAGCGGCGACGGCACGCTGCCTTTTGGCTCGCAATCAGGCCGGCCGGTGGACGACTTCAGCCACATGGGGGCTACCGGCAAGCTGCGCGTGGCCAAGACCCGACTCGACGTCGGCATCCTCACCCCGACCTTGCCCGTGGTCTTCCGTGATGACATGCGCCTGATGCCCCAGACGTTCGATGGCTCGCTGCTGCAGTCGCAGGACGTCGAACGGCTCACCCTCACCGCCGGGCAACTCTGGCGCTCGCGCACCCGCGAATCGTCAGGCAGCGACCGCATGTACCTGGCCGGGCGCAGCGCCGACTTCGACAGCGGCGCCTTCGATGTACTCGGCGCCAGCTATGACGTGGGCCACGGTTTGATCGCCAGCGTCTTTCGCGGCGAACTGCACGACGTCTACCGGCAAGACTACTACGGCCTGGTGCACACGCTGCCACTGGGGCCAGGGATGTCGCTGCTCACCGACCTGCGCTACTTCGACAGCAACAGCGCCGGCACTGCCAAGGCCGGCAGCGTCGACAACCGCAACTTCAACATGATGAGCACCTTCAGTGTTGGCGCGCACAAGGTTGGCGTGGGCTACCAGCGCATGTACGGCAATGACGCCTTCCCCACCCTGAACGGCTACACCCCGCCGTACACCGCCAACCTGGTCACGATCGGCACCTTCACCAGTGCCGGCGAGGTCTCCTGGCAGGCCCGCTATGACTACAACTTCGTCGCCCTTGGGCTACCGGGGCTGAGCTTCATGACCCGCTACGTGCGGGGCGACGAGATCCGCACCGGCGCTGCCGACGGCCATGAGTGGGAACGCGACACCGACCTCACCTACGTGATTCAGGCCGGCTACTTCCAGGGCCTGGGCCTGCGTTGGCGCAACGCGGCCTATCGCTCCAGCTACGCCAGCGACATGGACGAGAACCGGCTGATCCTCAGCTACACCCTGAAACTCTGGTGAATCCCCCTACACCTGCCCTTCGAGGTACTTCCATGAGCCAGACCTTCGAGACTCTGCAACACACGCAGAGCACTGCCAGCACCCACCGCCAGGTCAGCTGGCGGATCATGCCGCTGCTGCTGATCAGCTACGTGTTCGCCCACCTGGACCGCATCAACATCGGCTTCGCCAAACTGCAGATGAGCAACGACCTGCAATTCTCCGACACCGTGTACGGCCTGGGGGCCGGGCTGTTCTTCGTCGCCTATGCGATGTTTGGCGTGCCGGCCAACCTGGTGCTCGACAAGCTCGGCCCGCGGCGCTGGATCGCCCTGATGATGGTGACCTGGGGGCTGCTCTCCAGTGCCATGCTGCTGATTGAAAGTGCCCAGGGTTTCTACGCCCTGCGTTTCGGCCTCGGGGTGGCCGAAGCCGGTTTCTTCCCGGGCATTCTGGTCTACCTGTACCGCTGGTTTCCGGCTGGGCGCAGGGCGTCGATCACGGCTCTGTTCACCCTGGCGGTGCCTATGGCCGGCGTAGTCGGCGGCCCGGTATCGGGCTGGATCCTCGAACACATGCAAGACACCGCCGGGCTGCGCGGCTGGCAGTGGATGTTCCTGATCGAAGGCCTGCCAGTCGTGGCGCTGGGCCTGGTGATACTGGCGCGGCTCGACGACCGCATCGAAGACGCACGCTGGCTCAGCGACGCGCAGAAGCACGCGTTGCGGCAAACGCTGGCCGGCGAAGAAGCGCGCAAACAGATCAGTTCCTGGCGCGGCATCTTTGCCAATGGCCAGGTCTGGCTGCTGGTGGCGATCTACTTCGCGGTCATGCTGGCGGTCAACACCCTGGCCTTCTGGATGCCGGCGCTGATCCACGGTTCGGGGGTTGCCCACGATAGCCAGGTTGGCCTGCTCAGTGCCCTGCCCTATCTGGCGGGCTGCTTCTTCATGATTGCCGTGGGGCGTTCTTCAGACCACCACAAAGAGCGGCGCTGGCACTTGTGCGTGCCGATTCTGATGTGCGCGTTGGGCTTGACCCTGACCGGCCTGCAGCCGCAGTCACCGCTATGGGTCATGGCCGGCCTGGCCATTGCCGGCATGGGCGCCAGCAGCGCGTTGCCGATGTTCTGGCAGTTGCCACCCGCCTACCTGGCCGGCCCGATACTGGCGCCGGGGCTGGCGCTGATCAGCTCGCTGGGCAGCGTCGCCGCTTTCGTGGCGCCTTACCTGATCGGCTGGATGCGCGACAACACGCAAAGCGCCAGCCTGGCGCTGTACCTGTTGTCGCTGGTGATCGCCTTGGGGGCGCTGCTGGTGCTGCGTACCTCGGCTGCGGTGGTCAACCCACGCTGAGGCGAGGTACGCAGGCAGGCGTGGCTAGGCCGCGCCTGCCTTCAGCAACTATCCCTCTTAAGGACGAACTGCAGTCACTTCGATCTCAACACGCCAGGCTGGGTGAGCCAAGCCTGCAATCTGGAACGCGGAACGTGCAGGCAGGACTGGCTGCTTGGCGTCTGGGCCGAAGAACTGGGTGTAGCCGGCCATGAAGCCGTCGAAGTCCATCTTGCCGCCGTTCTCCGGGCCGCCTACCAGGAATACCTGCATCTTCACCACATCCTTCAGGCCCAGACCGAGGTCTTTGAGCTGCTTCTGGATGTTCTCGAGCACATTGATGGTTTGTGCTTTGGTATCACCGAAGGATTCCAGCGAATCCTTGGCTGCCTCTGGGTGGATAGCCGACGGAACGGAGCCGCTCAGGTAAACGACGGTCTTGCCTGCGGGTACTTCGACAGCTGCCGAAATGGGGAAACTGCCTGCGCTGTGGCGCACGACATCCTGTGCATGAACGCTCCCGGCACCAGCAATTGTCAGGGCCAATGCAGCAACGGTCTTGAAAGCGACCTTCATGTGTTTCTCCTAGTTGATTACCACGGGTGATGTGCACGCCTCGACGAGGCATGCACGGTCATTCCATTGTCGTAGCGGGGTTTAGAATCGATACAGGCTAAACGGTGTTGGGTCCAGCACTGGGGCTTTGCCCAGCAGCAGGTCGGCCGTCAACTCGGAAGACACCGGGCTTTCTGTCATGCCCCAACCGGTCGCGGTGTTGATGACCAGGCCAGCGTACTCTTTGACGGTCGAGATGATCGGGTTTTCGTCCGGGGCGATCGCCATGGCGCCGCTCCACTGATCGATCAGTTTCGACTCGGCGAAGGCTGGGAATTCCACCTTCAGTTTTGCCAGCGAGGCATTGAGCTCTGGAAGATCAGGGGCCGCCGTCATCAGCCTGTTTTTCTCGAACGGCGACACTTCATCCAGCTTCCAGCTGGTTGGCTGAAGGAACGAGTCGATCAACTGCTTGTTGAGCGAGACGTGAACCGGGAAGTCCGGGATGGCCAGCAGTGGCAGGTACTTGTAGCCATACATGAAGGACTCTTTGACCACCGGCGCAACCACGACGCGCGGCGAGGTGGCGTAGGTACCGTCAGCCTGCTCGCGGAAGTAGATGTTCCCTGGCAGCGCAACGTTACCGCCCGGTGCACGAGGTGCGGCGCTGATGATCTGCTGGGACTGGTAGGCAGGCAAGGTCGGTACATCGACCCCCAGGTTCTGCATGAACAGCCTGGACCAGGCACCGCCGGCCACAACGACGCGAGAGGTCTTGATGGCGCCCTTCTCGGTCACCACGTCGGAGATGGCACCTGCTTGGGTTTCCAGTCCACGCGCGGCGCAGTGGGTGTAGATGCGCACGCCCATTTTCTTGGCGTACTCGGCCATAACGTACGAGGCACGCTCGGCGTCCAGGCTGCCCGAGTCTTCCTCGAAGCCTGCGATCTTCCAGCTGGACGAGGCACCGCGCAGGCGCTGCTCAAGTTCAGTGCCTTGAATGATGCGGGTCTTGAAGGGGATGTCGGAGCCAACCTCACGGGTTTTGAGGTCGATCCACTTTCTGACGCCTTCCAGGTCTTCTTCATCGAAAGGCACTTCGACACGGCCTTGGGTGCGGTAGCTGGTGTCAGCACCAACCTTGGCATTCATTTCGCGCCAGCGTTGCTTGGCAAGGTGGTGCAACTGGAAGGTCGCATCCGGCATCTTGTAGGTCATGACCTGGCCATAGAACCGGCAGGACTGCTCGCCAGCAATGTCGCCTTTTTCAACGATGACGACCGACAGGCCACGCTCGACCAGGTTGATCGCGGTGGTAAGACCGAGAATGCCCGCGCCGATGACGACCACGTCTGCTTGCTTGGGCAGCACACCCTCGGTGCCTTCGACAAAACCGAACCGCGGTTTGCCGGGGATCAACCGACCCTCGCGCGTCAGCATAGGGGTAAGAATCCCCGCACCTGCCGCAGCTGCCACAACGCCGCCGCCAATCAAAAACTTACGCCTGGTCATTCCCATGACACTTTCCTTTCCTAGCATTCAGTATCGGTTACATCAGCCCGAACAACGGGCGCATGCAAGGCCGACAGCCCACCTGGCCAACTATGCGGCCATTGTGTGAGGCTGACGGTTCAAATTGAGGGCGGCTATTCTGGTGATGCAGCACTGCGGGAGGAATCGCTGGGGGCAAATACTTAGTTCATGTATTTCGTAACTTTCACACAAAGGACATAAATAGTTGATATGGCGACGTGGCGACTGCGTAAGTGGCGCTGCCCACACGTTGGCAATTAGCTGGCCACACCTTCTTTGAACTAATTGGTTAACCCTACACCCTAAGCCTGAGCAGCAAGACCATTGCCACTCAATAGAAAGGTTCGATCATTTATGAAACGTGAACAGATTGAAGGTGTTGCAGAGCAGGTAACCGGTAAAGCACAAAGCGCGGTGGGTCGGCTGATTGACGACCCCGCCCTGGAAGCTGAGGGTGATGGGCGCCAGGTCGCTGGCCAACTCACTAAAAGCTACGGTGACGCATTGAATAACGTTTCTACTTTTGTGAAAGAGAAGCCCATCGCAGCGCTGGCCATTGGTGCAGCCATCACGTTAGTTCTGAGCCGCCTGTTGCGGCGTTGAGCATGAGAGTTCACGGGCCTTTAATGCCAGTCAGTTAGGCGTTATTGCCGGTAATTGGGGCCGCTGCGCAGCCCATCGCAGCGGCCCCCTAGGCCCTAACTGACTGACACCCAAGGAAGAAAGAATGTCGGACCACTGTGGGATGCTTGCTCAACAACAATACCAGCTGGCATCAAAACAACTGCTCTTCGTTTTACTAGGGGTTTTCTCGCTCACGCAAATACCCCACGCCTTCGCAGAAAACGCCAATGGCAAAAATCTCTACGTGCAACGATGTGCGGTATGCCACGGAGCAGATATCAAGGGAACCGGGGCGTTAGCCACTAAAAGCAACCCTCCCGCACCTGACCTTACAACGGCTGCCTTCAAGAAACGCCTGAGCGATTATCCAGGCGTTATTGTGGCGTCAGTGATACTTAGGCCAAATGGAAACTTGATTCCAAAGACGCTACAGGAGAACGGTGTGAAAATCCCGCCGCACGCCTGGAGCGTTCAGGATTTTCGCGATCTGAATCAATACATGACGGGTATCATTTCAAGAGCACGTTGATCTCGAGACGACGAACTCAGCGGCTTAGAAACCGAACAGCTGTCGTGGGAATCTACTCTCGGATGGCAGGCCAAGCGATGCAAAGAGGCAGCCAGGCAAATCGGGCTTCGTGTCTATCACGTCCGCCACTTGGTGGAGCCAGTGTGAACCTGGCCCGATCTTGCGTAGCAGGTACCAGATTACAGCGATCAGCCCGTAGAGACGGCTGAGTGCGTTCTGATCGAGCGCCACGTTTCTAAAGTATGCCTCCGCAGGCAGTACAGGTAACGGGTTGGATGCGACCTGGTTCCAAATGCGCGTATGGTGAGCGCTGCGGTTGCGCAGCGTGTTGATCTCCTGCAGCCAGTCCTTCAGGACCTTGGCATTGCTGATACCCAGTCGAGCTGCAATGCGGTTTTGATGGCTTCCCTTCAGGATCTCAAAGTATTTGGAGAGCGTCCCGAAGTCCCAGGCTTCGACGACAACCCAAAAGGGCATGGCTTTATGGTTCTGCCTGTGCCATTCGATGCAGTCTTCGCGGCTGCGGTTGATTTGCTCGGTTTGCCGAGTTTTCCACTCGTTCCAGGTGTTGCGCTGTCTCCCACGCCGATCCTGCCAGTTGGCAGTTTGCCTGGGGTTGATGAAACGAGGGTCCAGATAAGCCAGCGGATCGTGATAGCCAACCTCATGAGCAACTATCGAGCGCATATGAATTTCGATGCGCTCGATGGCATCAAGCATCAACTGGCGAAGCTTTTTGTCGAATAGATACAGACTGAATGCCGAATCGAAGCACGTGCCCGCCGTGAAGGTGTCTTGGCGAAGCGGCTTTTGGGTGATGTTGCAGAGGGTGACTTGGCCGCGCTGGTCCCGCACAAACTCTCGCGCAGGAAACCAGAACCCACTCAGCCGGTAGTACCCCACTTGAGCAAGCTTGCGCTCAGCCCGTAGGGGGCACGCAACTATCATCCCACGGCTGACCAAGAGCTTGGCCAGGTTGCTGTAGGACTGAAATGGCTTGGGCGGAGCGAGTTGTCGCAACTTCCATGTCCCAGAAATGAGAAGGCCCAACCATAGAGCCGGACTTGCCAGCACCAGAGGATTGGGCGCGATTGCTACAAATACTCGGCCACACCGCCTGTTTTGTCAAGGCAGACCCGCCCATCAATCCAGGTGGTTGATGCACACCACCTTGGGCTGGGTCATGTCCTCATAGGCAAACCGCACCCCTTCGCGGCCCAGGCTGCCGTACTTGAAGCCCCCAAACGGCATGGCGTCGAAGCGGTAATCGGAGGAGTCGTTGATCATCACGCCACCGGCCTCGATCCGCCGCGCCAACTTCAGCGCCGTCGACAGGTCTCGGGTGAATACCCCTGCATGCAGGCTGTATTCCGGGGCATTGGCCAGGGCAACGGCCTGGTCGAGGGTGTCGAACGGCTCCAGGATTACTACGGGGGCGAACACTTCCTGCAGCCAAATACGGCTGTCGTGGCTGACCGTTTCCAGTACCGTAGGTGCGTACAGAGCACCTTGCCGGCGATGACCGCAAAGCAGCGTCGCCCCCTGCCCCAGCGCTTCTTCCACCAGTTGCTCGGTACGGCGGGCCGCCTGCTCGGTAACCATCGGGCCGACATCCGTCTCCGGGCTGGCGGGGTCACCCAGCTGCAAAGCCTTGGATTGCGCGACGAACTGCTCGCGGAAGGCTTCGTACACCGCGCGCTGCACCAGAATCCGTTGCGTGCCGATGCAGTTCTGCCCCGCCGCCCAGAAGGCCCCAGAGACACAGGACTCCACGGTCGGCCCCAGGTCACAGTCCTCCAGCACCAGTACAGGCGCATTGCCGCCCAGGTCCATGGCGAGCTTTTTGAGCCCTGCGCTGCGGGCGATCGATTCGCCGGTGGCAAAACCGCCGGTGAACGAAATCATGCGCACCTCACGCAGCTCGACCAGCGCCTTGCCCAGTTCGACACCACCGGTTGCCGTGGTCACCACGTTGTCGCCAAGCCCGGCCTGCACCAGGCAATCGACCAGCTTCAACGCCGACAACGGCGCCAGCTCGGACGGTTTTAGGATCACCGCATTGCCCCCGGCAATCGCCGGGCCCAGCTTGTGCGCCACCAGGTTCAGCGGGTCGTTGTAGGGCGTGATCGCGACAATCAGGCCCAGCGGTTCGCGGCTGAACCAGCCTTGGCGGGCTTCGGACCCTTCATAGGCTTCGAACGGCACCACCTCCCCGGCATTGCGCCGGGCTTCTTCGGCGGACAGCTTCAGCGTGTTCACACAGCGCTTCACTTCCTTCTGGGCCTGACGCAGGGTTTTACCGGCTTCGGCCACGATCAAGTTGGCGAACGCAGCCGCATCGGCTTCGACCAACCGCGCAGCTTCTTCAAGAATGCGCGCGCGACGGTGCCGTGGCATCGCTGCACTTTCAAGGCACCCCGCCCGTGCGCGTGCCAGCAAGGCGGGCACGGCCGTGGCGTCCAGATTGGGCACACGCCCCACCAGACGGCCGTCGAAGGGGCTGAATACGTCGATGTGGCTCGGCGCTACAGCGTGAACACTGGCCATGCGAGATACGCTCATAAAGGCTCCGTTACTGGCGCGGGGTGGTGTGCAGGGCGATGATGTCAGAGAGCAAGGCATAGGCGGTTTCGATACGCCCTGCGCCCGGCCCGGACACCGTGACCGCCCCCAGCAGCGCGCTATTGAACGACACCGCATTGACCGCGCCGTTGATGCCGGCAAGCGGATGATCGAGCGGCAACAGACGCGCTTCGACACTCGCGGACACCGTGCCGTCAGCACCCTTGCTGGCAGCGCCGATCAGTTTCCAGCACTGCCCCGTGGCCTGCGCCTTGACGATATCCGACGCACTGATGCCGCTGATGCCCGAGCACATCACGTCGCTGACGCTCAAGCGCGCATCCAGCAACTCGTTGGCCAGGATCACCACCTTCAGGCGCACGTCATAACCTTCGACGTCCGCCGTCGGGTCGGCCTCTGCGTACCCCAGTTGCTGCGCCTGGGCCACCGCATCCGCGAACGACATGCCGTCTTTCATGCGGGTCAGCACGTAGTTGGAGGTGCCGTTCAGAATGCCTTCGAAGCCTTGAATTTGCGAACCTGCCAGGGCCTGCTTGGCCAGGCGGATCACCGGGGTGCCGCTCATGACCGCGCCTTCGTATTCGAACGCGACATTGTGGCGGCGCGCCAGCGCTTTCAGCTCGGCACCGTGCAATGCAATCGGCCCCTTGTTGGTGGTCACCACATGGATGCCGGTCTCCAGCGCCCAGCGGCAGAAGGTGGCCGCTGGCTCGCCATCGACCGGGTTGGTGAAGGTAGCCTCGGCGATGATATCGGCGCCGGACTGCTTGATGACGGTCTCGTTGAACGCCTCGGCAGTGCCCCCTGCAATCAGGGCGAGCGCGCCCTTTTCGGCGGGCAAGGCTGCCAGCGTGGCAGCGTCCAGGCCATTGCGGTCGACCACCGAACCGAGGAACAGGTCGGTGACGCCGACGATCTTCAGGCTGAAGCCGAGGGTGGCCTGCCAGCTGTCATTATGCGTTGCGATCAACTGGGCCAGGCCTCTGTTGACACCGCCAAAACCGACCAGGGTAATGTTGTATTCAGTCACGAAGGCATTCCTTTTTGCTGTTGTTTGATGGGCCTAGCGTACGAGCCGGCTCCGGGCAGTTGAATAGGCCAAAGTGCCGTATTTATTGGGCGTTCTGCCCACACGCGAAATGGCCACTTTACGGATGCCACAGGCAGCTCGCGTTCCCTGTAGCAGCGGCCTTGTGTCGCGAAAGTGTCGCAGAGCGACCCCCAGGTTTCAGCATCGCCGCCTGAACTGTGGGGGCTGCTCTGCAGCCCTTTCGCGACACAAGGCCACTCCTACAGAAAGGGGCACGCGCAGGGGAGAATGGGGGGTTAGAAGACAGCGGAGAGCACAAACGAGGTAACGGTGTTTTCAACACCCGGCATGCCGGCGATTTCTTTCCAGACGGCGTGGACCCGTTCTGGGGTCGCCGCAGCAACCCTCAGCATCAGGTCGAACTCGCCGCTGAGCACTTCGCACTGGATCACTTCAGGGAGGGTGCGCAATTTGGCCAGCACGTCGTCCCCGCGCATGCGGTCGTAGCGATAGACGAAAATCGCCGCGCTAATCAACGATGAAGGGCGGCGGGAATCCCCCAGCCGAACGGTGTAGCCCTGTATCGCGCCATCGCGCTCAAGCCGCTCGATACGCTGGCGCACCGCATTGCGCGAGAGGTTCACCTTGGCCCCGAGTTCGGCATGGGCGATCCGCGCATTGGCAGTCAATTCGGCGAGAATGCGCTCGTCCAGCGGGTCGAGGATGCGTTTCATGCCGGCCTCGACTGCGCTGCCAGCAGGGCCTTGCACAAGCCATCAAGGTCCCCTCTACACAGGGCTGGCGGCCCGTCCTGCACCACGGGCTGCGGTGCACGCTCACCCTCCCACACGCCCAACTGCGCCAACAGCGCAGCCGACTTGGCCGGCGCGATCTGGCCCAGGGTCACCATCGGTGCGCCCAGGCTGCGTCGATGCATGCGGCCGGCCAGCGCACCGACAGCCGTGTGCGGGTCGACCAGCGCTGCGGCTTGCGTGCGCAGCTTGATGACTTCGCGGCGCACCTCGGCCTCATCCACCGCATAAGAGTCGAACAACACCCGCGCCTGAAGCCATTGCGCATTGCCGATGCTTAATTCACCGCAAGCCTCGAACTGCGCCATCAGCGACGCGACACTGCTGCCACTGCGCCCGTACAGCTCCCAGATGAAGCGCTCCAGGTTCGAATAGAGCGAGAAGTCCATGGCCGGCGACAATGTGCGCTGGCTGGCGTGCGGCGCGTAGCGATTGCGGTGCAGAAACCGGTGGAGGGCATCGTTGCTGTTGGTCGACACGATCACCTGGTTGATCGGCAGGCCCATTTTCTGCGCAATGAAGCCGGCGTAGATCTCTGCGAAACTCGCTGCGGGCACACTGAACCCGACCGGGCGGGTGCCGCCCCCCAGTTGCAGCGCCGCGTGGAAGTAGAACACGATCTGGGCAAGTACCCCGACCCAGTTGGTGGAGTTGAAACACACCGGTATCAACCCTTCCAGGGGCCAGGCACGGAACAGCCGCGCCACTAGGGTCTGGCAGTCATCGAAACTGCCATCGACGGGTATCAGCTGAACACTGGCGGGGTCACCCGCCTGCAAGGCGGCCAGGCGGTCTGGCGGGATCTCGTTGCGGGGGTAGAGAATCGCCAGGCGCACCTTCGGCCTGGAGGCGAAGGCTTCGATGGCGGCAATACCGGTATCGCCATTGGTGGCCCCGACCACCAGCGCCGCTTCGCCCGATCGCTCGAGAAAGTGGCTGACCAGCCGCGCCTGAAGCTGTGCGGCAAAGTCTTTCGAGGTGTGGGTAGGGCCATGAAACAGCTGCAGGATCCATTCGTTATGGCCAATCTGCTGCAGTGGCGTGATGGCACGATGGCTGAAGGCCTTGTAGCTGTCGCTGAGCAGCGCACGCAAGGCTTGATCATCGATGGCATCGCCGACAAAAGGCGCGATCACCCGCCAGACCAGCTCATCGAACGGCAGCCATGACCAACTGGCGATCTCCTCCGGGCTGATCACCGGCAAGTGTGCTGGCACATACAGCCCGCCATCAGCGGCAGGCCCCGACAGCACCACCTCACGGAAGTCCGCCCGTACATCACCGTTGCGGGTACTTACGTAGTGCATGAAAACTCCACAGGGTTACAAAGGCCGGTGCGCGTGTGCCACCAGCCAGGAAGAAAACAACGCGGCATCGGGCGGCAATGGGCGGCCCTGCTCGCGTACCAGGTAAAACGACTCGCTCGCTTCGATGCGCTGGCTGAACGGCGCGACCAACTGGCCGTCCCTGAGCAGGTCCTCGACCACCGAGGACCGCGCCAGCGCCACCCCCTGCCCCAGCTCGGCCATGCGGATGGTGGACACCAAGGTGTCGAACTGCAGCCCGCGCGAATAATCGACATCGTCCGCGCCCACCCGCTTGAGCCAATACCCCCAGCCCTCCTCATAGCCCAACACATGCAGCAGCGGATGGTGCCTGAGGTCGCGTGGTTCGCGAATGGCCGAGCGCGCCATCAGTGCCGGCGAACACACCGGCACCAACACGTCCCAGGTCAAGCGTTGGGCATGCAGGCCGGGCCATTCGCCATTGCCCCAGCGCACTTCCAGGTCGTCCTCGCCATCGGGCGCCTTGACCCAGAGGTTGCTGATGTAGCGGATATCGATGTGCGGGTGCTGGCGGCTGAAGTCCGGCAGCCGCGGGGCAAGCCAGTACTGCAGAAACGACAGGCTGCCACGCACCTTCACGGGGCCGCGCTTGTGCTGGCCGAAAATCTCGTTGGTGCCCACCGCCAGGCGGCTGATCGCATCCTGCACCACCGGCAGGTATGACTGCCCTTCTTCGGTCAGGCCCAGGCCCCTGGGCAAGCGCTTGAACAAGGCCACGCCCAGGTGGCTTTCGAGTTGCCGAATCTGCTGGCTTACCGCACCTTGGGTAAGGTGCAGTTCCTCCGCCGCGTGGGTAAAGTTCAAGGCGCGTGCCGACACTTCGAACGACCGCAGCCAGTTGAGCGGCGGCAGGGATTTTTGCTTCATCGACACGACCTCGTTCACAGTTGAATCCGTGCATCATGAACCGGTTTGTTCAGGTCGCGCCAACACCCGCGCCTGCCGATGCCGCAGCCGCCAGGCGCTGTGCACGTTTGTTGCGGGTTACCCAGTAGACGAAGTAGCACCAGGCAATGAACGGAATGCCGAAATACAGGGCAACACGCTGCTCCGGGTCGAAGGCAATGCCGACACACGCCAGCACGCAGCAGGCAATCGCGCCCAGCGGCACCCACGGGTAGCCGCGCACCCTGAAGTGCAGGTCTTCGACCCGGCCGCCATTGGCCACATAGTGTCGGCGGAAGGCCATCTGGCTGGCGGCGATGCTCATCCACACCACCACCACCGCCAGGCCGGAAATCGACACCAGCGCCAAGTACACCGTGTCTGGCGCCAGCACGCTGCTGAGCAACGACGCCGCGGCGCCGGCCATGCTCAGCATGATGGCGTTGACCGGCGTGCCGCGTGGCGACAGGCGGGCGAAGCACTTGGGCATATGGCCCTGATCACTGAGCGTCCACAGCATCCGCGAGGCCGCGTACAACCCGGAGTTGGCGGCCGACAGCAGCGCGGTGAGGATCACGAAGTTCATGATGTCTGCCGAGTACGGAATGCCGATCAGGTCGAAGACCATGACGAACGGGCTTTCGACCAGGCCTGCCTGTTCACGTGGCAGCAAAGTGGCCAGGACGATGATGGTGCCGACGAAGAACAGCGCCAACCGTACTACCGTAGTACGTATCGCCTTGGGCACGCTGTCCTGTGGGTCTTTTGCCTCACCGGCGGCAATGCCGATGAGTTCGGTGCCGGAGAAGGCGAACGACACCGCCAGCAACGTCATCGCGATCGGCAGCAAGCCAGTCGGGAACAAGCCTTCACGGGTGAAGTTGGACAGCCCGATGCCCTGCACGTGCTGCACATCGAACAGGCCAAAAATCGCCGCCCCACCGATGGCGATGAAGGCGATCACCGTCAGCACCTTGACCAGCGACAGCCAGAATTCGGTCTCGGCGAACAGGCGTACCGACACCACGTTGCTGACCAGTACCGTGATCGCGAACAACGCGCTCCAGATCCACACCGGCGTGTCGGGGAACCAGCGCACCATCAGGATACCCGCCGCGGTGAACTCCGAGCCGATCGCCACCGTCCAGGTCAACCAGTACAGCCAGGCCACCGTGTACCCGGTGCCAGGCCCCAAATAGCGGGTTGCATAACTGCTGAACGAGCCGGTTTCGGGCATCTGCACCGCCAGTTCACCCAGGCAGACCATCACCAGGTAGACCATGACCGCGCCGACGATATAGGCGATGACCGCGCCCAAGGGCCCGGCCTGGTTGACCGTGTAGCCTGACGTCAGAAACAGGCCAGTGCCGATCACGCCGCCCAGCGCCAGCATGACGATATGGCGCGTGTGCATCTCTTTCTTGTACCCGGCCGGGTGGCCCGACGCCGCGTTTGAGTGTTCGGTGGACATAGTTGAGTTCTCATGAAGTGGCTGGCACAGCAGCCGGCAGGCGACCCTGAGGCCGCCACCGTCGCTGTGTCAGCGGCTGTTATTGTTATGGCTTTCATGAATCATGAAGGGCGTGCCCGACGCCTCAGGTGGACACTTCGACGTGCCGGCCACAGGTGTCGCTGCCCTGCCCCTGCGCGCGTTCGACCTGCACAGCGGCGAACGCCTGGCGCAGGTCTTCCAGCAGGTCGGCGGTATCCTCGATGCCGACCGACACCCGCACCAGGCCTTCTGAGATGCCTAGTGCCTGGCGCTCTTCCAGGGTGTTTTCCACGTGGCTGGTTGTCCGTGCCGGCCCGTAGATGGTTTCCACAGCACCTAGGTTGCCGGCGCGGTGGGCGTAGCGCAGCTTGGGCAGCAACTTGACGACAGTGCCCATCCCACCCACCAGCACGAAACTGACGATGGCGCCAAAGCCGCGCATCTGCGCACTGGCGATCGCGTGGCCTGGGTGCCCAGGCAACCCGGGGTAGTTGACCGACTCGACCAACGGCTCGCTGCACAGGTACTCAGCCAGGGTCTGGGCGCTGGCCTGCTGCTGGCGCAGGCGCAGCGCCAGGGTCTTGATGCCGCGGATGATCAGGTACGCGGAAAACGGGTCCAGTGAAGCGCCGTTGATTTCGCGGTAGTGACGCACCTGCGCCATCAAGGCTTCGCTGCCGCAGACCACCCCGCCCAGCACATCGCCATGACCGGAAAGGAACTTGGTCGCACTGTGCACCACCACATCGACACCCAGCAGCAGCGGGTTCTGGTTCAGCGGCGTGGCGAAAGTGTTGTCGGCAACGACCAAGGCGCCCACACGCTTTGCTGCGGCCACCAAGCGGCGGATGTCGAGGATTTTCAGCGTCGGGTTGCTCGGGGTCTCCAGGTAGACCACATCGCAACCCCGGGCGATTTCACGCTCCATGGCGTCGGTGTCGAGGGTGTCGCACAGCGTCACCTCGACGCCCTGACGGGGCAGGAATTCTTCGAAAATCTTGTTGGTGCCGCCGTAGCTGTCGCGGGTCGAGACCACGCGTTTGCCATTGCACAGGAAGGTATGCAGCACACCGCTGATGGCCGCCATCCCGGTGCTGAAGGCCACGGCTGACTCGGCGTGTTCCAGTGCGCAGAGCTTGTCCTCGAGGACCGCAACCGTCGGGTTGCTCATGCGGCTGTAGATGAAGCCCGGTTGCTTGCCCAGCGCGATGTCGTACCAGGCGTCGATATCCTGATAGCCATAGGCGGCACTGGCGATGATCGGGGTTTGGGTGGCATTGAAGGGGTGCTCGACTTGTTCCCCCTCCCATACCACCCGCGTCCCGATACCCGGCTGCACGCCGTTAGCGACCTTTGCTTGGTTATTCATGTCATTGTCTCGCATCGATGAAACACGGCGGTGTTTCGACTGGTCTGCGAGGACTATAGAGCGCACCTGCGCCCATGAAAAACGATGCAATTGGGCCCTAAGGGGCGCTTATTTTAATGGCTTACCAAGCCGCCTGCGTCGGGCAAGCCATCCGGGTTTTACGCATTACCCGGAGCAGCCTTGTGCTGCGAAGAGGCCAGTGATAGCAGCGAAGATTGATTGTGCCTGCACCGGCCTCTTC
>NZ_BNTL01000006.1:0-44225 GCF_022179005.1 Pseudomonas sp. PAGU 2196 | reverse complement strand
AGGCTGCTCCTACACAGATTTTGGGCGCAGCGCTATTGCACATGGGCCTGCAGCGCTTGCTGGTCGGCATGGTAGGAGGACCGCACCAGCGGCCCGGACGCCACGTTCTTGAAGCCCATCGCCAAGGCCCGTTCGGCAAACCAGGCGAAGGTGTCCGGGTGCACGAAGCGCTGCACCGGCAGGTGGCTGCGCGACGGTTGCAGGTATTGCCCCAGGGTCAGCATGTCGACCTGGTGCTCGCGCATGCGCTGCATCACCTCGATCACTTCTTCATCGGTTTCACCCAGGCCCAGCATCAGCCCGGATTTGGTCGGTACGCTGGGCACACGGCGTTTGAAATTCTCCAGCAGGTCCAGCGACCACTCGAAGTCCGAGCCCGGCCGTGCCGACTTGTACAGGCGCGGCACGGTTTCCAGGTTGTGGTTGAACACGTCCGGCGGCTCCTGCGCGGTGATGGCCAGGGCCACGTCCATGCGCCCGCGGTAGTCCGGCACCAGGGTTTCCAGCTTGACGCCCGGCGACAGCGTGCGGATTTCACGCAGGCAGTCGACGAAGTGCTGGGCGCCGCCGTCGCGCAAGTCATCGCGGTCCACCGAGGTGATCACCACGTACTTCAGGCGCAGGTCGGCAATGGCAATCGCCAGGTTTTTCGGTTCATCGGCATCCAGCGGTTTCGGCCGCCCGTGGCCGACGTCGCAGAATGGGCAACGGCGGGTGCAGATGTCACCCATGATCATGAAGGTCGCCGTGCCACCGGAGAAGCACTCGCCCAGGTTCGGGCATGAGGCTTCTTCGCAAACACTGTGCAGCTTGTGCTTGCGCAGCAGCGCCTTGACCCGTGCGACCTCGGGTGACGTGGCAATGCCCACGCGGATCCAGTCAGGTTTGCGCGGCACCTCCTCGGTGGGCAGGATCTTCACCGGGATGCGCGCCACCTTGTCGGCGCCGCGCAGTTTCACACCGGCTTGCAGGGGCTGCGGGCGCGTGGCGGCAGGCAGGGTCTGGTTCATGTTCATGCTCCGGCAATCAAGGCTTCAGCCACGGTAATAACGTTGTGCCACAAAGGGTGTGCGTACCACTTGCATCGGCACCCGCTTGCCACGCACCAGGGCGAAGACTTCGGTTTCCAACGCCGCGTGCGCACTGCGCACGTACCCCATCGCCAACGGCCCGCCCAGGCTGGGGCCGAAACCGCCGCTGGTGACACGGCCGACTTCCTGGTCGTTGGCATCGACGATCAGCGCCCCTTCGCGCACCGGTACACGCGCTTTGGGCATCAGGCCCACCCGTTTACTGGCCACGCCCTGGCGTTGCTGGGCAAAGAGGCGTTCGGCCCCCGGAAAACCGCCGGCCCGCACGCCCTCGGCACGTCGAGCCTTGGAGATGGCCCAGGTCAGGCTGGCCTCGATCGGAGTGCTGCGCGCGTCCATGTCATGGCCGTACAGGCACAGCCCGGCCTCCAGGCGCAACGAATCGCGGGCGCCCAGGCCGATGGCCTCGACCTCGGGCTCGGCCAGCAGCGTGCGGGCGAGCATTGCCGCCGCCTTGGCCGGCACCGAGATCTCGAAGCCATCCTCACCGGTATAACCCGAGCGGCTGACGTAGCAGTCAACACCCAGCAGCTTCACACGGGCGAACTGCATGAAGGTCATGGCGCCGACCTGGGACGCCAGGCGGCCCAGCACCTTGGCCGCCGCAGGCCCCTGCAGGGCCAGCAAGGCGTGGCTTTCGAACAGCGATTCGACCTCGCACTGCCCTTCCAGATGCTGCTTGAGGTGCAGCAGGTCCTGGTCCTTGCAGCCGGCGTTGACCACCAGCAACAGTTCGTCACCGCCCAGGTTGGCCACCATCAGGTCGTCAAGGATGCCGCCGTCGTCGTTGGTGAACAGCGCATAACGCTGCATGCCCACCGGCAGGTCGAGGATGTCGACCGGCACCAGCGCCTCCAATGCCTTGGCAGCGCCGGCGCCGCGCAGGCGAATCTGCCCCATGTGCGAAACGTCGAACAGGCCGGCCTGCTCGCGGGTATGCAGGTGCTCCTTGAGCACCCCCAGCGGGTATTGCACCGGCATCGCGTAGCCGGCAAAGGGCACCATGCGCGCGCCGAGTTTCAGGTGCAGGTCATGCAGTGGCGTTTGTTTGAGTTGTTCTGTGGACATGAACGATTCCCCGTAGTCGATTCAGGCGCGACAGACCGGATATTCTGCGCACAGCCTGGCCACCGACGCGGCCACCTGAGCCTCGACATCGGCATCGCCAAGGTGGTCGAGGATGTCGCAGACCCAGCCGGCCAGGGCCACGCATTCAGCCACCTTGAAGCCACGGGTGGTGACCGCCGGGGTGCCGATACGCAGGCCCGAGGTCACGAACGGCGACTGCGGGTCGTTGGGTACGGCATTCTTGTTGACGGTGATGTGCGCGCGGCCCAAAGCGGCGTCGGCGTCTTTACCGGTGAGGCCCTGGCGGATCAGGCTGACCAGGAACAGGTGGCTGTCAGTACCGCCGGAAACCACGTCGTAGCCGCGGTCGATGAACACCTGGGCCATGGCCTGGGCGTTTTCGATGACTTGTTGTTGGTAGGCCTTGAAGCTCGGCTCCAACGCTTCCTTGAAGCACACGGCCTTGGCGGCGATGACGTGCATCAGCGGGCCGCCCTGGGCGCCGGGGAACACAGCAGCGTTGAGCTTTTTCTCGATCTCTGGGTTGGACTTGGCCAGGATCAAACCACCACGTGGTCCGCGCAGGGTCTTGTGGGTGGTGGTGGTGACCACGTCGGCGAACGGGATCGGGTTCGGGTACAGGCCTGCGGCAACCAAGCCGGCAACGTGGGCCATGTCGACGAACAGCAGCGCACCGACCTTGTCGGCGATGGCGCGGAAGCGTGGGAAGTCGAGGGTCTTGGAGTAGGCCGAGAAGCCGGCGACGATCATTTTCGGCGTGTGCTCGACCGCCAGGCGCTCGACTTCGTCGTAGTCGATCAGGCCGGTCTTGGTGTCGATGCCGTATTGAACCGCGTTGTACAGCTTGCCCGAGGACGACACTTTAGCCCCGTGGGTCAGGTGGCCGCCGTGGGCCAGGCTCATGCCCAGGAGGGTGTCACCGGCCTGCAGCAGGGCCAGGTACACCGCGCCGTTGGCGGAAGAGCCGGAGTGCGGCTGGACGTTGGCGTAGTCAGCACCGAACAGCTGCTTGGCGCGCTCGATGGCCAACTGTTCAACCACATCGACGTGCTCACACCCCCCGTAGTAACGCTTGCCTGGGTAGCCTTCGGCGTACTTGTTGGTCAGCTCGGTGCCCTGGGCCTGCATCACTTGCGGGCTGGTGTAGTTTTCCGAGGCGATCAGCTCGATGTGGTCTTCCTGGCGTTGTACTTCACGGCTGATGGCCTCCTGCAGCGCAGGGTCGAAGTCGGACAGGGTGAGGCTTTTATGGAACATGTGGGTGCTTCCTTATTGTTGGGGGCAGGCAAGGCCCGGACGGGGTCCGGGCCTGGGCAGTCAGGCGTCCTGGTAGACCGACATGGGCGGGCAGGCACAAGCCAGGTTGCGGTCACCGTAGACGTTGTCCACGCGCCCCACTGGCGGCCAGTACTTGTTCTCGCGCAGCGTCTGCAACGGGTACACCGCCAGCTCCCGGCCGTAGCGATGGGGCCATTCGCCCACCAATTCACTGGCGGTGTGAGGGGCGTTTTTCAGCGGGTTGTCGAGCGCGTCGAAGGTGCCATTTTCCACGGCGCGGATTTCCTCGCGGATGCAGATCATCGCCTCGCAGAAGCGGTCCAGCTCTTCCTTGGACTCGCTCTCGGTCGGCTCGACCATCAGCGTGCCAGCCACCGGGAACGACATGGTCGGGGCATGGAAGCCGAAATCGATCAGGCGCTTGGCCACGTCCTCGACGCTGATGCCGCTGCTGTCCTTGAGCGGGCGCAGGTCGAGGATGCACTCGTGGGCGACCAGGCCGTTCTCGCCGGTGTACAGCACCGGGTAGTGCTCCTCCAGGCGCCGGGCAATGTAGTTGGCACTCAGAATCGCCAGCTGCGAGGCGCGCTTGAGCCCTTCGCCACCCATCATGCGGATGTACATCCAGGTAATCGGCAGGATGCTCGCACTGCCATAAGGCGCTGCGCAGACGGCACCTTGTTTATATTCCAAGTGCGCGTGGCCAGGCAGGAACGGCGCCAGGTGCGCCTTGACCCCGATCGGGCCGACACCGGGGCCGCCACCGCCGTGGGGGATGCAGAAGGTCTTGTGCAGGTTTAGGTGCGACACGTCGCCGCCGAACTTGCCCGGGGCGCAGAGGCCGACCATGGCGTTCATGTTGGCACCGTCCAGGTACACCTGGCCGCCGTGCGCATGGATGATGTCGCAGATGCGGGTGATGCCCTCTTCGAACACCCCGTGGGTCGAGGGGTAGGTGATCATCAGCGCGGCCAGTTGCGCCTGGTGCTGCTCGGCCTTGGCTTGCAGGTCGGCGACATCGACGTTGCCGCGCTCATCGCAATTGACCACCACCACGCGCAGGCCGGCCATCTGCGCCGTGGCCGGGTTGGTGCCGTGGGCGGACGACGGGATCAGGCAGACATCTCGGCCCGCTTCACCACGGCTGGCGTGGTAAGCGCGGATGGCCAGCAGGCCTGCGTATTCCCCTTGCGAGCCGGCGTTGGGCTGCAACGACATCGCGTCATAACCGGTGGCCTCGCAGAGCATGGCCTGCAATTCGTCCGTCAGTTGCCGATAGCCGAGCGACTGTTCGGCCGGGGCGAACGGGTGCAGGTTGGCGAACTCGGGCCAGGTGATCGGGATCATCTCGCTGGCGGCGTTGAGCTTCATGGTGCACGAGCCCAGCGCGATCATGGTGCGGTCCAGCGCCAGGTCCTTGTCGGCCAAGCTGCGCAGGTAGCGCATCAGTGCTGTTTCAGAATGGTAGCGGTTGAACACCGGGTGCTGCAGGAACGGGCTTTCGCGCAGCAGCTGCACCGGTAGGCAATCGCCACAGCCCTCTGCCAGGGCGACGAAGGCCGGAAGCGCCTGGCCCGGGGCGGCGAACACCTGCCACAAGGCCTCGACACTGGCCTGCTCGCAGGTTTCATCCAATGACAGGCCGACCCGCTGGGCGTCGATCGGGCGCAGGTTCAGGCCTGCCCCTTGGGCGGCGGCCAGCACATCGGCCGCAGGCCTGGCAGTGACCACGCTGACGGTATCGAAGAAGTGCGCTTGTTCCACTGCGTGCCCGAGCTGCAGCAGCCCTTGCACCAGCACTGCCGTTAACCGGTGCACACGCTGGGCGATCTGCGCCAGGCCTTGAGGGCCGTGGTACACCGCGTACATGCTGGCGATGTTGGCCAGCAGTACCTGCGCGGTGCAGATGTTGCTGGTCGCTTTCTCGCGGCGGATGTGTTGCTCGCGGGTCTGCATGGCCAGGCGCAGCGCCGGCTTGCCAAAACGGTCGATGGAGACACCGACCAGGCGGCCGGGCATGTCGCGTTTGAACGCATCGCGCGTGGCAAAGTACGCCGCGTGCGGGCCGCCAAAGCCCAGCGGCACGCCAAAGCGCTGGGCGCTGCCCAGCACCACGTCGGCATCGAACTCGCCCGGCGGGGTCAGCAGCGTCAGCGCCAGCAGGTCCGCGGCCACCGCCACCAAAGCGCCGACGGCATGGGCGCGTTGCACCAGGGCGCGGTGGTCGGCGATAGCGCCAGTGCTGGCCGGGTACTGCAGCAACAGGCCGAAGTAGGCCTCAAGGCCCTGGCCTTCCAGTGCCGCTTCATCACCGATGACCACCTCGATACCCAGCGGCTGGGCACGGGTGCGCAGCACGTCGAGGGTTTGCGGGTGGCAGTGGCGGGAGGCGAAAAAGGCCGGTGCCTTGCTCTTTGCCAGGCGCTTGCAGAAGGTCATGGCTTCGGCCGCAGCGGTGGCCTCGTCGAGCAAGGAGGCGTTGGCGATCTGCATGCCGGTAAGGTCGCAGACCAAGGTCTGGAAATTGAGCAACGCTTCCAGCCGGCCTTGGGAAATCTCTGGCTGATACGGCGTGTAGGCGGTGTACCAGGCTGGGTTTTCCAGCAGGTTGCGCAGGATCGGCGTCGGCGTGTGGCACGGGTAGTAGCCTTGCCCGATATGGTTGCGAAACAGCTGGTTCTTCGCGGCGATGGCCTTGAGCGCAGCCAGGGCCTGGGCCTCGCCCTGCCCTTTGCTCAGTTCAAGCACGCTGGTGCCTTTGATGCTGCCTGGGATGACGCTGTCGACCAGGGCTTGCAGGGAGCCATGGCCGGTCAGCGCCAGCATCGCCTCGATATCGTGCTCACGCGGGCCAATGTGGCGGGCGATGAACTCATTATCCGTGGTCAATGGAAACGGTGCGTTGTGCATGTCGATACCCTGGCTCAGGCGTTGTCAGCCAGGAAGCGGTCGTAGCCGTCCTGGTCCATCAAGGTGTCGAGGTCGGCGAGGTTGGCCACCTGGATACGGAAGAACCAGCCGTCCTGCATCGGCGAGGCATTGACCAGTTCCGGGTCGTCGGCCAGGGCCTGGTTGACCGCCACCACAGTACCGTTCAGGGGCATGCTGATGTTGCTGGCGGCCTTCACCGACTCCAGCACTGCGACTTCATTGCCCTCGCCGTACTCGCCCGGCTCTGGCAACTGCACGAACACCACGTCCCCCAGCGCCTCCTGGGCATAGGTGGTGATGCCGACAGTCAGTTCGCCAGTCGCTTCCAGACGCAGCCATTCGTGTTCGGGGGTAAAACGCAGCATGCTCATGGATCTTCCTCTCTTGTTATCAGGTAGGTCCCGGTACAGGACTGATAACTACAAGAGCAAGGGCGATGCCAACTTGATTAAATACTTTTATTTCAATGGCTTGAGATAAAACCGGCGCCAATCCAGTCGGTCCAGGCGGAACGAATAAGCTCCAGCGCATCGCCCCGGCAGGCCTGCGTGCCGGGGCGTGCCAATGAACGCGGGGACCTCGCCGAACTGGAGTGCAATCACTCCAGTGGAACGCATTGACACCAGGGTGCTACGCCCGGGTGGCAATGCCGTATTTGCGCAAGCGCTGGCCGATGGCCGTGTGCGACGTCTGCAAGCGTGCGGCCAGTTGCCGGGTCGAGGGATAGGTTGCATAGAGCTTTTCCAGCAGGGATTTTTCGAACCCCTGCACGGCCGCTTCCAGGCTGATGATTTCGTGTACGTCGGGCTGCTGGCTGCTCAAGGCGGTGCCGGCCAACTCCAGGTCGTCGCAGTCGATCACCTCCCCTTCGCTGATGGCCGCGGCGCGGAAAATCACGTTCTGCAACTGGCGCACGTTACCCGCCCAGCGGTTGCCCAGCAGCAGCGGATGGGTCGCCAGCGCCAACCGGCAGGGCGAGCGCTGTATCTGCGCGCAGGCCTGGCGCAGGAAGTACTCGGCCAGCAGCAGGATGTCCTTGCCTCGCTCGCGCAAGGGCGGCACCTTGAGGTTGAGTACATTGAGGCGATAGTACAGGTCTTCGCGAAAGCTACCTTCGACCACCATGCTTTCGAGGTTGCGGTGGGTGGCACAGACCACCCGCACATTCACCCGCACTTCACCGCCACCGCCGACGCGGCGGAAGCTGCCGTCATTGAGAAAGCGCAACAGCTTGGCCTGCAGGTAAGGCGACATCTCCCCCACTTCATCGAGAAACACCGTGCCGCCATCGCCCAGCTCCAGCAGGCCGGGCTTGCCGCCGCGCTGGGCGCCGGTGAATGCGCCAGCGGCGTAGCCGAACAGCTCGCTCTCGGCCAGGCTCTCGGGCAAGGCGGCGCAGTTGAGGGCCAGGAACGACGCATCGCGCCGGGCACTGAGGGCGTGGCAGGCGCGGGCGACCAACTCCTTGCCGGTGCCCGTCTCGCCCTGGATCAGCAGCGGCGCCTCAAGGCCTGCCACCTTGTGCAGCCGCACCTTGAGTTCCTTCAGCGCCGTGGAATCGCCCAGCAGCCCCTCCAGCCCTTCGGTGTGGTCGTGCAGCAACGACGCCAGGCGCTCGCCGATGCGGCTTGGCGGGTACAGGGTAAGCAGGCCGCCCACCAGAGCATCGGCACCGCCGCTGATGGGCGTGGCTTCCAGCAACAATGCCTGGCCCTGGAAGCCGACCTCGCACATGGGCAGGCGAAAGCCCTTGTCGATCAGGGTTTGGGCCAAGTCGGCCTCGGCAAACAGCCGCGACAACGGCTCGCCGGCCGGCTCGCGGCCAATGAGGTTGACCAGAGTGGGGTTGGCCAGCAGCACATGGCCGCCGGGGTCAACCGCCAGCACCGGGTCACTCATCGACGCCAGCAGGGCCTCCAGTTGCAGGCGCCGGCGGTGGCCAGGCAGGAAGTCGACCAACTCGACCGCCTCCACCCCTTCCACGCGCAACAGCGCACCGTAGAGCTCGTCCAGCACGGCCTGTGACAGCGCCGGGGCGTCGATGTAGACGTTGGGCGGGATCATTTCCACCGCGTCCAGGTTGAGGTTGCGCGCCCCTAGCAGCGCCAGGATTTCCTGGGTGATGCCGACGCGGTCGATGAAGGTGACGTGGATTCTCATCGTGATTCCCTGGTTGGCGAAACGACAACAGGGGGACGGCGCACCCGGCGCTGTCCCCCTGGTTAGAACGTGAAGGCGGCGGTTACTCCGCTTCGAGCGACAACGCGGCGTGCTCCTGTTTTTTCTGACGAATGGACCGGTAAGACAGGCCCAGCACGGCAAACCATACGGGCACGGCGAACAACGCCATGCGGGTGTCCGCCTCCAGGGCCAGCAGGCCGAGGATGAAAGCGAAGAACGCCAAGCAGACCCAGCACATGATCGTGCCGCCCGGCATCTTGTATTTCGACGCACGATGCAGGTGGTCACGCTGTTTGCGGTACGCCAGGTACGACAGCAGGATGATCGACCAGACGAACATGAACAGCAGGGCCGACACCGTGGTAATCAGCGTGAACGCGTCGAGCATGTTCGGCACCAGGTAGATCACCAGGGCGCCAGCGGTCAGGCAAATACAGGAGAAGATCAGGCCGTTGGAGGGCACTGCACGGCGTGACAACGCGCTGAACCGGCCCGGTGCATCACCCTCCACCGCCAGGCCATAGAGCATGCGGCTGGTCGAGAACACGCCACTGTTGGCCGAAGACGCCGCAGACGTCAGTACCACGAAGTTGATGATCCCCGCTGCAGCAGGCAGCCCGGCCAGCACGAACAGTTCGACGAAGGGGCTCTTGTTGGCCACCACTTCTCGCCACGGGGTCACGGCCATGATGGCAATCAGCGCCAACACGTAGAAGACGATGATGCGCAGCGGGATGGAGTTGATGGCCCGTGGCAGGTTGCGTTCCGGGTTCTTGGTTTCGGCCGCGGTGGTGCCGACCAGTTCGATGCCGACGAAGGCGAACACCGCGATCTGGAAGCCGGCGAAGAAGCCCATGGCGCCGTGGGGGAACATCCCGTCGTCGTTCCACAGGTTGGCCAGCGAGGCGACGTTACCGGTCGGCGATTGATAGGCTGCCGCCACCATGTACACCCCGGTGCAGACCAAGGCGCAGATGGCCACGATCTTGATCATGGCGAACCAGAACTCCAGTTCACCGAACATCTTCACCGTCATCAGATTGAGCGACAGCAACACACCGACGCAGGCCAGTGCCGGTAACCACAAGGGAATATCCGGGAACCAGAACTGCGAATAGGCGGCGATGGCAATAACGTCGGCAATACCGGTGACGATCCAGCAGAACCAGTAGGTCCACCCGGTAAAGAACCCCGCCCACGGGCCCAACAGGTCCGCCGAAAAATCGATGAATGACTTGTACTGCAAGTTGGACAACAACAGTTCGCCCATCGCCCGCATGACGAAAAACAGCATGAAGCCGATGATCATGTAAACGAAGATGATCGAAGGCCCAGCCAGGCTGATGGTCTTGCCAGAGCCCATGAACAGGCCCGTGCCAATGGCGCCGCCGATGGCGATCAACTGGATATGGCGGTTGGACAGGTTACGTTTGAGTTCGTGGGTGTCACCCTCAGGCGGACAGTGACCCTGCGGCAGGTTATTCATTGTTATTTACCTTGCTAGTTTAATTGTTTTTATAACGTCACAAGTTCAACTTTCTAACCGGACATGCGTTGCAACAGCCGGCCGAACGCAAGGGAAAGAGCAAGGACTATGCCAAAGGCTAGAGCCCTTTAAATACGGGGGTCTGTGTGGGTATTAACGTTTATTGCTGTAATGAAGCCACTCCAGGCGGTGGCGGTAAAGGCGCGGTGTACGACACCGAAGCGTCGTATACCGTGCCCTGCCCTGTGCTGTATCGATATCACTACAATGGAGCGCTATCAGTCCAGGTTTATCTGCTTCATCCGCCCCATGGCCAGCGCTGTACCTGTGGGAGCGGGTTTACCCGCGAAAAATCCGACGCGGTGTATGGCACCGGCTTCGCCGGTGTTCGCGGGTAAACTCGCTCCCACAGGGACCGCGTAGGCTCACCCACGCTTGATCACGCACGTACCTCGCGCCGCGGCGCGCGGCTGCGCTGTTGTTCTTCCCACCCATCCACCAAACCGACCGGCACATCGACCGGCGCCAGCGGCTCACGCCCGCGCACCAGGTCGGCGGCACGTTCGGCCAGCATGATGGTCGGCGCGTTGAGGTTGCCGTTGGGCTCGCTCGGGAACACCGACGAGTCGATCACTCGCAGCCCCTGCAGGCCATGCACACGCAGCGTCGAATCAACCACCGCCATGTCGTCCTCACCCATGCGGCAAGAACCGCAAGGGTGCATGGTGCTTTCCATATTGGCACGTACGAAGGCATCGATCTGCTCATCGGTCTGCACCTGCGGCCCAGGTGCCAGCTCCTCGCCGCGGAAGCGGTCCATGGCCGGCTGGGCGATGATCTCGCGGGTCAGGCGCACGCAGCGGCGGAAGCCCTCGCGGTCCTCCTCGCTTTGCAGGTAGTTGAAGCGGATTTCCGGGTGCTGGTAAGGGTCGGCCGACAGGGCCCGCACATGGCCGCGGCTCTTGGGTTTGTTCGGCCCGGTCAGCACCATGAAACCGTGGCCCTTGAACGGTTTGTCACCGTCGTAGCGCATGGCCGCCGGCAGGAAGTGGAACTGGATGTCCGGCCAACGCAGCCCCTTGGACGAGCGGATAAAACCACCCGCCTCGAAATGGTTGCTGGCGCCCAGGCCATCCTTGAACAGCAGCCAACGCAGGCCGATCATCGCCTTGCCCAGCAGGCTCATCTTGCCGTTGAGGGTCACTGGCTCCTTGCACGCGTACTGGATGTAGATTTCCGAGTGGTCCTGCAGGTTTTCGCCCACACCCGGCAGGTCGTGCAGCACCTTGATGCCGGCCTTTTTCAGCACTGCCTCTGGGCCGATACCCGAGCGCTGCAACAGGTGCGGCGAGCCGATCGGGCCGGACGATACCAATACCTCACGGTTGCAATGCACCGTGTGGGTCTGCCCGCCCTCGTCATACTCCACGCCCACTGCGCGCTTGCCGTCGAGCAGGATGCGCCGGGTCATGGCGTGGGTCACCACGGTCAGGTTCGGCCGGTTCATCGCCGGGCGCAGGTAGGCATTGGCGGTGGACCAGCGCACCCCGTCCTTCACAGTCATGTGCATGGCGCCGAAGCCTTCCTGCATGTAGCCATTGCAGTCGGCGGTCTTGATGTAGCCGGCCTCGGCGCCGGCCTCTACCCAGGCACCGTACAGCGGGTTCTGCATGTTGTTGCCGTTGTTGGTGGCCAGCGGCCCTGCGCCGCCGCGGTAGTCATCGCCACCAAACTTGAAATGCTCGGCGCGCTTGAAGTACGGCAGGCAGTTGCGGTAGCTCCAGTGCTTCGCGCCCAGGCTTTCCCATTCATCGAAGTCGCAGGCATGGCCACGGATGTATACCAGCCCGTTGATCGAGGACGATCCCCCCAGCACTTTGCCCCTCGGGCAGTGCAATCGGCGACCGTCCAGGTGGGCTTCGGCGGCGGTCTCGTAGCGCCAGTTGTACTTCTTGGTATTCATCGGCAACGAGAACGCACTGGGCATCTGGATGAGCACGCTGCGGTCACTGCCGCCGAACTCCAGCACCAGTACCGAGGTGCCGGCATCTTCGGTCAGGCGGTTGGCCAGGACGCAGCCGGCAGAGCCTGCGCCGATGATGATGTAGTCGTATCGTTTTTTCATTGTTCTAGTCCTGTACGCGAAGGCCTGCGGCCTCGATGTTGCGTTCATTGCCCTTGGGGTAGCCGCCCCAGCCCAGGCGTGTGGCCAGCAGGCGGGTCAGGCCGTAATGCACCAGCCCGGCCAGCAGGCAGGACGGCAGCGAGGCGGTGGCGAAGGTGAAGAAATCGGTATGGGCCAAGGTCTGCGGGTTGAACACCACCACGTAGATGGCAAACCCTGCCACCAGCGCCAGCAGCGCGATGGGGTTGAAGCCTTTGCAGAAGCGCAACGGCGAGCCACATTGCTCGGCATACAAATGGCGCAGGTTCAGGCGTTGCTTGCGCAGGAAGAAGTAATCGGCGATGCCGATGCCGGCCAGCGCACTGTTCAGCGCCGACGTCCACACCAAGAAGATGAAGAAGCCGTCGTAGATACCCGGGAGGCACACCACGATGATCACCGGGATGATGCAGAACAGCCCGATCAGCATCCCCCAGCCCAGGCTGCGCAACCGCTCCCCGGCCAATTGACGCAGGCCGATGACTGCTGTGTAGAGGATGTTGACCATGCCCGTCAGGTTGGCCAGCGCCAGGAAGCTCAGGGCGATCACGCCGAAGGTCATGCCGCCGGCCAGCCGCATCCAGGCGGTGGGGTCGCTGCTGCCCAGGGTAGTGGCGGCGAACAGGCTGACCGACTCACCCAGCGACGCGGCGCCGAAGATGCCCACCAGGTTGGGCCAAAACGCCGTACGCTGGTTGCTGCACAGGCGCGACAGGTTGCCGATGTAGGGCCACCAGGAGAACCCCGCAGCGATGTTGATTTCAACCGCGATCATGAAGTTGACGTGCGGATTTTCGAACGGCGGCTGCAAGGGCGGCATGGCCAGCAGTTCGCCGAAACTGTAGCGGCGGGAGATGAAATACATCAGCGCCAGCATGATCAGAATCAAGCTGGGCGCGATCACCGCGCTGAGGCGGCGGATCATGTCTGGCCCGCGCATGGCCACCAGCGCCGCCAGCACGATGGCCAGCAAGGCCCCGGCGGTCACCAGCCAGTCGTTGCTGTCGGGCTGGCTGTGCTGCACGAGGGTTTCCAGGTTGTCCAGCGCACGCCCGCACATCAGCCCCAGCACCGCCAGCCAACCCATGGTCAGGATCACCACCGAAAGGGTATAGACCAGCCGGCTGCCATTGAGGCCAAACATGCTGCGCAGGAAAGTGAACTGCTCGACGCCGTACTTGCCGCACGGCAGGCAGGTGGACGAGGCCGCGAGCACCACGCCGATGATGTTGCCGATGATGATCGCGGCAATGCCTTGCAAGGGCCCGACGAACAGCGCAGTGGCACCGCCGATCAAAAACACCCAGGTGGCCACCGCCAACGCCGAGTTGGCGTAGGCATAACCCCAGAAGCCCCAGACCCGCTCACCCGGCAGCAAGGGTGTATCGCCGCGTTCGGCGGCCAGGCGAAATTCCTGCTCTCTGGAGCGGCTCATGGCTGGCCCCCCAGGCAATACGCGCCCACCACCATGACCAGGGTCAGCACGGCCAGGGCAACAACATCCGCCGCGCTCAGCGCGCCGGGCCAGTGCGCCCTGCCCTCCAGTTCTTCATAGGCGCGCAGGCGCCGTTCCAGGTCTTGTGCACGCTCGGTATCCACTTGGCTGTTCATTGGCATCACCTCGACGGGTTCTTGTTCTTGAAATTCGATGCGTTCATGTGGCCCCGCGTCGCTCGCCAAACCAGGCGACGCGGGCCAGCCCTGTACCTCAGGGCAAGGTGATCCAGACCGCCTTGGTCTCCAGCAAAAACTCCAGTTGTTCAGCGCCCATGTCCTTGCCATAGCCCGATTGTTTGTAGCCACCAAACGGCATGGAGGGGTCCAGCGTGCTGTGGGCGTTGACGTAGACGGTGCCAGCGCGCAGGCGCGGGATCAGCCCGTGGACCTTGCCCAGGTCGTTGGAATAGATGGCCGCGGCCAAGCCGTATTCCGAATCGTTGGCCAGCGCCAGGGCCTGCTCCTGGTTATCGAAGGGTAAGGTCACCAGCACCGGGCCGAAGATCTCCTCGCGGACGATGCGCATGTCGTTGTTGCAGTGGGCGAAGATGGTCGGCTGCACGTAGAAGCCCGGGCCTTCGACCGGCTCGCCACCGTAGTACACCTGCGCACCTTCGGCCTTGCCCAGGGCGATGTATTCCAGTACCCGCTGCTGTTGCTGGCGCGACACCATGGGGCTGATGAAGCAGTCAGGGTCAAGGCCCGGGGCAATCTTCAGCGTGGCCGTATAGCGGGCCAGCGCTTCGAGGAAGGCTGGGTAGACGCTGCGCTCGACATAGGCACGGGTACCGGCATCACACACCTGCCCCGAGTTGAAGAACACACCGTTGGCGACCGCCTCGGCCGCCGCGTCAATGTCGGCATCGGCGAACACGATCACCGGCGACTTGCCGCCCAGTTCCAGGGTCAGGCGTTTCATCTGGTCCATCGCCGCCTTGCCCACCGAGCAGCCCACCGGGGTAGAGCCGGTGAAGCTCAGCTTGTCGATGCCTGGGTGGCTGGACATCGCCGTGCCCACCACGCTGCCGCGACCGGTGACGATGTTCAGCACACCGTCAGGGATGCCCGCCGCCTGCACCAGCTCGGCAAAGCGCAGGGCCGACAGCGACGTCAGCTCCGCCGGTTTTACCACCACGGTGCAGCCGGTCGCCAACGCCGCGCCGAGCTTCCAAGCCATGGTTTGCAGCGGGAAGTTCCAGGGCACGATGGCCCCCACCACGCCAACCGCTTCCTTGCGGGTGTAGGCCAGGTAGTTGCCCGGCAGCGAAGGCTCGACCGTGCGCCCATGAATCTTGCTGGCCCAGCCGGCGAAATAGCGCAGCGTATCGACGGTACCTTGGATATCCACCGCGCGGGCCTGGGCGACCGACTTGCCCATGTCGATCGACTCGATCTGCGCCAGCTCGTCGGCATTGTCTTCTATGAGGTCGGCCAGGCGATGAATCAGGCGCTCACGTTCCAGGGGCTTAAGCTGGCTCCAGGGGCCGCCATCGAATTGCGCACGGGCGGCACGCACCGCGCGGTCGAGGTCGTCCTGCGTGCCCATCGGGATGCGCGTCAGCACGCCCTCGGTGGACGGTTCGATGACCTCGGCGCTGGCGCCGTCACTGGCCTCGAGCCAGGCACCGCCAATGAACATGCGCTGGGGCTTGCAGAGAAAACGCTGGGTGGCCTCGGAAACGCCGAAGGCCTGCAGGTAGGCTTTTACCTTGTTGTCCACGGTACAGTCTCCGGATCAGCGGGCGTTGGCACGCGCGTGGAAGATGAAGCCGATGCTGTTCATCAGCAATTGCGCGGCCAGAATCGAGGTCACGCCTGCCGGGTCGTAGGCCGGGGCCACTTCCACCAGGTCCATGCCGACAATCCGCCCCTGGCTGCGCCGGGCCAACGCCTGGATGATCTCCAGTACTTCGTAGTAGAAGAATCCGCCATGGCTCGGGGTGCCGGTGCCTGGCGCGATGGACGGGTCGAAGCCATCGATGTCGATGGTGATGTAGTAGTCGCGGCCTTCGGGGATCTTTGCCAGCACACCTTCGCAGCCCAGGCGACGCACGTCGCGTACCGAGAGGATCTGCGAGCCGGCTTCGCGTGCGGCATCGTAGTCGTCGCGGTTGGAAGACGACACATTGCGGATGCCCATCTGGGTCATGCCGACGATGTGGTCCAGCTCCGAGGCGCGGCGCAAGGGGCTGCCATGGCCGTAGCGCACGCCATGGCGCTCGTCGACGAAGTCGAGGTGGGCATCGAAGTGCACGATGTGGATCGGCCCACGCCCTTCGAAGGCCTTGATGACTGGCGCATGGATCGAGTGGTCGCCGCCCAGCACGATCGGCATGGCACCCGCCGCGAGGATCTGGCGCACGGCCGACTCGATGTTGGCATTGCTGGTGGCCATGTCGGTGTGCACGATATCGGCGTCGCCGACATCGACCATGCGCAGCTGGTCATCGGTCAGGTAGGTGGCGTCATCTTCGAAGTCGTAGGCACCGGCGTGGCCGAACGAGAACAGGGTCGATGCCTCGCGGATGCCGCGCGGTCCAAACCGTGCGCCCGAGCGCCATTGGGTCCCCATGTCGTTGGGCGCGCCGAGGATCGCCACATCGGCGTCGATGGCATTCCAGTCGGTGCAGATGGGTGACTTGGCGAAGGTGCAATGCCCTACGAAGGGCAGGTTCAGGCGGCCGGATTCATAACCGTGCTTTGCCATGTTCGGGTTTCTCCACTTATTGTTCTGGTCAGGAGACGGGGCGACTGCTCGACCGCCGTTGCAGCCACTATGGCGGCAGGCCAACGCGGGAAAAATGCGCAAGTGCAGATGCATACATCGGCCAACCCGAAGTAATCGCCCGCTGCCATCGGCCAAGCGAAATGCCGGGTGTGCACCGGCAGTCATTTGCAGGTGCCGGGCATTGCAGTGATCACAGGGGCGTGGTTAGCTTGAAAAAAAACAATGGCCGGACGCTCATATCAGCCAGCGCGATGTGACGCACCGCCAGGAGGCCCCAGTGATCCAGCTCCACGACGTCGATCTGAAGCTCCTCAGGGTATTCACCACCATCGTCAGGTGCGGTGGCTTTTCTGCGGCGCAGGCCGCCCTCAACGCCGGCCAATCGACCATCAGCGAACAGATGACGCACCTGGAAACCCGCCTTGGGGTCAAGCTGTGCCAGCGCGGGCGCAGTGGCTTTCGCCTGACCGAACAGGGCGTGGCCATCCACGAAGCCACCTTGCGCCTGCTCAGCGCGGTGGAAAGCTTTTGCATGGATGCCGACGTGCTCAAGCAGCACATCAGCGGCAAGCTCAACCTGGGCATCATCGACTCCACCCTGACCGACACCGCCTCGCCTCTGCCGCGCACCACCCAGCGCTTTGTTTCACGCGGGCACGATGCCCACCTGCACATCTACATCGGCGCCCCGGCCGAGCTGGAAGAGCGTGTGCTGGACAGCCGGCTGCACCTGGCCATCGGCCATTTTCCGCTGCGCGTGCCGGGGCTTTCGTACCTGCCGCTGTACGACGAAGCCCTGGGGCTGTACTGCGGCCGACGCCATCCGTTGTACGCCAGCAAGGCGGCGAACGGCCGGTTGCTTGAAGAGGTTCGCCAGTGCCATATCGTGGTGCGCGGCTATATGCAGCAATATGACCTGGAGCAACTGGGCATCACCAAGGCCGCCGCGACCGTGGAGAACATCGAGGCGGCCGCGATCCTGATCATTTCCGGTGCCTATATCGGGTTTCTGCCGGTGCACTTCGCCGAGCAGTGGGTGAAGACCGGCGAAATGCGCCGGCTGGGCGCGAATACCCTGGACCTCACCTCGCCCTTCGACGTGATCACCCGGCGCGGGGTGTCACCACCGCCGATCCTGCGGGCGTTCCTCGAAGACCTGAACGCCTGCATGCACCAGGCCGGGGGCGTTTGAGCCCGCAGGCTCAGGTAATAACCCGGGCAACCTGCTCCGCGCGAACAAGCCCAGTCGTCGCCAGGCCCTGAAGCCTTGCCACCAGCACGGCGCGGGCGGTTGGCGAGGTGGCAGGGTCGATAATCCGATACTGGCGATCGCACCAGCCGCTGATCTCCTGTAGCCAGCCGGCCTGCAGGACGGGCTCGGCGTCCAGGCGCTGCAACAGGTAGGCCACTTGCTGCCAGCCAGACAACAGGTGGAGCACCGCCAAGCGACGCGGCGCCGTGCATTCATGCCAATGGCGGTCCAACCAGGCGCTTGCCTCGACATTGACGGTCGCCCAGGGCAGCTTGCCCAATTGCACGATGGTGGCGGCGAACACCTTGTCCGAAGGGTCGCCCAGCAGGCCGAACAGCTCACCCGCAGTGGCCTCCCCTGCCTGGTGCACCGCAGCAAAACGCACAGAGGGATAGCGCGATTGCAAGGCGGCCCTCCACCACGCGAGGGGGATTTCCACCTGCAGTTCTGCGCCAAGGCCGAGCACGCCCAGCCAATCGCGTTTTGCGGTGGGCATTTCACCGGCCAGGCGCGCCGCCAGCACCGCCGCAGCGTCAACCCCGTAGCGCGGCGCCTGCCAACGCGCAAGGCTGCGGATCGCGGACGATGCATCCAGCAAGACTTGGCGCAGTAACGGCTGCGGGTCATCCAGCAAGGGCAGCAATGCCCGCAGCACACAGACCCGTACCTTGGCAGCCGCGTGTGGCAAGGCGTGCACTAACAGCGGCACGGCTTGCGCAGCGGGGAGCGCCTGGCACGCAGCAACCGCTGCCAACCGAACGGTCAATTCGCGGTGGGCCAAGGCATCACGCAGCAGGGTTTCAGGCTCGGTGTCGGCTTCCAGCAAGCGCGCAAACAGAAAACGCGCTGTCTTGCCTTGCCGGGTCAGAAAATCAAGGTGGACCTCACACCGAACCTGCGTCCCCTGCAACACTGCACACACCTGTTCCAGGGTGGCAGCATGATCGACCCGCCGGCGCGCAGCCAGTGCCACGACTGATTCCAGGGCGCACAACAATGACGTCACATGGGCGCTTGTGAGGTAAGGCTGAATGCCCGCCTTGGCCAGTTCGCGAACCTGCGGCACCCAGTCATTCAACCGCTCGATCAGCGCCTGCAAGGCTTGCGGCGTTTGCTCGGCGCACAGCGCCCGTACCGCGACTTCTCGAACGAAGCCGTTGTCGTGATGGCTGAGGGTGATCCACGTATCGCCATCACGGGCAGACGCGATCAGTTCGAGGGCTTCATTACGCCGCTGCTCGGCCCAGGACCCTGCCGGTACCTGCCTTGCCTTCAGCCGACCCAACCAGTTGCTGATGGAGCTTACATTCATTCCCTTGTATTCCATGTGCGTGCAGTGTGGGCTTCAGACGCTATTCGAAGGCTCAGGTTTCACGGCAGCTGATTTCGGAGGCTGGTTCAATCTGCTTCTGCAGCCAGCTGCCCCTCGATCCAGTCGATAAATGCCCGCACGTGTGGTCGTTTCAACTGCTCTTTGCGGGCGACCAGGTAGTAGGCGAAACGTGAAGGCCAGGGCCGGTCCACGGCCACCACCAGGCTGCCATCACGCAGCCCTTCATCGGCATGTTGCGCCTGTACCAGGGCGATACCTTGACCACTCGCGGCCGCACTTAGCAACAGCAGCTCCTCGTCATAACTCGGCCCGCGTCGGCTGCGGCTGTCGGGCTCGAAGCCATGGGCCTGCAACCACAAGGTCCAATCGGCACGGTCGGCATCCTGCAGCAACGGGTATTGCAGGCAATCCTCAGGCGCATGCAGTGGCGGGCCGCTGGCGAGCAGTGCCGGGCTGCACACCGGCAACAGCACCGGCGCCAGCAAGGGTATCGACTGCAGCCCCGGGTAGTCGCCCAGGCCATGGCGCAGGGCGATGTCGACACGCTCGCGGTGCAAGTCGACCAACGCCGCCGTGGCCTCGACACGGACCTCGATGCCAGGGTTCAGTGTGCTAAAACTGGCCAGGCGCGGCACCAGCCAGCTAGAAGCGAAGGACGGTTGCGTGCTGATGGTCAGGGTGCTGGCGCGGGCCAGGGCTTCAAGGTCGAGCAGTGCGCGCTCGATGTCGCCGAAGCCACGTGATACGCCTGGGTACAGGCTCGCCCCAGCCTCGGTGAGTTGCACGCCATGACGGCTGCGGGTCAACAGAGTGACGCCTAGGCGGTCCTCCAGCAGGCGAATCTGCTGGCTGATGGCCCCAGGCGTAACCCCCATGCGCTCGGCGGCGGCTTTCAAGCTACCGAGGCGAGTGGTTTCGCTGAAGGCGCGCAAGGCAAGCAGTGGCAGGACGGCGCCCATTACATTCCTTAATTTAGAAAAACTAACGTTTAGGGTAGAAGCAATCGTTTTTGTATCTTTCTTAATCTGCATAGCATAGCGCTCAGGCCAAATAACTTGCGTTAGTTTTCCTGAGGTTACTCGATATGCCTGACCCTTCACTCGTCGCAGATATCGCGACCTTCGCCTGCCAGCCCCGGCCACCGGCCCATGAACGCCCACAACCCAGGAACAGCCATGAACGCTGAAACCGCCACCTGCGGCGCCAACGCCAACGCTTTCGCCCACCACCCCGGCTACCGGCGCATGTTTGCCCCAGATCACCTGACCCTGGGCATCTTCATGCCGCAGCGCTTTTATGACGGCGACCTGCAGGCCCTGGCCGGGCAGGCGCGGCTGGTCGGTGAAATCGACCGCCTGGGCTTTGCCGCAGCCTGGGTGCGCGATGTGCCGTTGTTTGACCCAGCCTTCGGTGATGCCGGTCAGGTATTCGACCCGTTCACCTATCTGGCTTACCTGGCCGCGCACACCCGGCAGATCGCCCTGGTGACCGGCAGCGCGATCTTTGCCTTGCGCCACCCGATCGACCTGGCCAAGGCCGCCACCACCGTTGATACCTTGTCGGGCGGGCGTTTAGTGCTGGGCATTGCTTCGGGCGACCGGCCCGTGGAGTTTCCGGCGTATGGCCTGGACCACGGCAGCCGCGGCGAGCGCTTTGCGCACAGCGTGGGCTACTTCCGCCAACTGTTGGCCGAGCACCCAGGGCCTATTCAGTCGCCGTTGGGCCAGCTCAGTAATGCCCGGCTGTTGCCCAGGCCTGTGTCAGGGCGCATCCCCCTGGTGGTGACCGGCTCGTCGCGCCAGACCCTGCAGTGGCTGGGCGAGCACGCGGATGGCTGGCTGACCTACCCCGACGCCACCCATAACATCTTGGGCCCACGCCGCCTGGCCGAAAAAATCCGTGCCTGGCGCGAAGCGATCCCGGGCGGGGGGTTCCGCCCGCACATGACCAACGAATGGATCGACCTGGACGATGACCCCAACTTTCCTCGTACGCCGCAGCAAGGCGGCTATGTGCTGCGCACTGGGCGCAACGGGCTGATCGACTTGCTTGGCGAGTGGCGCGAGGCTGGGGTCAATCATGCGGCCTTGGGCGTGCAGATGGCGCGGCGCCCGGCCCGGGAAATCATTCAAGAACTGGCCGAAGAGGTAGTGCCGCTGTTTCCGGCGCTGGCCGGGCCTGCACCGCAGTCGCAAGACTGGTAAAGCGTGCCAGGCATCGCAGATGCACAGGAGACGATATGGGGCTTGCCCGCGAAGCAGGCGCCGCGGTGGATGGCACGGGCTTCGCCGGTGTTCGCGGGCAAGCCCGCTCCCACCCGAACGGTGTAGCCGGCAAGGCTAGCGCCGCACCTGTGGGAGCAACTGTCTTTGAGGATTTTTTTGAAGTTGGCCCCCGCTAGGCATAGCTTCGCCAGCGATACCACGTAGCGCTGCCGCAATCACAAGTGTCGGGCACTGGATCTGATGAGGCCCCACATCCGCTCTGGTCAGCAGCGACTGTGTGGCAAATACCGCATGCCCCATGCGTGCCCCATCTCACGAATCCTGCCAGTCAGGGCGTTATCCGCAGCACGCTGCGGATGCACCGACTGCCTGATGGCGGTACTGCGATTGTATTGGCAGTGAGAACCTGGATCTTCCCTTCTGCGCGATAAGGACGCTGCATGCTCGTCAAGAAGGTCTACGCTTGCCGGCATGCTGTTGGCTTGAGCCGCGAGCACAGCCAACGGTCCTGTTACCGAGGAATGAGGCGGATAATGGACCGACGCCGGAGCAGTCGAGGTTGCTTAGTCTTGCGAACAGGCACGGGAGTTGCGAAAACTCGGTCCGCCTAAGCCTCTCCCGCTCCAGCTTCGAGTGACTGATCTGCTTAAGATAATGCGTGCAAAACAGCCGCAACCATGTGCTCTTCACTGCTTGTTCCGTCAACCCGCAACACTGCAGACTTCTGCTCTGCCAACCACGCCTCGTGCCACGCTCGGTTGCGCCCCGAGAAGTTAGGGTCGTCATACTGCGAGGCCCATTCGCGGAAGGCCGTGTGGATCCCGTGCATGTCGCCACCCGGTGCAATCCGATCGCCAAAGCGCTCTTTTTCACGCGCGGCCAGCCGTTCAAGGCGAATGGGCGTTGGGGTGACGACGAACACGGTCAGGTCGACGTGCGCAAGCAGCGCATCGCCCCACACCATGCAGGAACCGGTCAGTACCCAATCTTGGTCACCGAGCTGCTGCTGGATCACTTTCACGCGGTCAGGGACAGGCCGCTTGGTCGTGAAAGGTGGGTCGGTGGGCATCCAGTAAGCATCATCGACATCGACATGCCGCGCGCCAAGCACGGTCGCGAGGTTTTGACCCAAGGTGGTCACACCGGCACAGGAAGCACCCGTAATGTAGATTCGCAATTGTTCCTCCATGAATGCACGTCGAATTCGGGGCCGCACTATACACCCGACCGGCGCAAGGCGCTGAACCCGACGGCTGGCATCGGGTCAGCGTCAGGAAGAAAAGGCAGCCTCAACGCTCCATGACATAAGTACCCGGCGCAGGGCAAAGCGGCCGGTACTTGCGCGAGCCCAGCTTCTTTGGCGCTGCCAGGCTTTCGCCGGAACGCTGCCCAATCCATTCGCGCCAATGCGGCCACCAACTGCCTTGCTGGCGCTCCCCAGCGTGCTGCAGCCAGGTTTCCGGCGCCTCGGCGGCGGCGGGCGCCGCGTAGTAGAACGACTTGGGGTTGCCGGGTGGGTTTACCAGGCTTTGCAAGTGGCCGGCATTGGACAGCACGTAGGTCGTGTCCTCGCCAAACAGCCGGGCGGTGCCGTAGCAGCCTTGCCAGGGGGTGATGTGGTCGGTAGTGCCACCCACCACATAGGCGCCCACCGTTACCTGGGTCATGTCGATCAACTCGCCGGCAATCTCCAGGGTGCCGGGGTTGCTGTAGGGGTTTTGCTGGATGAGGTCGAGGTAGTCAGCGTGCAGCTGAGCGGGGAGCCGCGTGGTGTCGTCGTTCCAGGCGAGAATGTCGAATGCCGGCGGCGGGTTGCCCAACAGGTAGTTGTTGACCCAGTAGTTCCAGATCAGGTCGTTTGGGCGCATCCAGGCAAACATGCGGCCCATGTCCTGGCCACTGAGCACACCCTTGCGCCGGGAACTGGCCTTGGCCGCGCGCAGGGCGGACGGCGTGGTGAACATACCCAAGGTGGTGTCGTTAAGCGCCGACGCCGTGTCGAGTACGCACACGGCCCAGCTGGTATTGGCCACCTTGTGGCCCTCGCCACGGGCCGCCAGCCAGCCCAGGTAGGCTGCCAGGGTGATGCCGCCCGAGCAGGAGCCCCACATGTTTACATCCGGGCTACGGGTAATTCGACGCGCCACGTCCACCGCCTGATCGAGGCACAGCGCGTAATCGGACAAGCCCCAGTCGCAGTGCTCGCGGGTGGGGTTGCGCCAACTGATGACGAACAGGCTCACGCCGCTGTCCTGAATCCACTTGACCAGGCTTTTTTCCGGCGACAGGTCGATGGCGTAGTACTTGTTGATCTGCGGCGGCGACATGACCAAGGGCCGGGCAAAGACCTTTTCGGTGGTGGGCGCGAACTGCAGCAGCTCGAACATTTCGCAGCGAAACACCACCTCGCCCTTGGCCGTGGCGATGTTTTCACCCACCGTGAATGGCGTACTGTCGACCTGCCTCGGGAGGCCGCGGTTATTCAGCATGTCCTGGCCGAAGTGGCGGATGCCCCTGGCCATGCTCATGCCGCCTGTGTCCACCAGTTTGCGCAGCGCCGCGGGGTTGGTCAGCGGGGAGTTGCTCGGTGCCAAAGCATCGGCCAGCTGTGCTGCGACGAAGCGGGCGCGGCTTTTTTCCAGCGGGGCCAGGTCGGTGGCCTCGATGAAGCGGGTCAGCTCTGCCTGGCCAGCCAGGTAACTCTGCAACAGTGCGCGCAGGAAGGCGTTGGATTGCCAGGCCGGATCGGCGAAGCGCTTGTCCTTCGGGTCTGGCGCGATGTTGGTGTTGCCTGCGACGATGCCGCGCAGCGCCTTCAGGTAGCCCCCCACATGGGCACCCGCCTTGAGCGGCGAGGTGCCCACCGCCTTGAGCAGGTAGCCGGCTGAACTGGCCAGGTCGGCCGGGCGCATGCTGACCAGAGGGTTGCCTGCCAGGGGCTGGCTGGGGGTGACGGTCTCGTTTGATTGCGTGGATCTGCTCATGGCGGCTCTTGATTCCGGGCACGGTTGTGTTGTGCTCCGACTCTAAGGCAGCCGTGGCTGCGGCCACTTCTCATCGCACGACAGCGGTTTTTCACTTCATGACGGGGGAGCGATCTGACCGAAAGCACCGGCAAACTCGGTGCCATCCACGCTATGGTCAACACGACTCCCCGAAAGAGCAATCACGGCTAGGCACCTCGATGCCTGGACACAGGATGCTAGCGCTCACCGCACCTTCCAGAGGCTTCGTTCGTTGACTGACTCACAGCACAGCCCTACCTACGCAAAACGGTTCGAAGCCGTGCTTGCCTACATCGACAACCATCTCGAAGATGACCTGTCGGTGAATGCACTGAGTCGCATCGCCAACTTCTCGGCGTTTCACTTCCATCGGCAGTTCACGGCGTTCATGGGCGTTCCGGTTTCACGCTATGTGCAACTGATGCGGCTTCGACGCGCGGCGCACCAACTGGTCGCCTCGCCCGCAACGTCCGTGCTGGAAGCCGCATTCGGCGCTGGTTTCGAAAGCCCCGAAGCCTTTTCCAGAGCCTTCAAGCGTGCCTTCGGCAGGGCGCCGAGCGTGTTCGCCAAGGCCCCGAACTGGCAGGCCTGGAGTGCGGTATTCGTTGTTCCCCATCGTTCCAGGAGTATCACCATGCAGATCCGTATCGTGGATTTCACCGAAACCCGCGTAGCCGCGCTCGAACACCGAGGTGCGCCCGCCCTGGTCGGCGAAAGCGTCGCGCGTTTTCGCCAATGGCGCATGCACAGCGGCCAATCGCCAGTGGCCAGCAGCCGCACCTTCGGCATCCCCTACGACAACCCCGACACCACACCGGCGCACGCCTTCCGCTTCGCCGTTTGCGGCGAGATGGACGAGGCTGTGCAGCCCAACGATTTCGGCGTGCACGAACGGCTTATCCCGGCAGGGCGCTGTGCGGTGATTCGGCATACCGGTTCGCCTGACTACATTGGCGAAACCATCTACCCGCTTTATCGTGACTGGTTGCCGTCGAGCAACGAAGAGCTGCGCGACCATCCGCTGTTCTTCCATTACCTGAGCGCGTACCCGGAAACGCCCTTGGAGCAATGGCAAACGGATATCTACGTCCCGCTGAAGTAGGCCGTGCCCTGCCCGCCCGGTGCCGGGCCACCGAGCCCCCACCCATGAGCCTCTTCGATAAAGTGCAGCACTGCACGCGAACGCTCGTCAATCCGTGAAATCAGCGAAAGTTCACTGACCATTTCCGCTTGAGCCAGCGGCACGATGCGGATGCCCGGCATGGTCAGCCGGGTCATGGTTTCGGGCACGATGCTCAGGCCGATGCCGGCGGCCACCAGCCCAGGAATACTCATCAGCGACGGCACATACATGATGTTCTGCGGGTGCAATTGGTGCTGCCGGCACGCCTGGAGGGTGTGGGAGGTCAGGCCGATGCCGGTGCTGTCCTGGAGAAACACGAACTTTTCGTGGCGCAGGGTCGACAGGTCCCCGCTGAAGCGGTCGGCCAATTCATGGTTGTCCGGGATGAGCAGGACGAGCCTGGACTGGCTGAATGGGTGGGTGCGCAGACGGTCCGGCAGGTGGTCCTTGAACACCCGGGCAAAGGCCAGGTCGAGTTTATTGTCGAGCAACATGTCGAACTGCGCGCGAATACCGGCGTCGACCAGCGACACCTTGACCTCGGGGAACGTGCTGAAGTAATGCCGGAGCAATTGCGGCAAATTGGCTTCGAACAATGCCGAGTGGTAACCGATGTTGATTTCGCCCACCTCCCCCCGCTTGGCACGCCGGGCCGCGGCCATTGCCCGTTCGCTGGCCTCGATGGACTGCCGCGCGTGAGGCAGGAACGCCTCGCCAGCAGCGGTCAACGCCACGCCGCGGTTCTCCCGCCGGAACAGCGTCAGCCCGAGCTCGGACTCAAGCGTTCGCATCAATTGGCTCAGTGCCGGTTGTGCAATTCCCAGTTGCTCTGCCGCCCGGCTGAAATGCTGCAGGTCAGCGGCGACCACAAACGCTCTCAGGTGACGCAGTTCCATAATCGCTACCCATAAGGCTGGCTTATCTATTTATCGTGATTTCGATAATTATTCTGCAAGCAGGATGCGCTAACGTCTATTCACTTCGACGATTCCTTTCCACCGCATAGCCCGAGCGGAATCGTATGGGTATTCCGACACCATAAAAACAATGACGAGCCCCCTTATGAGCACAATCAGTGACGCGCCTCATGATTCGCGCATGCCTCGCAAAGCGGTGACCGCCGCGACCATTGGCACAGCCCTGGAATGGTTCGACTTCACGTTGTATGGCGCGATGTCCGCGACCATTCTGCCCAAGTTGTTTTTCCCCGCGATGGAACCCACCGCAGGCCTGCTCGCTTCGCTGGCAACGTTCGGTGTCGGCCTGGCCGCGCGGCCCCTGGGCGCCATTACCTGTGGCTACCTCGGTGACAAACTCGGCCGCCGCAACTTGATGCTGGCCACCGTAACCATGATGGGCCTGGCTTCGGTACTGATGGGGTTGTTGCCCACCTACGGCCAGGTGGGTATCTGGGCGCCGATCCTGCTGGTGCTGCTGCGGATCATTCAAGGCTTCGCTCTGGGTGGCGAGTCCACTGGCGCGCAACTGATGGCGCTGGAGCACGCCTCCCCCGATCGTCGCGGGCGCTATTCCGGCATGCTCGGCCTGTGCTCACCCCTTAGCCAGATTTTGGCCAACGGCGTATTGATGGGCCTGGCAGCGACGCTTTCAAGCGAGCAATTCGAAAGTTTCGGCTGGCGAATCCCGTTCCTGATGAGCTTCGTCCTGGTCATCGTCGCAATTTTCATCCGCCTGAAAGTCGATGAAACCCCGGCCTTCGTGGCCTTGAAGAAGGCCCCGCTCAAACAGGAAAAGAGCCCACTCACATCAGCCGTGAGCAGCCATTACAAAACCATCCTGCGACTGATGCTGTTCTTCTGCTCACCCGCTGCGCTGTTCTACTTGATCGTGATTTTCTCCCTCAGCTATCTGACCAAGCACCTCGGTTTTAGCCAATCGACAGGGTTCATGTCGCTGATGGTGGCTAACATGTGCGCGATTTTCGGTGCGCTTGCCGGTGGTTACCTGTCCGATCGTTGGGGGCGTAAAAAGGCGCTGGCATTGGGCTCGTGCATGACGTTGCTGATCCTGTTCGTCTATTTCCCAATCCTCAACACCCTGAACGTGCCCGCCATCATGGCAATCATGGGGCTGTTCCTGGGCTTCACCCAGTTCCAAAGCGGCATCCAACCTGTGGCATTCGCCGAAGCGTTTCCTACCCAGGTCCGCTACTCGGGCTCGGCACTGGCCTACACAGGCGCCAATCTGGTGATCGGTGGCCCAATGCCGATGATCGCCGTGTGGCTGATGAGCCAGTCGAACAACTCGCCGTGGCCGCTGGTGACGCTGTGCGCGGTGATCAACCTGATCTCGCTGGCGATGATCATCACCGGCCGGGAAACCCGCGGCATCGACCTGAACGCCGTCGCCGAAGACGACACCGTCGAAGCCCGCGCTACCACCCTTCTTTCCAAATAACGCAGCAGGACAATCATGAACCGCACCGTTTTCATCCTTAACGGCCCTAACTTGAACCTGCTGGGCCGCCGTGAGCCGCACATCTACGGCCACACCACGCTTGAGCAAATCCGCCAACGCAGTGAAAGCCTGGCGCTGGAACTTGACCTGATATGCGACTTTCGCCAAACCAACCACGAAGGCGTCATGGTCGACTGGATTCAGGAAGCCTTCGAGCAAGGCGCTGCAGTCATCATCAACCCGGCCGGCCTTTCGTTTCACTCGATTCCAGTACTGGATGCGCTGAAATTACTCGACACACCGCTGGTCGAACTGCACCTGTCGAACATTCATGCACGGGACGAACTGCACCGCCACTCGATCATGTCTGGCGTGGTCAATACAGTGATCTGTGGCATGGGCGCTGACGGGTATCCCCTCGCAATCCGAGCTATTGAAGCTTTACTGCGGCGTCGGGCAGCCAATAATTAACCGCCCTTCACCGGACGCTGACTGGGTGGTCCTTCGGCAACTTCGGAACGTCGCGCTTACACCCTGAACCGCCCTACCAGCGCTGTCATTTCCCCCACCAGGCCCGACAGCGCCTGGCTCGCCGCACGGGTTTGCTGCGCCCCTGTCGCCGACTGGTTCGACAACTCGCGAATATTCAGCAAGTTCCGGTCCACTTCCCGCGCGACCTGGGCCTGCTCCTCCGCCGCACTGGCGATCACCAGGTTGCGCTCGTTGATCTCGCCGATGGCGCTGTAGATGCCTTCCAGCACCTGCCCTGACGCCAGAGTAATGTCCAGGGTCGACTGGGCCCGGCTGGTGCTGGCCTGCATTGATGCAACCGCGGCTTCGGTACCTTGCTGCACGCGCCCGATCATCTGTTCGATTTCCTGGGTCGATGCTTGTGTGCGGTAGGCGAGCGTACGCACCTCGTCCGCTACCACCGCAAAACCACGCCCGGCCTCACCGGCTCGGGCGGCCTCGATGGCGGCGTTGAGCGCCAGCAGGTTGGTCTGCTCGGACACCGAGCGGATCACTTCCAGCACCTTGCCGATGTCCCGCACCTGCCCCACCAGCTGCTCAAGGTGCCCACTGCTGGCCTGGATCTCATGGGTCATGGCCTCGGTACCGTCGATGTTCTCGTTGACTTGCCGGCGGCTTTTTTCAGCCAGCTGATTCGATGCCTGCGTGGTCTCGGACGTGGAGACAGCATTACGTGCGACCTCCTCGACCGCCGTGGTCATTTCGGTGACGGCAGTGGCGGCCTGCTCCAGCTCCTGGCCCTGCTGGCGCAGGTTATTGGCGCTTTCCTCGGTAACGGTGTTCAGCGCCGTCGCCGCGTCAGCCAGCTGTTGTGTGCAGCTGCTGAGCTTGCCGAGGGTTTCGCGCTGGCTCTGCTGCATGCGCTCCAGTTCGTGGAACAGCTGGCCGATTTCGTTGCGCCGCTGCACCACCACCGGCACGCTCAGGTCGCCGCCGGCGATGCGCTGAAAGTGCTGGCCAGCTTCACGCAATGGGTGCAACACACGCTGTGCGATGAACGCCCAGCACAGCGCCGCCAGCAGCAACGTCACACCCAGCAGCCCCAGGCTCAGCAGTTGTGCGCGCTCCAGACGGCGGTCGGACTCGAGCATGATCTGCTGGCTGCGCTCGCTCAAGGTGGCTACCAGTTGCTGACGCAGCGCCTGCAGGCGGCCCATGGCATTGCCGGCATCGGTGTTGACCTTGAAGTACTGCTCCAGCGAGCGCTGCCGCACGGCCTCACGCTGCCCCGCCACCGCCTTGGCGTAGTCGGCGAAGGTGGCCTGCAGTTCCTTGGCCGCCGCATGCAGCGCAGGTTCGCGGGCGTTGCCAACGAACTCATCGACCAGTTTCTGGCTCTTGTCGTTCAATTCGACCGACAGCGCCATGCGCTTGTTCGCACTCTCGTCATGACCGCCCAATTGCTCGATGAAACCCGAGGACACGTTGGCGCTGGCGCGGATCGCCATGAGCAACGCATTGTTCAACCGGTCCGACTGGTGCGCGGTCTGGTCCAGTTCGCTGATCTGCTCATCGCTGCCCACCGCCGCGCGCCAGGCGCTGACGGTGGAGAACAGCAAGGTCAGGCTGAACAGCGACAGCACCCAGAACATTCCGGTGCGGATCTTCAGGTCGGCAAACATACGGGCAGTACTCCTCATGGTCCTGTTGGCACCCCTTCTCATCGGGATTTCGATGGCGGGTGAGCAGGTATCGGAGTGCCCGCTGCGGGCTTGAGTGGCCCTGAGGCGCTTGTGTGCGGTAACCGCACGATTGTTGCCGGCGCCTTGCATGTGGCGGCGCATACGTGCAAGGGTAAAAAAGGAACGTCAGTCATCAGAAAAGGAAGATAAGCACCTTATGCTTGGAATCACACGTATCCATCGCTACGTGCGCCCATTGCCTGCAAGCCAAGCAGCAGCCAGTGGGCGTGACGTCAACGTCAAACCAGGCGCCCGCCTGGCCGCGAAGCTTGCCACCCTCCTCTGCACACCCCGCGCCGTCCCGCCCTACCTCTGGGTCAACCCCGAGCGCCCCCCTGTCGATCGCATGCCCCCTACCTGACCGCCCACACGCCGTCATCGCACCGGCCTCGCCATTCAGTGGCTGAAGGCGGGATGTCTCACGCAAAAAAAAGGGGCAACACCCAATGATCATGTTTCAGGGCAAGAAAATTCACAGCGCCATCTTCGACATGGATGGCACGATGTTCGACACCGAGCGCCTGCGTTTCAGGACGCTGAAGCAAGCTTCACTGGAAATCTTCGGCACCGCCTTGAGCGAGCAAACGCTGATCGGCTCGCTGGGCCTGAGCGCGAAAAAGGCCGAGGCCCTCGCCAAGGCTCACAACGGCGATGACTTCCCCTATGCGCAGATCCGCCAGCGCGCCGATGAGCTCGAACTGGCGTACGTGCGCAACCATGGCGTGCCGATCAAAGCCGGCCTGCTCGAGGTGCTAGAGCGCCTGCGCAAGTCCGGCCTGACCCTGGCGGTCGCCACGTCCAGCCGCCGCGCCATCGCCGAGGAGTACCTGATCAACGCCAACGTGCTCAAGTACTTCGACATCACCGTTTGCGGCGACGAAGTCAGCCAAGGCAAACCCCACCCAGAAATCTTCCTGCACGCCGCCCGCGCGCTCAATTGCCAACCCGGCCAGTGCTTCATGGTCGAGGACTCGGAAAATGGCCTGCTCTCAGCGATCCGCGCCGGGGGCCAGGCAATCCTGATCGAGGACATCAAGCCGCCCGCGCCCGAGGTCAAGGCCGGCGCGCTCATGGCCTACCGTGGCATGCACGCCTTCCTCGCCGACTTGAGCGAGTGCGTGCCCGACTTGGGCATGCCGGCGCTCGACGAGGCATTCCCTGCCTCACTGAACCAGTTCCGTGTCGGCATCCACGGCTTCGGCGCCATCGGGGGCGGCTACCTGACCCAGGTGCTGTCCCATTGGGACGGCTACACGCGCCCCTGCGAAATCATTGCCGCGACCCGTTCGCGCATGCTACGCGAATCGGTCGCTGCGTTCGGCCGCTACAGCGTGCGCTACGGCGCCACCGCGTTCGACCAGACCATCGACAATGTGCGCATGATCGACATGGACGACGAAGAGGCGGTAATCGAGATGTACAACGCCGCCGAAGTCGTCGGCATGAGCCTGCCCGAGCAGGCCATCGCGCATCAGGCCAAGGTCATTGCCAAGGGTTTGCTGCGGCGCTTCGAACGCAGGGGGCGCGAGCTGACCGTACTGATCGTGTTGAACAAGATCGGCGGTGCGGCGTTCGTCCGGCGCCAGGTGCAGGCGCAGTTGGCGCTGCTGTGCACGCCACAGGTGTGCAAGCAGGTGCTGGAAAAGACCCATTTCGCCGAAACGGTGGTCAGCCGCATCGTTTCCAAGATCAGCAATGACGCGCTGGTTCGGCAGTTACGCATCAAGTCGCAGATCTTCAAGAACAGCCTGGAGGATGAGCCAGCGGTCACCCGCAAACCCGCCACCCCAGCCCCTGAATACGAACGGCTTATCGGGCACTTCAGGCCCTTTGCACAATCCAGCAGTGCCATGAGCCAGTTGCACCTGATCCTGTTCAACAGCGAGCCCGACATGCCGCTGTACGTGGAGCGTGGCAGTGATTTGCTGGAGCGGCTGCGCCAGGTAAAAACGGTCGCAGACATTACCCAGATCCAGATCATCAAGAACCGCTTATGGAATGGGCCACACGCAATCATCGCCTGGTATGCGAGCCTGCTGGGGCACACCTGGGTCGGCCAGGGCATGGGGGACGCCCGCGTCAGTGCGCTGGCGCAGCGCCTGATTCATCAGGAAGTGGCGCCAGCGTTGATGGCCGAATACCCGCAGATGTCAGAGGTTGTCAGCAGCTTTGCCAATGCGTTTCTCGAACGGTGCAAAACCTCGTTCAAGGACCCTTGCGTGCGGGTTGGGCGCGACCCCATGCGTAAATTGCAGCGTAACGAGCGCATCCTCAGCAGCATCGACCTGGCCCGCAAGCATGGCATTCAAACGCCTGCGCTGGCGTATGGGGCGGCGCTGGCCATTCACTATGCGCTGCACGGCAACGCCAGCAAAGATCGCGAGGCCCAGTTGATCAAGGCGCTTTACACGGCCAGCGGCGAACGTGTCGAAGCGGTGCTGACCCATGACGGGGAGTATCAGGGCAAGCCTTATCCGGGGCTGGACCCGGTCAGGGATGCCGAGCTGGTCGAAAGCATTTCGGCCAACTTCCGGCTGTTGCTGGAGCGGGACAAGGTTGACTGGGCACTGCCCGCTGCGTTGGCGCGGGGGGCGTCCGAGTGTGGCAGGGCATCGGTCAAGCATTGGCTACCGGTTGCTTGAAGCGGCCTGGCGCGGGCGCTGGCTGATGCGTTCACCCTGACATGTTCAGCGCCTGGGCGATCGAGCGCCACCCGCGCGGCGCTCGACCTCCCAGGCGCTGACCATGTCGAGGCCAACGGCTGACTGTCTCAACACTGACCACGGCCAGCAATAGGTCGTCCGCGTAAGTCCTTTAATCAAGCCATCATCAAATCGTCAGGTGCCAAGCGCTGATCGTAGAATGCCTGCCAGTTATAGACAGAGTGTTCAGCGTGGGAATAGCAGTGTGATAGCTGCCCGAAATCCCCATCCTTCCGGGCCATCGGTGGTGCTCTCTAGCCAGTAACGAGGCCCAATCTGGACCGTCATCGGCTGACCTCCAACCTTTAGGAGTTGGGTGACCGTCAAATTGACGGGGACCGACCATTGATGGCTTTTCCAGTTGTACGTCGATTCACTGTTGATGCCGAACGTCGTCAATGAGCTGTTGGTGTAAGAAAAGAACGGTTGAAGGAAGGTTTGACTTATTTGTTCCTTGTCATCCGCCGGCGCACTGTCCAATCCCCACAGATGATTAGCCAGCATTCCGCGGGTCCAGCCATTGGACTGCTTCAATGCTACGGCTGTAGGTCCCGCAGCCCATTGTTCTGCGCTGAGCACATCATCACTGCCGGTTGGCAAAAGCAATGCAGGGCCAGCCCCCCATATCCATCCATTTGAAGTAGGCTTTTTCGGTGAAAAGAAGAAGCTTTGCGTAACATCTCCTATTCCGGATTTGTCAGCAGCCCCACCTTCCACAAGTCCGTGCTGATCTATCACCGGCAGAATGGTACGGGAAATGAGATTCCAATCCGAATTCAATGAAAAAGGCAGCACCGGCTGGAGGTTCGTGACGCTATGCATGCCGTTTCCGGAAGGTCCGATTTTCTGGTCCCAGTTGTACTGGACAGGCAGGCTGTACATCGCTGCGATAGGGTTCTGCGCCTTTTTGGCCAATTCCGAATTATCATCTGCATGAGCGGTGATGCAACTGAGCTGGGCAGCGCCTAGCAGCATCATCCCGATGCGCTTGTTATGATCGGGCATGTTCAGACTCTCCTACATCAACCTGTGCGCCGCAGAGGCGCTCAGTTAGCTAAGTGATTAGTTAGCCGGTGTCGCTTCATCGTCTTATTTGATCGATACCGCAGGAGCAGCTGACGGTCTAGCCGAACGAGCAACATGTCCACCCCTTCCGACTACATGAGCACAGGCGACGCCAACAGTCATTGAAATGCCGTGCGCGGGCTCATGGCCGGTTGATCGAGGCTGAATGCATCTTGAGACCTTCAACCTGCCGGGCAACGGGTAGAGCCATTTGCAGCGCTCACCCGAACCGCGTCAGCTAACTTGCGCAGGTTCGCTTGTTGAGCACTCACCAAGCTTTCGATGCTGTTCTGCGCCGGCGTTTGCACCGTCGTGCGACAAGTGAGCTCATCCAACCCCGGTCGCTTCAAGCGCCATACCGCATCAAGCAAGGCGTAGTGGTCAGGCACTGAATCGAAACGCTGTACGTCGACCCGCAGAACAGCCTTGCGAGCCCCCCCAACCGACCCACCGAGTAAGTCCTGCAGAGCACTGCCAAACTCATCAACAAGGTTTGCCCCCCACCATTCAGTCTCCAGAATGGCGAGGCCACTGTCACCTTGTCGCACCACCAGTTGAGGGCGATCAACTTGAGGGGGAACGGCGACCCGCTCAACGTGTACTCGCTCCCCAGCGACCCGGCTGGCATGAGGTGGCACAAGGGTGTGGTAGTTGTTAGGTATGCTGCTGCAGCCAGCAGTCACAGTCAGCAGCAACGCCAACGAGCTCCGGTATAGAGGTGGCATCATGTATCTCTCCTTGGCCAATGTTCCATTCAACGCTGCAGATTTTCAGCACCGGCAGCTTTAGGTCGGCCCCGGATAAGCGACTCAGGATGTCGACCCAGATAGTCCGCCAGGTCTCGTAGCGAACGAGACATGCGTTCCAGCTCCTGCAGCGTATCCCCTAACTTCTCGCGCTGCGGCGAATCATCCGCGATCGCTGAATTGGCAGAGCGCTAGACGCTGCGGATAGATGACAGCATCAACCACAACGGGGAACAGCTGCTTTTTCGCATCGTAATCCAGGGTCACCGATGTGATTTTGCCGAACTCAACCCCCTTGAATTCCACGGGTGCGCCTGGAGATAGCCCCCGCATAGACTGGTCGAATCTCAATCGCAGGTATTGCGCCTTCCCTGTAGGGGGAGCGAGAGCCGCGTCACGGTCTGCAAAGAGCGTGAAGCTTTGCTGATCGGCAGCCGGTTCACTGCGGGTAAAGGTTTCGGGCGCAGCGGATGCCAAACCGCCCACGAGGACGGAGGACAAAGACTGGGGCTCGACTTTCAAACCATTGGCCCCTACTTCCATGTCGATGCCGCTTGCATTTCAAAAACGGGTATCCGTGGTAACAAACGCATCGTAGGGGGCGTTTACAAAAACACCAATGTCGACCCCTTCGCCACCGCATCGCAGTACTCGCAAATAATGAGTTCATGTAGTTGAGTCATGGTGAGTTTTCGTCTGTCGTCCAAGGCTCAAATGGGCGTCACTTAGCACGCCAGCCTAATGACTAAAGCACACGAGCATCGTTTCAAACGATGCGCATTTCACGACACGTCTATATCGCGGGAGGATATTGATCATACTGAGTGGGACCAAATTGATCCTAAATGGACGAGGAGAAGGCGATGATGGACCTGGCCGTTGGTGCATTACGTGCCAACCCCGAAATCGCTGTCTTTCTGGCGATTGCTTCGGGAGTGATGTTGGGACGCGTGCGGATTGGAAGCTTCCACCTCGGGTCCGTCGCAGGCGCTTTGCTGATGGGGCTACTGATCGGGCAGATTGGGTTGCAAGTGCCTCATGAACTGAAAGCCGTGTTCTTTGCCTTGTTCATCTACGCGGTGGGCTTCAAGAGTGGGCCCGAGTTTTTCGGCAGCCTTAACCGTGGCACGCTAAAGCTTGTCTTGCTCTCAGTGGTTTTGTGCGGCACAGCACTGGCAGTCATCCTCGCCATGAATGCGCTGTATGGCTTTGACGCGGGGTTCACGGCAGGCCTTGGAGCAGGCGCATTAACTGATACGGCGATCATGGGCACGGCCAGCAGTGCAATTGCACAATTACCAATGGACGCCGCCACAAAGGCCGAGCTTAACAGTCACATGGCTGTGGCGTATGCCATCACCTACGTTTTTGGCACCGTCGGGTTGATTGTTTTTGTGGGGAGTATTGCTCCCCGGCTGTTAGGGGTGGACTTGAAGGCCAGTGCTCAAGCGCTTGAGCGAGAGCTGGGTATCGAGAGGCATGAGGAAGCAATCAGCATTCCCTACACACGCATTGTGGTGAGAGCCCATCGCCTCAATCACGCTCAAGATTTGGGGCACACGATTGCAGACTTCGAAGCTCGTTACCCCTCTCTGAGCATTGAGAGAGTGATACGGGGCCAGCAAATCATTGAGCGTGATCCAGCAACAGTTCTGCAACCAGGGGACATCTTAGCTATCTACGCCTTACGCGACTCAGTAGGACACCTCGACACCTGGGTGGGTCCTGAAGTTGATCACCCGCTTAGCCTCTCTTTTCCCACGCGCAGCGCAGACGTCGTGCTGACTAATCGTCGATTGGCCGGCCGCACAATCCATCAAATCAAGCTGGCACTCCTAGGTGCAGAACGCATGGGGTGCTTTCTGACGGGCATCACGCGCCAAGGACTGCCATTACCACTCTTACCCGAAACGGTGCTGCGCCGCGGCGATCTGATTAGCTTGACAGGCCGCGCCGCTAGCGTTGACGGACTAGCGGCTCAATTGGGCCGTGAACGGAAAGCTAGCCATCGCACGGACATTGCCATCCACGCTCTGGGGTTGGTTGTCGGGTCTTTAATGGGCTTGCTGTCGACCCATATCGGCATGATTCCAGTCGAACTGGGAATTGGTGGCGGCATCCTGCTCACAGGGCTTGTGATCGGTTGGTACAACTCGCGACACCCAGAACTCGGCTCCCTTCCTCCCGCAGCACAGTGGGCATTCTCGGAATTTGGGTTGACTGCTTTTGGTGCAGTAGTGGGCCTACTCGCGGGGCCTGCTGCACTCACGGCCATCGTTGAGCAAGGGCTGGCACTTGTAGTGGCAGGCGCCATGGTCACCCTGATCCCACCGTTGGTGACGCTCTACATAGGGCGCTATGTCCTTGGGCTTCATCCAATGATCTTGTTCGGGGCATTGGCTGGAGCCCAGACCGAAGCTGCTTCAATGAACAAGATCATTGAGCAATCAGGGAGCAATACACCCGTAGTAGGCTTTACCGTCTGTTATGCCGTTTCCAATGTGTTGCTAGCGGTATGCGGACCAATAATTATATCGCTAGCTTGACATCAAAGTGCCACGTTGAGCGGTTGGCGAAATAGTTCACTTTTTTTGAGCCTTTGCTTGAAAGACGGTTGATGTCGCCTAATGTGTAGAGTCTGTCGAGTAGATTTGCGTCTCATTAATGACTAGCAATGTCGTGATAAGAGATGGGTGATTGGCGATCGGGTCATTGGGACGTGACTACTCTACTTCGCTGTGTGACATCTATCGCTGGCAGTTACCGCATCGGTACAGCGCATCAATTCAAAGGGAGCTTGTCATGATATTGAATGCGAAAACGGGTATTGAAGAAGCAACCGCAACGCCATCGGCTCTTTGGAAACTCGGGTCTTCGTTCCTGCTGGCGAGTGCTATCGCGCTTACCACACAGGCATGGGCCGCCGAAACGCCAAAGCCCGCCACCGATGCCACTAAAGCTGCCAACAACGCCTTGCTCAAAGAGCTCCCCTTCAACGACAAGACCTCCTTTGAATTGGCACACAAGGGGTTCATCGCACCGCTACCTTCCGAGCCGATCAAAGGCCCTAGCGGCAATATGATTTGGGACCCAAGCAAGTACGGTTTTATCAAGGAAGGTGAAGCTGCCCCTGCTTCTACCAATCCCAGTCTGTGGCGCCAATCGCAGCTGATCAACATCTCTGGCCTGTTCGAAGTTACCGACGGTCTCTACCAGGTGCGCAACTACGACCTGTCGAACATGACCATTGTCGAGGGCAAGGAAGGCATCACCATCATGGACCCGCTGATCTCCTCGGAAACCGCCAAGGCAGCGCTGGATCTGTACTTCAAGCATCGGCCGAAAAAACCGGTAGTCGCGGTGATCTACACCCACAGTCACGTCGACCATTACGGCGGTGTACGTGGCGTGGTAAACGAGGACGACGTCAAGGCCGGCAAGGTCAAGATCTATGCGCCAAAAGGCTTCCTCGAACACGCCGTGGCCGAGAACGTGATGGCAGGCACCGCAATGAGCCGCCGTGCCAGCTACATGTACGGCAACCTGCTGCCGCCGAACGAAACCGGCCAGCTCGGCGCGGGCCTGGGCACTACCACTTCGGCGGGTACTGTGACCCTGATTCCACCCACTGACATCATCGAGAAGACCGGCGAGAAGCACACAATCGATGGCCTGACCTACGAGTTCCTCTATGCGCCGGGCAGCGAGGCGCCCGCTGAGATGCTCTATTACATCAAGGAGAAGAAGGCCCTCAACACCGCAGAAGACTCCACCCACACCCTGCATAACACCTATTCGCTGCGTGGGGCGAAGATTCGCGAGCCGCTGCCATGGTCCAAATACCTCAATGAAGCGCTGAAACTGTGGGGTGAAGATGTACAGGTGATGTACGCCATGCACCACTGGCCGGTCTGGGGCAACAAGGAAGTCAAGGATCAACTGTCTTCTCAGCGGGACATGTACCGCTACATCAACGATGAGACCCTGCGCCTGGCCAACAAAGGCTACACCATGACCGAGATCGCCGAGCAGGTAAAACTGCCCCCGTCGATCGCCAACCGCTTCTCCAACCGGGGCTACTACGGCTCGCTGAACCACAACGTCAAGGCTACCTATGTGCTGCACCTAGGCTGGTTTATCGGCAACCCCGCCACCTTGTGGGAGCTGCCGCCGGATGAGCAAGCCAAGCGCTACGTCGACATGATGGGCGGGGCCGACGCGGTGCTGAAGAAAGCCAAGGAGTACTACGACAAGGGTGACTATCGCTGGGTGGCCGAGGTGGTCAACCATGTGGTCTTCGCCGACCCGAGCAATCAGGCGGCGAAGAACCTTCAAGCCGACACGCTGGAGCAACTCGGTTACCAGGCCGAGAGCGGCCCATGGCGCAACTTCTACTTGACTGGCGCCCAGGAACTGCGCAATGGCGTACAGAAACTGCCAACGCCTGACACCGCCAGCCCCGACACCGTCAAGGCGATGGATCTAGACCTGTTCTTCGACTTCCTGGCCATGCGCTTGAAAGGGCCTGAAGTTGGGGACAAGCACATCACCTTGAACTTCGATTTCACCGACCTCAAACAGCAGTACGCGCTGGAGATGGTTAACGGTGTACTTAACCACACCGAAGGCATGCAGGCGAAAAACGCCGATGCCAAGGTAACGTTGACTCGGGACACGTTAAACAAACTGATGCTCAAAGAAACCACCCTCAAGGATGCTGTCTCTTCGGGCGCTATCAAGGTGGATGGCGCCGAAGCCAAGCTTGAGGAATTGATGAGCTACATGGATAACTTCGACTTCTGGTTCCCAATCGTCACGCCTTAAAGGCGCTCTGGCGTTAGCGGGCGTAGGCAAGGCTCCTTACAGGTTCTGGAGACCTTGCCACGTTCAATGGGCGAAGGCTTTGCTCGGCCTCGCAGCACTCAGAATTCGGAGTGAGCCACTATGAAAACTTATCGAGCCGGCTCTGCACTCAGCCTGCGACTGCGCCCATTTTGTGCACAGGCACTCGCTCTCGCCGCAGCCATCCATGCCACTTCCAGTTGGGGAGGTGGGATCCTGATTTATGAAGCGGGTCAGGAAGGCAACGGACTGGCTAACGCAGGCTCGGCCGCCCTGGCAAATGATCCCAGCGTGCTGATGAGCAACCCGGCAGGGATTACCCAACTAAAGGGCACGCAAATCAGCGCAAATGCGCAGGTCATTCTCGGTGACTTGCGATTTTCCCGTGGCAGTAACAACCAGTTCGATGGAAACGAAGGGGGCAATTCGCTTGAATACCTCCCAGGTGCCAGCCTGTTCGTCAGTCATCAAATTGATGAACGCTCGGCCATCGGATTTGGTATGTACGGTAACTTCGGCCTGGCACTGGACTACGACGATGACTGGGCCGGCCGCTACTTTACGCAAGAGGCTGCGATTATCGGGGTGTCGTTGCAGCCTACGTGGGCTTACAAGTTTACAGATGACCTGTCGATCGGCATTGGCCCGCGTATCATGGTTGGCTACTACCGCACAGAGATGGCCATCAACAACAACCTACTGGGGCTGGCCGATCGTCCAGACGGCCAGTTGGAATACAAGGACACCGATGTCGGGGTCGGCGTCAATCTCGGGGTGCTCTATCAGGTGAATCCAAGTACGCGTGTCGGCCTTGCGTACACCAGCAAGGTCAAACTGGAGTTTGACGATAAACCCCACCTCAAAGACATCAGTAACCCACTGCTCAATGCAGCACTACGCCGCTTGGATGTCGACTCTCTAGAGCTCGACTTGAACGTCCCGCAGACCGTAACAGCCAGCATTGCACATGAATTGGGCAACCGATGGACGCTGCTAGGGAGCGTTGGTTGGCAGGATTGGAGTGACTTCGGGGATGTAGGTGTAGATGTCGACACCAACGGCGGCGGTACCAGCCGCACCGTAGACCGTAAATACAAAGATACCTGGCATGCCTCCGTCGGCGCCCTCTATCAGGCAACTCCGCAATGGCGCTGGAGCGCCGGCCTGGGTTACGACAGCTCCGCGGTGGATGATGACGATCGTACCGTCGACAACCCGATGGGTGAGGCTTGGAGGTTGGCGACTGGCGTCAACTACGCGGTAGATGAAGGATTGGACTTACACCTTGCCTACACCTTGGTGTGGCTGGGGGATATGGATATCAATCAGACCAAGAGCCGATCCGGTACCACACTGTCTGGCAGTTACAACAACAGCGCTTTACACATCATCGGCGCAGGCGCGACCTGGCGCTTCTGAGAGACGCGGGTATTGCTAACGTAAGGAAGGAGATCCTAAATGAAAACCAAGGTATTGGCCGCAAGTCTTTGCCTCACCACGCTCATGCTGCATGGCTGCGCAAGTAAATATGTGGAGGCCGATCAGTATTCTGGCTTCCTCAAGGATTACAGTGTTTTGAAGGAGGATAAGTCGCCATCAGGTGCAGCAGTTATGCGCTGGATCAAACCGGGCGTGGACGCAAAGCGCTACACAAGCGTGTACCTGGAGCCCAGCCAGTTCTATCCAAAGCCGCAGCCTACCGAAAAAATCCCTCAATCGACACTGCAGGGTATAACCCAATATTACGATCAAACGCTCAAGAACCATTTCTCCCAAGCACTGCCGTTGGCAACCAGCCCTGGGCCAGGCGTTTTAGTGGTGCGTCCTGCGATCACAGCAGTGAGTGCCAAAACCAAAAGCTTGCGGCCTTATGAAGTTATTCCGATTGCCCTGCTAGCCGCGGGTATCAGTACCGCCACGGGTATCCGTGATCAGGATACATCCGTTGCTACCGAAGCAGCTTTCCTGGATGGTGAAACCAACCAGGTAGTTGCAGAAGTCGTGCGCAAAGGGGCGGGTGCAGAGTTGGACAACTCCTCTCAAGTCATGCAGGCGAAGGATGCGAAGGCGGTTCTAGATGGCTGGGCCAAGGACATGGTCAGCTCGTTCCAGGCTCTCAAGAAATAACCGCTAGCACCCCACTTGGGACACAGGTGGGGTGCTTTCCAACTAACCAATCAAATCTACAGGCGCGAAACCATGGAAAGCATTCGCGATAAAGATGACACCCCATTAACTGAGCGAACGAAGACGTGTAGAAATAGCGACGTTACTTTCTTCCGACGCACATTGGGACTAATTGAAGACAATAACGTAGGCGAAGGTTACGATCGTAAGCTCGCACAATTTTTAAAACGCGACGTCCAAGCATTGGGGTTGCCCTACTTAAACTGCGATCTACCTGCGGTTCAAGGCGCACCGTTAGACGGTCCATTAAGATTTCTTGCTACCTCGGCGCCGACCGTTGGGCACGCATTGGTGGCCATCATTAGATACATGCGCCATTACGCTCCACTGGTCTATTTCCGGCTCGACCACCGCGCTGGGCTGGCCGTGCTGCAATTTGAACCGTCGAATGCCACTCAACCCCTTAGCCCTCATACCCTCGAGAAATGGGTAGTAGCGGCGTGGTTGTTGATTGGCGAACTGCGTGGAAGAAAACTAAAACCCCACTCACTAAGTTTTCGACACCCGCCGCTGGGGGATGCCAATAAATACTCAAGCTATTTTGGCTGCTCGGTTTTGTTCGAGCAAACTCATGATTGCCTTATCATGCCATCTGATGTTCTGGAAGAGATAAGCGTCAAACGTGATGCTGAGCTACATGAAATGGTGCGTTATTTTCTTGAGCTTCGTGCATTTCCTGCAAGCGGCTTGAAAGCGCAAGTAGATGAATATATTAAAATCCTTCTACCCTCCCAGCGTTGCACACTGGAGCAAGTTGCGCTAGCCTTACAATTAAATCCTCGCACGCTTCAACGTCGGCTTGCTAACGAAGCCATCGACTTTGAAGAATGCTTAGACCATATTCGCCGGTGCCAGGCTGAACAGATGCTTCAAAAAACAAGTCTTTCTATAGGTCAAATATCAAGCGAACTCGGCTACCGCCGAACGACTTCTTTTTGCCGTGCTCATCTGCGCTGGTTCGAGATGACACCCTTGGAGCACAGGCGGCTGCATGGCGATAAATCAATTATCAAAGAGTGATTTATAATGAGTGATTGGCAGGCGCTAGTGGCGTACTTATAAAAAAAGCGGCCTAGGATTGGCCGCAAAGAGGAGCATCAAAAGGAGCTTTCAGGCATTACCTTTTTAGCTTAGTCCTCGCGATACGCTAGCGCAAGAAGCTCCGAAGCTGGGAGCTCAAAAATTGTTCTATCCGTACCCATGCGCAGCCTGGGTCTTACAGAGAGGAGTATGTGTCGATTCATCAAAGCCACGATTACATGCGATATGATCAATGCACTCCTGGCGTTGAAAAATAGGCTGTAGGTCCCCCGATCATCGGCTGGCGGACTGAAATCGAGTTCACTCTATAGTTTGACATACTGAAGGAAGCTCTCAATGAATACGATCATGCTCAAAATCAAACATGAGTTCATGAAGGTGCTCCCACCGACTCTGTTTTTTTTCGTAATTCTGCACATCGTTGCCCTGATACGCACATTAATGATAAAGGGGTCTGGCGTAGACCTCCCCGTCTCTGCATCAGTACTGATCGCATCAATGATATTAGGCAAGTCAGTACTGGTAGCCGACATGCTGCCTTTTATTAATAGGTTTCCCGATAAACCTCTGATATGGAATGTCGCTTGGAAAACACTCATGTATGCGCTGGTCGCGCTGGTCGTTCATTATCTGGAACGGCTCTATGATTACTGGAAAGAGGCGCCCGGTTTTTGGGATGCGAATGCATTGGTCTGGTCCTCGATGAACTGGCCGCGGTTCTGGGCAATTCAGATATTGCTGATTACATTGATATTCATGTATTGCGTTATCGCAGAACTGGCACGTGTGATTGGTCGTAAGCGCCTGAAGCAGATATTCATTGGGCCATTGCCGTCCAAACATCCCGAAATTGCGAAAGATACCTGAAACTGAATAGCAGACGGTCGCAGCCTAGGTCGCTAGAGGCTAGCCGACCTGCGTAATTCAGCCGTATATACTTGACGACATCCGTTGCCAGTTACCGTTTCTCTCCATACTCAGGCAAGCCCAACGGATTACACAACCTCGGAAGCAGCCCGCGATGTTCGACCTTGTCATGAATGCTTTGCGTGCTAATCACAGGACGGCATCCTTGTACTGATAGCACAGCTGTCACTGACCGCCTGCTGCCCCTAGAAACCTGTGAAAGTAAGGGGTGTCGCTATCACTGCGGGCCAGCTCCCGCGCTTCGGGGGGCCAGGCCTGGCGATTGCCGTTGGAGGGAGGCAGGCAGGCCAAGGCTGTAGAAGTGCACCAGCGTGTTCCATTCGCTTACAGTTGAGGGGAATGTGTCGGTTCACTTTTCTGCGTGCTCGCTACCTAAGTTGATAAGCGATGTTTTAGATTAGTTCTCATTTGCAGCCCCACGTCGTGCTCCGATCTCGAACAAACCCTTCCGACCCCATTGGCGAACTGTATGCAGGGCACCATCACTGGTTGGTGACCTAGCTGCGGCGTCGGCTGCAATTACCGCATGACCGTGCCCCGGCCCAACTACGAAGACATCCTTTGGAATTGACGTTGCGCTACCAGCATTGATGCAACGTCACGGGCGCCAACATGGTGCGCCTCGCACCGCATTAGCGCGCTATCCGCCTCACAACCCGTCCGCCCATCACTCCCCTCCCCCCCGCCGCCCTTTGCTGCGC
>NZ_BNTL01000005.1:0-201924 GCF_022179005.1 Pseudomonas sp. PAGU 2196 | reverse complement strand
GCCCTTTGTTATCTTCAATACGTTCGCCGTCCTGGCGGTCGTCAGTCGTCTGGCGGTAGTAATAACCACCTACCCCCAACACCCACCCGTTGCCCAGCCCCCACCCCACCGCATAGTCGACATGAAACTCCTGCCCAGACCGGTAATCGGTATCCGGGTTGCTGCGGTTGAAGTCGTACATCACCTTGGTATCCAGGTTGAGCCCTGCGGGATCGACGTAGCTCATCGCGTACACCGGCTCGAACACCCAGTAGTTGCGCCCAGGGTTGGCCAGGTCGTGTTTGTCGTAACGGCCCGTGGGCGCAATCATGTCGAAGGCCAGGATGCTGTGGAACTTGTCGCTGTGGTGAAAACCCAGCGCCGGGCCAAAAATCACGTCCCCCAGGCCACGGTTGTGCTGCGACTGGCCATTGACCGAAACCTTCAGGTCCACCAGCGGCACTATCGCGTGCAGCGCAAGGCTGCCGCCCAATACCGTGTAATCACTCACCCAGATCAGGCGTGGCACGATGGCATTGGCGCGCACGCGAAAGTCTACCGGCAGCTTGCTGCCGTCGTTACCACGCAGGTTGTCAGCCTCATAGTGGTTGACGAACAATTGGCCATAGACACCCGGCGGCGGCATGGCGCCGGACATGTAGTTCTCGGCACCGAGCGGGTACGACGTGCCGCCCCCTTCGGTAGCCTGTGAAAGGTTGGCTGCGCCGAACAGCGTGGCGCAGGCGGCAAGGCGTAGCAGGTTGGCAAGCTTCGGGTTCATCGGGTCAACCTTTGTTGTTGTTATCGGTCGTGCAATAAGCCGGTCAGATGCGCTTGAACAGCGCCGAACGCTGGCCTTCACCTGCGGCATCAGCAGCGCTGTAGAAGCGCTCCATGAAGATGTCGCGCTCGAACAGGCGGCCCTGCATCAGGCAACCGATGGCGGCGTCGATCATGGGTGGCGGGCCGCACAGGTAGGCCTTGTGGCCGTTGAAGCGGCCGTCGAAATGCTGCTTGGCAGCGTCGTGCACATAGCCGCGTACCCCCTGCCACTGCTCATCCTCGGCTGCCTGGCTAAGGGCTGGCACATAGCTGAAGTTGGCATGGCGGGCCGCCAGCGCTTCGAACAGCTCGCGGTTGTACAGTTCGGCGCGGGTACGTGCGCCCTGGAACAAGGTGATGTGCCGCGTGTCGCCCCGCGCCAGCAAGTCGAGGATCATCGACTGCGGGCTCGACAACCCTGAGCCACCGGCGATGAAGATCAGGTCGCCCGGCTGAGCGCTGCGCACGAAAAACTGCCCGTAAGGGCCGGACAGGCCCAGCGCATCACCCACCTTGAGTTGCCGGTGAATGTGCCCGGTCGCCACGCCGCCTTCCACCAGGCGCACGTGCAGCTCCACCTCATCGGGCCGGTCAGGCGGGTTAGCCAGGGAGAACGCGCGGGTGCCTTCGATGCCAGGCAGCTGCAGGTTCACGTATTGTCCGGCCTGAAACGCCATCGGCCGGTCGAGCTTGAGGTGCACGCCGCGAATGGTCGGCGACAGCTCAACCAGTTGGGTGACCACGGCGCGGTAGTCCTGCACCGGCAAGCCGGCAAAGTCAGGGTCGACGTCGATGTCGGCCTCGATCACCAGGTCGCTTTGTGGAATGGCACAGCAGGCCAGCGCCTTGCCCTCGTCGCGTTCCATGTCCATCAGGGCAAAGGAGGACGCCGCCCCCAGGTCGACCTCACCTTCCAGCACCTGGCACTTGCAGGTCGCGCAGGTGCCGTGGCCGCAGGCAAACGGCAACCACACGCCCTGGCGCAAGGCAGCCTCGAGAATGGTTTGGCCTTCCTCCACCTCAATCTGTTCACCGGTGGGTTCGATGGTGACTTGATAGCTCATGGCAGCGCTCCTCAGTTATGGCTGCCGCCCAGGCCTTCAAGGCCGGGGGTATGCAGGTGCAGCAGGCTCTTGTGGACGACACCGTTAGCGGCCAGCCCACGGGACAGGTCAGGCGTGAATGGCTGTTCGTCCAGGCGCCAGCGTGCGGCGGTGAAATCCACCTGCGCGGCATCGGGGTGCAGGGCAATGGCCGGCTTGACCACGTGCTCGATGAAGGCCGCGAACGGCTGCGCCGGGTCCACGGGCAGGGTGAACGGCGCGCAGAACAGCAGGTGGTTTTCCCAGCACAGGTACACCAGCTGGGCGCCGTGGAAGTTGGCCTGAAGGTCCAAGGGTTGGGCGGTGTAGGCGCCGATGGCGGTCACGGGCATGGCAAGGTTCCTCTTGTTCTTGTATGGGCCCGGGCGCAGCAAGGCGCCCAGGCAGTTGCGGTGTTTTGGCGGCTCAGCCGGCCTTGCGCCCAGCACGTTGCAAGGCCTCCCAGCGCTGCTGCTCGGGCGAGCCCTGGTACTCGAAGTTGTCCTGGCCGGGGGCGATGTTGTAGTAGTCGCGCACCACCGCCTCGACATCCTCACCGCCACAGTTGCCCTGCAGGATCTGGTGCACCGGCAGCCAGGCCTGCACGTATTTCTCGGGCTCGTAGGCGAAGATGTCGCAGCAGCCATCGGAGCAGAAGTGGTAACGCTCGCCTTCATGCACCAGGCTGCGGTGGCTCAGTTGCGTGGGCGCGTCCGGCTCGGTGAAGGCCAGCGGGATCTGGCAGATTTGGCAGAGCATTGGCAGGGTCGGGTTGTAGAAGCGTTCGCCGCGCGCCTGCAGGTCACGCCAATGCTCGTAACGCGGCCGGTAGTAGCGGTCGAACGTGTCCGGGTACTTGGCCGAGAGCCAGTCCAGTTCCTCGTCGGTGGGGATCCAGGTATGGAAATTGGTGGCCTGGCTGTACTGGTAGAAGATCGACCAGGCCTGGTGGCTGATGTGTTCTTTGCCGATGGTGGTCTGCTCGACGTATTTCGGCGGGCGGATGCCATAGCGTTCCAGGTCCTTGAACAACGCGCCGCCGGCCTGCTCGAAGTACACCTCCCAGGCCTCGGCCCACGACATCACTTTGTTCGGCAGCATGTAATCCATCATCATCCCGACCAGGGTCAGCAGCCGGTAGCCACGCCAGAACCATTTGTCGATCCAGCGCTGGACGATCGGCACGTTGTCCTCGTGCTGCTCGAGCAGAAACTTGATCACCTCAAGGCCCAGGGTCATGTGCCGGGCTTCGTCCGACTGCGCCGAGAAGCCGAAGGTGACGGTAGCCATGTCGCCGTTGAACGCGGCACCGGACATGAACGGCACGAACAGCAGGTTGGTCAGCACGTACTCGAAGGAGAACGAGATGGCCGTGAGGAACTCGAACGGGCCAGCCGTGCGGGCGTCTTCGAAAAACGACTTGGGCACCGAGAGGAACCACACCCGGTCGTGCATGTGGGCAAAGTCATGCAGGCCGTTGAAGTGCTTGTTGTAGTGGCTCATCGCATGCACTTGGGTCTGCACGTGGCGCAGTTCGTCTATCGCCTGCATCTGGCAGGCCACCCGCGCACCGGCACCGCCAAAATGCCGGCCGACGCGGGCGAAGCCTTGGTAGGCCTGGTATTCCAGGGGCGTGACACCACTCAAAAACAGCTTCAACGCGTTGACGTAACGGGCATCGGAAATGTTCTGGTGGCCGTTGTTCTGGGCAAAGGCGTCGAAGATCGCGTACAGCTTCTTCTCTTTTTCGGCCTGGTATTTCCAGTAGGCGTCCATCGTCAGGCGGAAGGGGTCTTCCCACTTGTCCCAGTCGGTGATCTTGATGCCCTCGAAGCGTTCGTAGGGGTAAATCGCGTCTTTGCTCTGGTAGCTCGGTTCCCAGCCCAGGTCACGGGTCAGGCAACGGTATTTGTCTTTCTGGTTGAGGCGCTTGGCGGCCATGGTGGCTCTCCGAATGTTGGTCGTTGGGCGGGTCAGTTCCAGTGCAGGACGAAGCAGTCTTCGTCTTCCTCGACGTTGCCGCCGAGGGTGATGACGTCGATCAGCATTTCCTGCACGTCCCATTCACGGCCGGTCTTTTCCTCCACCGTGGCGCGGTGAATCTCCAGGCGCCCTTCGGCCTGCACGCGGATCATCGCGGGCTGGTGCTGGACGACTGCGTGCGGGTTGTCCTGGGTGATGGCCTCGACGATGTAGCGGGCGCTGTCGTTGTCCTGGAAGGCGATGTAGACGAGGGAAGTCATGCGGCGTCTCCACTGAGGCCGAGTTTTTTCAGGCGTGCGCCAAAGGCGCTGTCGATGGCATCGAGGGCTTCGCGCCCAGGGCCGACCTCGGCCAGCGGCAGCAGCGCCTCCCGTGCGCGCACGCGCCACTGGGCCACCCAGCCGTCGACCCGTTGGCGGTTGTGTGCGCTCTCCCCGACCACGGTCTTGACCAGCGCATCGATCCACCGCTGGCTCTCGGCGAACCACAAGCGCATGAACTCGGTGAGCATGCCGACCTGCCCTGCCCCGTCGGCCACCAGTTGGGCATCGAAGTGCTCGAACAGCAGCGGGTACAACAGCCCATCACTGACCAGGTTTTGCGCCAGGGTCAGCTCGAACCAGTCCTGCACCACCAGGCTGTCTTCGACATAGCGGCGCAGCCCTTGCCAGGCAGGTTCGTCCAGCCAGCGCTGCTTGGCTTCGGCCAGCAATGCCAGGCCGTCCTCTTCGAGCAGCAGGCCGATGCGCGACAGGTACTGGGCAATGGCCAGGCGGTCCATAGCCTGGAACATATGCATCTGGGTGACGCTGGTACCGAAAGCGTCCGCGGCAATGCCGCTGTTGTTCATGTTGGCGCCCAGTTCGGCATGGCGTAGCGGCAGCAGCACGCGGGCGATCAGGGCACGGGTTGCGACGGGCAGGCTGGCCAACAGTTCGCGCTTTTCGCAGAAGGCGAAGCTGTGCTCGGCGTTTTCCTGCATCCGTGCCCGGGCCTGCACGTAGGTGCCGTAGTAGTACTGGCGCGGGTCGCTGACGGTGTACCAGTCGGCCATGCACACGGCGGTGCGGCTGGGGTCGTTGAGCAGCTTGTCGGGCTGCCACAGCGGGCGGTAGTGGAAGTTGCTGGCGGCTTCGATGTCGAAGCTGGCTTCCTGGTAGCGGCTGGCAGGTTTATCGCCGAAACGCCGGCGGGTGTGGCTGAAGGTCTGGCGAATCGGCTCGACCGTGGCCGTCTTGATCTCGATACTCATGCAAGGCGTCCTGTACTTGTTGTTGTGGGGAAGCAATGCGCCGGCAAACGGCGCGTCAGTCGTTGTCGTCGTGGCGCTCGCCGTAGCGCCACTTCTGCATGTCGGCATCGACGGCAGCGGCCATTGCGGCGTCCATGTGAAGCACCCGGTTGCTTTCGCAGAAGCGCGCGAAGGCAGCGCGTGGCAAAACCAGTTCGACGAACAAGTCCGGGTAGGCGATGGCAAAGTCGAACTCGACAAAGGCGGCGTCCGGCGCGCTGCGTACCCGGACGTAGCGCGGCATCTGCTCGAAGGGCGTGGTGGCTGGGGTCATCGGTTGTGCTCCGGTAAGGCTTGCAAGGGCTAGAGCAACCGCTGTGCCAGGCCTGCTTCCAGAGCAGGAAAAACAATTCAATTCATTGATTTAAAACGATTTTTACACCAATCAAAGATAAGCCGAGACGCGATCAAGCGGCCGCCGCAGCCCGCCCGATTGATCATTTGCTCAATCCCGCAACGGCACTTCGAGCAAATGACCAACGCGTGCTGCGATTGACTTTTGCGTAGGTTTCAGGCGGTTTAGAAAGAAGAGATGACCCGAGCCTTGCCTGAGCCGCCGAGGTCGTCCCGGCGCGACCACCACCCGCCCACGCCTGAGCGGAACGCGCCGATTCCCCATACAATTACAAGCAAGGGGCGCACGCGAATGATTACCCAGTACAGGGCGCCAGAACCTGCGCCGGCGCTGAAGGACCTCACCGAACGGGTGCGTTTCCTCGGCACCGAAGGCAAGATCTGGCTGGACGAACAACGCATGCTGCTGGTGCAGGCGGCGATGATGGCCGGTATGCGCCGCGAGCTGATCGAAATGCTCGGCGTCGAACGCGCAAAGGGGTTTTTCCTGCGCCTGGGCTACCAGTCCGGCCTCAAGGATGCCGAGCTCGCCCGCAAGCTGCGCCCCAACGGCAACCCGGTGGAGATGTTTTTCATCGGCCCCCAGTTGCACTCGCTCAAAGGCATGGTCAAGGTCCGCCCGTTGCAGCTGGAGATCGACCTCGACAACGGCCATTTCTACGCCGACATCGAATGGCAGGACTCTTTCGAGGTGGAAAACTGCCAGCAAGAAAACCTGCAGTCCGAGCAACCGATCTGCTGGATGCTGCTGGGCTACGCAATCAGCTACAGCTCGTTCTTCCTCGGCCGCCAGGTGCTGTACAAAGAGGTCAGCTGCCGCGGTTGTGGCGGCAGCGAATGCCGCATCATCGGCAAGCCGGTGGAGCAATGGGAAGACGCCGAAACGTTCATGCGCTACTTCCAGAGCGACCCGGTGATCGATGAGTTGCAGTCCTTGCAGGTGCAGGTGGCCAACCTGCGCCAGCGCCTGCAGTACGAATCGGGGCAGTTCTACGGCATCGGCCAGTCGGCGGTGTACCGGCGCTGCTGCGCGCTCACCGACAAGGTCGCCTCGGGCAAGGCCTCCGTGTTGCTGCTGGGTGAAACCGGCGTCGGCAAAGAAGTCATCGCCCGCAGCCTGCACCTGCGCAGCGAGCGCGCCGGCGCGGCGTTCGTCGCCCTGAACTGCGCGACCATACCGCCCGACCTGATCGAGGCCGAACTGTTCGGTGTCGAGAAAGGCGCCTACACCGGCGCCCAGCAGGCCCGCATGGGCCGTTTCGAGCGGGCCAACGGCGGCACCCTGTTCCTCGACGAAATCGTCGAGCTTACGCCACGCGCCCAGGCCAGCCTGCTGCGGGTGTTGCAGGAAGGCGAACTGGAGCGGGTGGGCGACAGCCGCACACGCAACGTTGATGTGCGGGTGATCGCCGCCACCCATGAAGACCTGGAGCAAGCTGTCAAGGACGGGCGTTTTCGCGCCGACCTGTTCTACCGGCTCAACGTGTTCCCGGTACGCATCCCCGCACTGCGCGAGCGCCGCGAGGACATCCCGCTGCTGATCGAGCACTTCCTCGGGCGCCTGCATGAAAGCTACGGCAAGAAAACCCGCGGCCTCAGCGACCGGGCCATGGAGGTGTGCCTGCATTACGACTGGCCGGGCAACATCCGCGAGCTGGAAAACCTCATGGAGCGCGGCGTGATCATCACCGATGAGAACCAGAGTATCGGCCTGGATGCGTTGTTCCCGCATGCACCGCCCGCCATCGACAGCATCGGCCTTGGCAGCGATGGCCGGCTGGTGGCCGACAGCGACCTGTCAACGCCAGGTTGGGTGGCGCAGATCATCGACAGCGGCACCGGCCTGGATGCCGTCGAGGAGGCGCTGATGCAAGAGGCCATGGCACGCTGCCGGCAAAACGTTTCGGAAGCGGCGCGGCTGCTCGGCATGACCCGCCCTGCCCTGGCCTATCGGCTGAAAAAGGCACCCGGCTGGAGCGTGGCCGGTAAGCCTTGAGCAGTTGGGGCTGCTTTGCAGCCCCAACATTTCAGCGCCCACGCAAATACCGCAAGCGCATTGGCGCCATTCACTGCCCTGCACTAGCGTTGTGCTATCCAGCCAGCCACTTGCCGTTCATGCGGAGCGAACACATAACATGCCGGATCTGCGCCCGAACCCGACGCTGAGCCTTGAGTACCGTGCCGAACAGCCGATTTTCCAGGCCTTTGTGGAGCAGGCGAGTCGCTCGCCCGAGGCAACCGCGATCATTGCCCACGAAGCCACCTGCAGCTATAGACAACTTGAGCAGATCAGCCAGGGTATCGCCACGTACCTGCTCGAAAACGGCGCCATCAGCGCCGATCGGGTAGTGATTGTCGCAACTCGCGGCGCGGCGCTGGTCTATGCCATGCTCGGCGCCTTGCGCGCCGGGCTGACCTTCACCGTCGCCGACGCCGCATACCCGGCTGCGCGTATCGGCCAGATCATCCGCACACTTGAACCTGGCTTTGTATTGCGCTGTGGCGACGCCGAGGTCGAACCTGGCCGTGCGCACTGCGTGAACGTGCCGCACGCCCCCGCCGATGCCCTGCAACACTTCGCCAGCCAGCCAGTGCCCCTGCCCGCAGTCAGCCCCGCTCAGCCTGCCTACATTACCTTCACCTCGGGCAGCACTGGCGAACCGAAGGGCATCGTCACCCATCATGCGCCGCTGGTGCACTTCGTCGACTGGCACGTGCAGCAGCATGGTTTTACCCAGGATGACCGCTTTTCGCTGCTATCCGGCCTGGGCCACGACCCGGTTTACCGCGATGTGTTCACGCCGCTGTCGATTGGCGCCACCATCCTCTGCCCGGCCCAGTCCACCCTGACCGACCCGTCGCGCCTGGCTGCGTGGATACACAACCACGGCGTGTCCGTCATCCACCTGACGCCGCCTTTGGGCAAACTGATCGAAACCGGCGCACGGATGAACGGGCTGCTGTTCGAACGCTTGCGTTACCTGTTCTGGGGTGGCGATGCGCTCAGCCCTACGCTGTACCAGCAGATGTGTGCCATTGCGCCACACGCCACCAGCGTGAACTTCTACGGTACCACCGAAACGCCACAGGCCATGGCCTTCCACGTGCTTGACCCGCACGCAGACAACAGCAAAATCCCGTTGGGCAAAGGCATAGGCGGCGCGCAACTGTTGCTCGTCAACGAGGCCAACCACCTGGTCGAAGCCGGCGAAGTCGGGGAAATCCTGATCCGCAGCCCCTACCTGTCGCTGGGTTATTGGGGCGACCCGGCACTGACCCAGGAAAAGTTCGTGGTAAACCCGTTCACCGGCGCCCCGGCCGACCGCTGCTACCGCACCGGCGACCTGGGCACGTACCTGGCCGATGGCAACGCCACTTTTTTGGGGCGCGGTGACAGCCAGGTGAAAATCCGCGGCCATCGCATCGAACTGGCGGAGATCGAAAACGCCATCACCCAACAGCCGCGCATCAAGCAATGCGTGGTGCTGGCCAACCATGACAACGCGAGTGTCAGGCTGGTCGCTTACTGCGTCGCCGATCAGCCCATAGCGACCACTGAACTGCGCCAGGCCATCGCAGGCATGCTACCGGACTACATGGTGCCGGCGATGTTCCTGTTGGTGCCAAGCATTCCACTCACGCCCAACGGCAAAATCGACAAGCGCGCCTTGCCTGCGGCCTTCGATGACAGCGCCTCCAGCACGCCGCAGGCGCTGTCACCGCTGGCGTTGAAACTGACCGAGGCCTGGGCGCAGATACTGCAGGCTCCGCACATCGATGCCCGCCTCACCTTCGTGGAGCTCGGCGGCGACTCGCTGTCGTTCGTCCGCGCCTCGATGGTGCTGGAAGCGCTGATCGGCCACTTGCCAGATCGCTGGGAAATGATCCCGGTACAGGACCTGGCCGAACTGGCCGAACCAGGCACCCCGGCCAACACGTGGTCGATGCGGGTCATGGAAGTGCCGGTGTTCCTGCGCATGGTCGCCATTCTGCTGATTGTGGTCGGGCATTTGAATGTGTTTTCCGAGTGGCGGATTGCAGGCGAGACGTCGGTGCTGTTCCTGATCTCCGGCATCAGCCTGGCCAGGTTCCAGTTCAAGGCCATCGATGAGCGCGGCGATGCGCGCATGCTGCTCAAGTCCCTGGCCGCCATCGCGGTGCCGACGATTCTGTACACAGTACTGGTGCAGGCGGTGTTCGACCGAGTCCACTGGCAATCACTGCTGTTGATCTCCAACTGGTTCCCGCCCGACAAGGTCGGCGTGTTCAATTACTGGTACATCGAAGTGTTGGTGCAGATGCTGCTGATCCTCGGTGTCGTGTTGTCGATCAAGCGTGTGCGCAAGGCGATCATCGCCAAGCCGTTCCCCTGCCTGGTCATGGCCTCGTGCGCACTGGTGGTGGCGGATGTGCTGTTCAGCCGCTTCGTGTTCGACACCACAGCCCTGCTCAACCGGGTACCTCAGCATTACCTGGCCGTGATGGTACTGGGCATGGCCATCCACTACGCCGACACCACGCTGCGCAAAGCGATCGCCAGTGCGGTGGCGCTGCTGCTGATTGCCGAGCTCGACCTGGTGGCCCTTGCCGGCCTCGGCTGGCAGGCCTTTGCCCGTTACATCGATATCGCCCTGCCGGCGATGCTGGCCTTGATCTGGTTCCGGTCGGTGCCCGTGCCGGGCGTGGTCGCAAGGGCAGGCGCGATGATCGCCTCGTCCACGTTGTTCATTTACCTGACGCACTTCCAGTTCCAGTCGCTGGCACGGCGCATCGTCGATCAGCCGTTGTTCGCGGTGGCCCTGGCCCTTGTCGGTGGCGTGCTGGTGACGTACTGCTGGAACACGCTGACCCGGCACGTCATTGCACGCCTTGCCGGGCGACGCAAGACGCGTGGGGCACAGGCCGTGGAACGCGCGACCTCCCCTTGAAGCGGTAACGCTGTCGGTCCGCGGGTCATTGCCAAGCCTGAAACAGTTTGCATAAAATGCGAACCATTAACATTTGCAACTCTTTCAGGCGGCATGGATGAGCACCCCGGACGTAGCCCTCAATACCCAAGTCACCCAGCTCTACCGCGCGCAGAGCAAGTGGCTGCACGGTTGGCTGACGCCCCGGGTCAACTGCACCCACCTGGCCGCGGACCTGGTCCAGGACGTGTTCGTTCGGGTGATGTCGGCCGCCGACGCTGCGGCCAAGCTCGAAGCGGTACGTGAACCCAAGGGCTACTTGGCCACCATCGCCCGTCGTCTGATGATCGACCATCTGCGCCGCGTGCACCTGGAACGGGCCTGGTTGCAGGTGCTGGCCGAGCAACCCGAAGCGTTGGATATCTCGGCAGAACAGCGTGTTGCCCTGCTGCAGACCTTGTTCGAGCTCGATGCGATGCTGGCAGCGCTCGGCACCAAGGTGCGTGAGGCGTTCTTGCTTTCGCAGGTCGATGGCCTGCCCTACAAACACATCGCCACCCAGTTGAGCATCTCTGAAGTGACGGTGCGCCGCTACGTTGCCAAGGCGGCCGAGCACTGCATGATCTACAGCCTGACGCACGGCCAGTGAGCATGGCCCTGAGTACCGAGCAACTCGCGGCCCTGCGCCAGGCCGCGCACTGGTACAGCCAGCTCAACAGCGGTGAGGCGCAGCCCAGCGAGTACAGTGCCTGGCAGGCGTGGCTGAACGCTACCCCGGTCAATGCCTGGGCCTGGCAGCAAGCCGAGCGTTTGCAGACACGCATGAGCACCCCCCATGCCCCTGCCACCACGCGGGTGTTGGCCGTGGCCGCACACGGCCGCCACGCCTCGCGCCGCCGCGTGGTCAAAGCCGGCCTGGTGTTGCTTGGGGGCAGTGCCCTGGGCCTGGGCAGCTATCGCGAAATGCAGCACTCGCCGCTGTTGCCAGATGTGCGCAGTGGCGTGGGCGAACAGCGCTGGCTGACCTTGAAAAACGGCAGCACGGTGCTGCTCAACACCGCCTCCTCCGTTGACATCGACGAGACCCGCGAACAGCCGTCGGTGCGGCTGCGCCAAGGCGAAATCATGGTCGAGGTGCCCGCGCAGCAACGCTGCAGCGTGGTGACCCGATACGGCAGCGTAGAGGCGGGCCACAGCCGCTTTTCCGTGCGGCTGCTGGACGACGCCGGCAAGCTCGAGGTGTTTGGCCAACAAGCACGCGTGGCGCTTGCCGCTGGCCAGGCGATGGCGCTGAACAGCGGCCAGAGCTGCCAGTTCAATGGCCAGGGCTTTTCTGCCGTGCAGGCCTTGGCCAGTGCCGCAGACGCCTGGAGCCGCGGCTTGCTGATCGTGAACGACCAACGCCTCGACACCTTCATCAACGACCTCGCGCGCTATCGGCCCGGTTGGCTGCGCTGCGCGCCCTCGGTGGCCGGCCTGCGCATCAGCGGCACCTATCGGCTCAATGACACCGATCAGATACTGCGCGCGCTGACCACGTCCCTGCCGGTGCAGGTGCAGGCCCGCACCCGCTACTGGGTCACCGTCACCGCCGCATAAAAAAAATGGTCAAGGCCTGATCACTTTGCCGCGGCTCATCCGACTCATAGGTAACCCCAGCCCTGGCTGACTCTTTACCTTTCAGAGAACAATGACGATGACCTGCCGCTTCACTCTCAGGCCGTTCAGCGCGCCAGACCTGCGCACCTGCCTGTTGCTGACTGCATTGCTCGGTGGGCCAGGCGCAGCCTGTGCCGCGCAAGCGCATGACTACCACCTGCCGCAGGGCGACCTAGGCGAGACACTGACCCGGTTTGCCGCAGCGTCTGGCATCGTCTTGTCGTTCGACACCCAATGGACGCGCGGCAAACGCTCCCCAGCCTTGAATGGCCAGTACCCGGTGGACCAGGCTCTGCAGATGCTACTGAGCGGCACCGGCCTGCAGGCCGTACAGGAAAGCGACGGCCGCTACTCGCTGCTGCAGACCCACCAACAGGGTGACGTGGTGGAGTTGGCCCCTAGCCGCATCGACGGCCAGGGCCTGGGCAACATCACCGAGGGCACTGGCGCCTACACCACCGGCGGTTCGACCACCGCCACCAAGCTGCCGCTGACCCTGCGCGAAACACCGCAGTCCGTCAGCGTGATTACCCGCCAGGCGATCGACGACCACGGCTCGCAAGACATCGGCGAAGTGCTGCGCAATACGCCCGGGGTTTCGGTGCAGGCGTATGACAGCGAGCGCATGGAATACTCCGCACGCGGCTTTGCCATCACCAACTACCAGTACGATGGCGTCAACACCATCTATGACGGTGTCTATGACGAAGGTGCGACCCACGTCGACATGGCCGCCTACGACCGCGTCGAGGTCATCAAGGGCGCGACCGGGCTGATGACTGGCTCCGGTGACCCCTCCGCTACGGTCAACTTGATCCGCAAGAAGCCCACCCACGACTTCAAGGCCTCAATCACCGCCAGCGCCGGTTCCTGGGACAACTACCGCACCGAAGGTGATATCGCCGGCCCGCTCAACGCCAGCGGCAGTGTGCGCGGCCGCTTGGTCGGCGCGTACCAGGACCGCAAGTCTTACCTGGATCACTACAAACAGAAGAAGGACGTCTACTACGGCATTCTCGAAGCCGACCTGACGCCCGACACCCTGCTGACCTTCGGCATCGACAACCAGACCACCACGCCACGTGGCTCTTCCTGGACTGGCAACCCGACCTACTTTGCCGACGGCAGCCGCACCGACTTTTCGCGTTCGCACAACCCAGGTGCCGACTGGAGCCGCCGCGACTTCCAGTCCACCACCTACTTCGGCTCGCTGGAGCAGGCACTGGCCAATGACTGGAAGGTCAAGCTCAGCCTCAACCACATGATCAGCGACCATGACACCCGCCTGGCCTCAGCCAGCGGCGGCAACCCCAACCCCGCAACCGGCGAAGACATGTTCTTCTACTGGGGGCGCTGGGAAGGCCACCGCGTGCAGAACACCGCCGACCTGAATGTGTCCGGGCCCTTCACCCTGTTCGGCCGCCAGAATGACCTGGTCGCAGGCTTCATGACCTCGCATTCGCGCCAGACCGGCGACACCTTCGACGGCAGTGCCTTCGCCCAGGTACCGGGCTCGATCTTCGACTGGAACGGCAAGATTGCGATACAGGACTTCCCGAAAAACGGCGACTACACCACCACCCAGAGCCAGAACGGCGCTTACGTGGCCACGCGCCTGAGGCCAACTGACAACCTGTCGCTGATCCTCGGCACCCGAGTCAGCACCTTCAAATACAACGACGATCAGGATTACTACCCGACCTCGTCCCTGGATGACACCCACGCCAGCTACAAGCAACACGGCGTCGTCACCCCCTATGCCGGCGTGGTCTATGACCTGGACGATACTTACTCGGTGTACGCCAGCTACACCTCGATCTACCAGCCGCAGGTGTACAAGGACGTCAATGGCGCCACCCTCGACCCGGTGGAAGGCGATGGTTATGAAGCGGGCCTGAAGGCGGCCTATTTCGATGGCCGGCTCAACGCTACCCTGGCGTTTTTCCGGATCGAACAAGACAACGTCGCCTCCTCCGTCGGCACCAACCCGGTCACCAACGAGGGCATCTACAAAGCGATCGACGGCGCCACGACCCAGGGCGTCGAACTGGAGCTGGCCGGTGAACTGGCACCAGGCTGGAACATCACCGCCGGCTACACCTACGCCCGTACCCGCGACGCCGACGACAACCGCCTGTTCGGCTTCCCGCTGGCGACCACCAAGCCTGAGCATGTGGCGCGGCTGTTCAACACCTACCGGCTGCCCGGCGCGCTGGACCGCGTCACCGTCGGTGGTGGGCTACGTTGGCAGAGCGCGTTCTACGGCACTATCTACAGCCCGACGGCTGGCGACTACACGCGCATCAAGCAGGGGGGGTACACCTTGGTGGACCTGATGACCCGCTACCAGTACAGCGAGCACCTGAGCTTCACGGTCAATGCCAACAACGTGTTCGACAAGGTGTACCTGACCGGGCTGGGCAACTTCGACACCACCTACTACGGCGAGCCACGCAACCTGATGGTCACGACCCGCTGGGATTTCTGAGGCTGCCAGTGTAGGAGCAGCCTTGTGCTGCGAAGAGGCCGGTGCATAAGTCCTAGATGTGAGGGGCCTACACTGGCCTCTTCGCAGCGCAAGGCTGCTCCTACAACAGCCCTAGGCCTAATGCCAGTCAGTTAGGGCCTAGGCCTGGGTGCTGACCATCCCGCCCGCGCTGCTGCCACCGCTCTCTTGCAGCGCTTCGAGCAGTTGCGCGGTCGCCTGCATGATTTGGCCAGTCAGGGTGGCGATGCTGGCCTGCTTGGCGCTCACCGCTGCGGCTTTGGCAGTCTCTTCCATCTTCGACGCCATCAATGCGGCCAACTGCTTCTGTTCTTCAGCCAGCTGCTTTTGCAGCTCCTTGATCATCTGCCGCAGCTGCTGTACAGCCGCCGACTCGTCGCTGCTCTCGCTGCCCTGGGCCGACTCCGCCTGGCCACCGCCACCCACCTTCAAGGTGTCGCCACTGATGCTCAATGGCCCGCCTTTTTCGCTCTGCGCGGCCTGCTTAGCCTGCTCGCGCTCGGCGGCCGCCGCAGCGCTCATCGCCTGGGCGGAAACACCATTGATGTGTAGGTTACTCAAAGATATTGCTGTCATGCCGATTCCCTGCCTTCAGGTGAGTCCTTGCCTTGACCCCCCTATCGGCCGCCGGACGCAATTCTTTAGCCAGCGGTGACAAAACCCTGTAACCCCACCAGTAAATTCCCCCTCACGTGGCTCGTTCCAACACATGTACTTGCGCAGGAGCCGGAGCCCCGGCGGGCGTCCACATTCGACCATTCAGGGAATCGCAGCCATGAGCCAGTCCTCACAGCAGGAAACAATCAAAGATCTGATCGGCGTGGGCTTCGGCCCTTCCAACCTGGCCTTGGCCATCGCCCTGGAAGAGCTTGCTCAGTCCCAGGGCCATGCCCTGGACGCGCTGTTCATCGACAAGCAAAAAGACTACCGCTGGCACGGCGAGACACTGGCGACCCAGAGCGAGCTGCAGATTTCGTTTCTCAAGGACCTGGTCTCGCTGCGCAACCCGACCAGCCCTTACAGCTTCGTCAATTACCTGCACCAGAAGCAGCGCCTGGCCGACTTCATCAACCTCGGCACTTTCTATCCCTGCCGCCTGGAGTACAACGACTACCTGCGCTGGGCCGCCGAGCACTTCGCCACCCAGGCGGTGTATGGCGAAGAAGTGGTGCGCATCGAGCCCGAAGTGACGGCCGGCCGGGTCGAGCACCTGCGCTTGGTCTCGCGCGACCTGCAAGGCCGCGAATACAGCCGCCGCACGCGCTCGGTAGTGGTCGGCAGCGGCGGCACGCCGAAAATTCCGGAAAAGTTCGGCGCCTTCAAAGATGACCCGCGCGTCTTCCACCACTCCCAGTACCTCAGCAGCCTGAACAAACTGCCGTGCACTGAAGGCAAGCCGATGCGCATCGCGGTGATCGGCTCTGGCCAGAGCGCCGCCGAGGCCTTCATCGACCTCAACGACAGCTACCCGTCGGTCAAGGTCGACATGATCCTGCGCGGCTCGGCACTCAAGCCGGCCGACGACAGCCCGTTCGTCAACGAGATCTTCTCCCCAGGCTATACCGACCTGGTCTACAACGAGCCGGCCGACCAACGCAGCAAGCTGCTGGGCGAGTACCACAACACCAACTACTCGGTGGTCGACCTGAACCTGATCGAACGCATCTACGGCATCCTCTACCGCCAGAAGGTCGCCCACCAGTTCCGCCACAACGTGCTGTGCCGGCGCCAGGTGGAAGCGGTGGTGGCCACCCGCGAAGGCCTGGAACTGACCCTGCGCGACCTCGCCACTGGCCAGCACCAGACCCACCGCTACGATGCGGTGATCCTGGCTACCGGCTACGAGCGCCGCTCGCACCGCGACCTGCTGGCACCACTGGCGGGTTACCTGGACGACTTCAGCGTCGACCGCAACTACCGGGTACTGGCCAGCCCAGACCTGCAGGCGTCGGTTTACTTGCAAGGTTTCTGCGAGAACAGCCACGGCCTGAGCGACACCTTGCTCTCGGTGCTGCCCGCCCGCGCCGCCGAGATCGGCCAGGCGCTGTACCAGGACCTGTCGCGCCTCAATGGCCGTTCGCAACCGGCTGTCGCCCTGACCAGCGCCTGATTCCCGCCCTTACTCGCCGGCCTGTCGCCCTGCGCGAAGGCCGGCTTGTGCTTTCTGAAACATTTGCTTGCATTTAAAACGGCAGGATTTCCATTCTCATTCGTCTTTATAAGTGCAGCCCTCTTGGTTGGGCATAAGCTCGACTACACATTTCAGAAGACGATCAGATGGCCAAATCCCCGAAAAAATCCAAATCCAAGTTGTGGTTCCTGGTCCACAGCTGGCTCGCCCTCCCGATCTGGTTCTTCGTGCTGATCGTCTGCTTTACCGGCATGCTCGCCGTGGTCAGCCAGGAGATTGTCTGGCTGGCCAACCCGGACGTGCGCGCCAGCAAGCCTGACGGCGATGCCGAACGCCTGAGTTACCAGCAGGTGCTCGATGCCCTGCACAAGGCCGAGCCGGACATGGCCGTGGAGTCGCTGAGGCAGCCGGATGGCTCGCACTTCGCCTTGACCGCCGATGTGACCTTCCCCGACGGCACCAGCCCAACGCTCTACGTCAACCCGTACACCGGGGCCATCCAGGGCAAGAGCCCGGACTTCAACTTCGAAGGCTTCACCCGCGCCTTGCATGGCTGGTGGCTGGTGCCCTTCACCAATGGCTTCAGCTGGGGTTGGTACCTGGTCTCGATACTCGGCCTGCCGATGCTGGCCTCGCTGGTCACAGGCCTGGTGGTCTACAAGAAATTCTGGAAGGGCTTCTTCAAGCCCGTTCGCACCGGCCATGGCTCGCGCATCTTCTGGGGTGACCTGCACCGGCTGGCCGGGGTTTGGTCGATCTGGTTCATCGCGGTCATTTCCATCACCGGGACCTGGTTCCTGATCCAAGCGATTTTGTTCGACAACAACATCAGCATCTCCAGCCGACCTATCGTACCGGTCATCGCCCGTGAGGATGTGCCGCAGACAGCCGATGGCAGCCAGGCACCGCGCATCGATGTGGATGAAGCGGCGCGCATCGCCGGCTTGGCGATCCCGGGCCTGGAGATCAGCTCCGTTTCACTGCCGGCTACTGCCTACAGCCATGTCACCCTGGGTGGCCGCGGCTGGTACCCGCTGATGTTCCAGTCGGCCGCCGTCAACCCCTACACCAGCAACGTCGACAGCCAGTTCCTGATCAGCGACCGCTCTGCCCTGGAGTTTGTCACCGAGTCCATGCGCCCCCTGCACACCGGCGACTTTGGCGGCCTGGCGATCAAGCTGATCTGGTTCTTCTTTGGCCTGGTGCTCACCCTGATGGTGTTCAGCGGCCTGTTGATCTGGACCAAACGCACCGCCCAGGCGACCGCCGCCGCCCTCAAGCGCAGCGAGCGTGCGCCACGCGCGGCCAGCCGTGAAACCACCGTGGAGATCCGCCCATGAGCCAGGCCAAGACCCTGCCCGCCAGCCCGCTCAAGCAGTGGTGGCTGAAATGGCGCTTCCACCTGAACATCCTGCTGATCCTCATCCCGCTGGGTTTCATGCCCAAGTACTTCGAAAACGCCAGGCTGTTCCGTGGCGACGCCGGGCTGGGGGCGAACGTGATCAGCGACATCCAGGTCGGCCCCTACAGCCTGAACTTGGCCGAACTGCGCGACGAGGCACCACGCGCCGACGGCCCGGCCGGCCATTTCAAGTCGTTCAGCGCCTCGCTGTGCAAGGCCTGCATCAATGACGTCAAGGCCGTCTACCTGCGCATCGGCAAACCGCGCAGCCTGCGCGCTGCTGGCACCATTTTCTTCGGCGCTCCGTACCGCATGGGCACCAACCTGCTGATACCGCCGCGCACCCAGCCTGATGCACAGATCTGGATCACCCTCGAAGGCTGGGACGGCAGCATGCACCAGGCTTCGGTCCCCCTGGCCAAGGCATCGCCCGCCACCGTGGCCTGGCTCGAGAAACAAGGAGGCAAGAAATGAAACACCTGATGCGTAAGCTCGCCCTGCCCTTGCTGGTACTGGCCGCCGGCCCTGCCCTGGCCCACAACCCGATGTGCGAATGCGAAGAAGTGGCCAGCGGCCAGGTCAAATGCACCGGCGGTTTCTCGGATGGCAGCGGCGCCCCTGGGGTGACCCTGGATGTGATCGGCTATGACGAGCAGGTGCTGGTCGGCGGCAAGCTCGGCGACGACTCGACCCTCACCTTCAAACGCCCCGACGGTGAGTTCTACGTACTGTTCGATGCAGGCCCTGGGCATGTCGTCGAAGTCGACTACGCCGACATTGCCCAACCATGAACAGCCCGGCCATGAATAGCCCAGCCATGAACCGCGCCCAGGTAGTCCGCCCGGCCGGTGCCGGCCACGAAACCCTGTACGTGCTGCTGGTCAGCCTGCTGATCATGGTGCTTGCCGCCACGGTGGTGATGCTGCGTGGCGAACGCGAGGACGAACAGACCATCGCCATCCACCAGATCGACGCCCGCCGCGACCTGACGCCCGCCGAGCAAGGCCTGTACACCGACCTGCGCGTGGCCTTCGACGAGATCCAGTTGCTGCGCGAGGAAACCGCCGCCGTGCCCAGCGTGCAAGCCCTGGCCGACGACGGCTTGCCACCTTTTGTGGTCGATGCGGGCAGCCAGAGCCGCGGTGGCCACCAGTGGTCGTGGCTGGCAACTGGCGCCTACCTGGGCCGCAGCCAGGCCCCTCAGGTGGCCGGCAGCCTGCTGCTGATTCTGCCTGACGACAGCACTGGCCAGCCGGATGTGTGGCTACGCCGCGACAGCGCCGCCGTTACGCCGGACGACCTGGGCCACGCCGCCCTGATCGCCGCCGGCTGGCAACAGGTGGTCAGCCACTACGACGCCGGGGTCACCCGCGAACACCGTCACTGAACCCAAGGACTCCCCCATGCTCCGCTCCGCCCTCGCCCTGCTCCTGGCCCTTGCCCTGCCGGCACTGGCCCTGGCCGATAACGGCAAGCCACTGCGCATCGGCATTACCCTGCACCCGTACTACAGCTACGTCAGCAACATTGTCGGTGACAAGGCCGAAGTGGTGCCGCTGATTCCGGCGGGCTTCAACCCCCATGCCTACGAGCCGCGCGCGGAGGACATCAAACGCATCGGCACGCTGGACGTGGTGGTGCTCAACGGTGTGGGCCATGACGACTTCGCCGACCGCATGATCGCGGCCAGCGAAAAACCCGGCATCGCCACCATCGAGGCCAACCAGAATGTGCCGTTGCTGGCGGCCACCGGCATCGCCGCGCGCGGCGCCGGCAAGGTGGTCAACCCGCACACTTTCCTGTCGATCAGCACCACCATCGCCCAGGTCAACAACATTGCCCGCGAACTGGGCAAGCTCGACCCAGACAACGCCAAGTTCTACACGCAAAATGCCCGCGCCTATGCCAAACGCCTGCGCGCCCTGCGCGCCGAGGCCCTGGCCAAGGTCACCGAAGCGCCCAGCGCGACCTTCCGCGTGGCGACCATCCATGCGGCCTACGACTACCTGGTGCGTGACTTTGGCCTGGAGGTCACTGCAGTGGTCGAACCGGCGCACGGCATCGAGCCCAGCCCGGCCCAGCTGAAAAAGACCATCGACCAGCTCAAGGCGCTGGACGTGAAGGTGATCTTCTCGGAGATGGACTTCCCGTCCGCCTACGTCGAGACCATTCAGCGCGAATCGGGCGTGCGCCTGTACCCGCTGACGCATATTTCCTACGGTGACTACACCAAGGAAAAGTACGAAGTGGAGATGAAGCGCAACCTCGACACCGTGGTCCGCGCCATCCAGGAGAACCGCGCATGACCGCCGCCGCCCACCTCGCCGCGGCCAATGGGCCGCGCATCGAGTTTGCCGGCATCGACCTGACCTTGGGCCGCACGCGCATTCTCGAAAAGGTCAGCTTCAGCGTGGCGGCCGGCAGCGTGCATGCGATCGTCGGCCCCAACGGCGGCGGCAAGAGCTCGCTGATCAAGACCCTGCTCGGGCAGATGCCGCACCAGGGCCAACTGACCTTGCACTGGCCGAGCCCCCACGAAGTGATCGGCTACGTGCCCCAGGCGCTGGAGTTCGACCGTGGCCTGCCGATGACCGTGGACGACTTCATGGCCGCCATGTGCCAGCGCCGGCCCGCCTTCCTCGGCCTGTCACGCCGCGTGCAACCGGCCATCGATGCCGCGTTGGCCCGGGTCGGCATGCTCGACAAGCGCAAACGGCGCATGGGCGCGCTGTCCGGCGGTGAACGCCAACGCGTGCTGCTGGCACAAGGCCTGATTCCCGAGCCGCAACTGCTGGTGCTGGATGAACCCATGTCGGCCCTCGACGAAGCGGGCATTCAGGTGTTCGAGCAGCTGCTGCACGGCTGGCGCCAGGCTGGCACCACTGTGTTGTGGATCGAGCACGACCTGGAGGCCGTGCTGCGCCTGGCCGACCGGGTCACCGGCCTGAGCCGCCAGGTGCTGTTCGACGCCCCACCCGCACAGGCCCTGACCCCAGAGCGCCTGCTTGGCCTGTTCTCCGTTCACCCGCGCAGCGAGAGCCTTGCCTCATGAGTTTTGAAGCATTTCGCCAACTGGTCCAGGAATGGGCCAACACCGGCTACCTGCCCGAGGCGCTGGCCTACGGGTTCGTGGTCAATGCCCTGTTGGCCGGCCTGATGATCGGCCCGGTGCTGGGCGGCTTGGGCACCCTGGTGGTGGTCAAGCGCTTTGCCTTCTTCTCCGAGGCTGTCGGCCATGCCGCGCTCACGGGGGTTGCCATCGGCATCCTGCTGGGCGAGCCGTATACTGGCCCTTACGGCAGCCTGTTCGGTTACTGCCTGCTGTTCGGCATCCTGCTCAACTTCCTGCGTAACCGCACCGGGTTGTCGCCGGATACGCTAATCGGCGTGTTCCTGTCGGTGTCCCTGGCCCTGGGTGCAAGCCTGCTGCTAATGCTGGCGGGCAAGATCAACGTGCACATCCTCGAGAACGTGCTGTTCGGCTCGGTACTGACGGTCAGCGCCCAGGACCTGGTGGTGCTGGGTATCGTCGCGGTGCTGGTGCTGGCGCTGGCCTTGCCGCTGTACAACCGCATCATGCTGGCCAGTTTCAACCCGCAACTGGCGGCGGTACGCGGGGTGGCGGTGAAGACCCTGGACTACCTGTTCGTGGTGCTGGTGACCTTGGTCACGGTGGCGTCGGTGAAGGTGATCGGGGCGATTCTGGTCGGTGCGCTGCTGGTGATTCCAGCGGCTGCGGCACGCCTGGTCAGCCAGTCGCTCAAGGGCTTTTTCTTCATTTCGGTGCTGATCGCCACGCTGAGCACCCTGCTCGGCATCTTGTTGCCGATCGTTTGCGACCTGCCGGTACCTTCCGGCGCTGCGATCATCCTGGTCGCCGGCATCTGCTTCGCACTGGCCGCGCTGGCCCGCGCGCTCGTTCCACGCCTGCAAGGAAACCCGGCATGAACCTGAAACAGCTGACCTTGGCACTGACCCTGGCGGGCCTGCCTTCGCTCTCTTTTGCCACGCAAGTGCTCACCACCTTGCCGGTGACTCACAGCCTGGCCACCGCCCTGCTCGACGGCACGTCGGTGCAGCTCAAGCGCGCAGCGCCTGCCAACCTGCCGGCCAGCCGCCAACCTTCGTACTTCAGCAGCCGCGGCGGCGAAAGCCTTGCAAACGCCGCGCAACAGGCCGACGCAGTCATCGGGGTGCGCTCGATCTGGCGTGACGACCCGCTCTACCCGATGGCCCGGCGCAGCAATATCCGCATCGTCGAAATTGATGCAGCGCGCCCGGTGGATGGCGCCTTGCCAGGGATTGCGGTGACCGGCGACGACGCCTACGGCGCCTACCCGTGGCTGAACCCGACCAACCTTGGGCGCATGGCCGATGTGGTGGCCAATGACCTGGAACGGTTGTCGCCGGCCGACAAGGCGAAGATCCAAGGCAACTTGGCCGGCCTCAAGCGCAAGCTGCTGGAGCTGACGGCCAGCAGCCAGACCCAGCTGGCCGAGGTAGACAACTTGACCGTGGTCAGCCTGTCCGAGCGCTTGGGCTACCTGGCCAGCGGGTTGAACCTGGATGTGGTGGAGCAGGCGCTGCCGGCCGAGGGCAAGTGGGATGCCGCGGCGCTCAAGGCGCTGGGGGAAAACCTGAAAAGTCAGGACGTGGCATTGGTGCTGGACCATCGCCAGCCGGAGCCGGCGGTGGCTGAGGTGATCAAGGCTGCAGGGGCCCGGCTGGTGGTGGTGGACAGTGATGCCGATGATGCGGTGGCCGGGTTGAAGGCCAGTGTTGACCAAGTGGTTGGCGCCTTGAGCGAAAGCTGATGCCGCCTGTACTGGCCTCTTCGCGGGTAAACCCGCTCCCACAGGTCTCCGTCGGTGACTGGCCTGGCCGGGAAGAGGCCGGTACAGGTCATCGACATTCAGCGCTTCATGCACCGCTGATACCGCTCATCCACCCTGCCCGCAAACCACGCGGTGGTGAGCTTGCGGGTAATCTTCGGGCTCTTCAGCTCGATCCCCGGCAAAACCGCACGCGCCACCGGTTTAACTGCCGCCGCATCCGCTAGCTCGAACACACCGCTGTACAGCTTGCTGTCTTCAAAGGCCAGGCTGTCACCCGACTCCAACTGGCTGCGAACCTGCGGGTTGCGCAAACCCAGCTTCACCCCCAATTTGCGCGCCGCCAGCTCGGTGGTACCGGGCATGATCGCGCCCGGGGCAATCAGGTCGCCATCCAGCGCCAGGCTGGCGCCCGTCACCTTGCTCAGCGCCGCCTGGAACGCCGCATTGCGGCTGGCGTACCAGCCTGCATTGAAATCAGCGAAGCGGTACAACTGACGATCGTAATGCGCCGAGTAGCCTAGCAGGTGGGCGATGCCGAAATACAGGCCGCCACGGCGGCTGAACACTTCCTGGCGGATCGTGCCGTCATAGCTGTAGGGGTAGTCCTTGGCGTGCTTTTCGGCAAAGTCGATGCTGACCTGCATCGGCCCGCCGGTGTGCACCGGGTTTAGACCACCCAGCAAGGTCTTGCCCAGTGGCAGGCGGGCGATGACTTCGTCGTACAGCGCACTCAGTTGCTTCTCGCTGCGCACGGCCAGCAGCCGCTGCTGGTAGCTCTGGCCGTTGCCGGAAGGCGTCTTCAGCGCGCCATCCACCAGCAGGCGGGGAATGTGCAGGCGCGCGGCGCGGCGGTCAATTTCGTCGCGGGCGATGCGCCCGAGGTTGGGCACCTGTGGGTCGGCGTTGAAGGTCGACTCCTGCTCGGTCACTGCCAGTACCGCGCACAGGTTGCTTTTGCTAGGCGCAATGCGCTGGGCTTCGAAGGCCTGTTGAATGTCCTTGGCCCAGCCTGCACGGTCTTTGGCTTACGCGGGTAATAAGCGCATCAGTTGGGCGCGCACCTTGGCCGGGTCCGCTTCAGGCTCTTCTTCACGACGCCCCGCGCAGCCTTGCAGCAGCGCCAGGGCCATCAGGGCCGTCGCCAGTAACCGCGCGTTCAGGGCTGCTCACCGACCAGGTAGGTCTTGCTGATATGGCGGAACTGCGGGTGGCTGGCACTGCCCATCAGTTCGAACAGCACCATCTCACGGGTGACGATGTGCGCCCCGGCTGCGCGCATGCGCGCCAGGCCCGCGGCCTTGCTGGCTGCGGTGCGGCTGTCACAGGCATCCTCGACCACGAACACCTGCTTGCCCAACGCCAGCAGGCCGAGCACGGTTTGCAGCACACAGACGTGGGTCTCCATACCGCAGACGATCACCTGCTCACGCGCCATCAAACTGGCCGGCAGGCACTCGGCGGCCACACAGGAGAAATGGCTTTTTTCCACTACCTGGGCAGCAGGCGCTGCAGCGGTCAGTTCCGCCAAGGTAGGGCCAAGCCCTTTGGGGTACTGTTCGGAAATGACCGTCGGCAGTTCCAGCTCCGCAGTCGCCGCCAGCAACCAGCGCGCTCGCGCCCGAGTGCCTTCGGGGTCGCTCATGGCGCCGATGAGTTTTTCCTGGATATCGACGACCAGCAGCGTGGCCTTGTGTGGATCGATCAGCATTGTCTGCCCCTTGCCTGGGAAAAGGCCTAGCCTCCCCCAGGCAAGCGGTGACGTCAATCAGGCCGAAAGCCGATGCGGCTCAAGCGACGCGGCCAGCACGCCGAGCACACGGTCTTCGTGTTCGTGGATGAAGAAGTGGCTGCCGGGGAATATTTCCAACGAAAAGTCGCCCAGGGTTTCCTTGCGCCAGGCCAGCAGTTGCTCCTCGCTCGCCCGGTCGTCTTCGCCGCCCAGCACGTGCAGCGGGCATTGCAACGCTGGCCGCTGACGATAGGCATAGCGGCCGCACAGCAAAAAGTCGGCGCGCAGGATCGGCAAGGTCAGGCTCATCAACTCGGCATTGCCCAGCACTTCCTCTGGCGTACCGTTGAGTTCGCGCAATTCGCTGATCAGCTCGTCGTCGCTCTTTGGGTCGCGCCAATTCTTACCATCGTAGTCTTCGCGCCGGGTGGGGGCGGCGGTGCCGCAGGCGAACAACGCCAACGGCGGCGTACACCCCAGCGCCTGTAGCTCATGGGCCAGCTCGAAGGCCAGCAGCGCGCCCAGGCTATGACCGAGCAAGGCATACGGCGCGCTGGCGGCCAGGCGTTGCTCGGCCGCCAATTGCCGGGCGAGCGCCTGCATGTCGGTCTGCAGTGGTTCGCCCATGCGCGCACCGCGCCCAGGCAGTTCCACCGGCCGCACCTGCAGCCAGGCCGGCAGCTTGCGCCGCCAGCGGCTGTAAACCATGGCGCTGGCCCCGGAATACGGCAGGCACAGCAGGTTCAGTGAGGTCACTGCGCTGCGGCTTCGGCCATCTTCTGGCGCAGGCTCAGCGGGCGCATGTCGGTCCAGACCTCGTCGATGTAGGCCAGGCAGTCTTTTTTCAGGCCGCTCTTGCCTACTGCTCGCCAGCCATTGGGGATTGCCTTGTAGTCGGGCCAGATCGAGTACTGCTCTTCGTGGTTGACCACTACCTGGAACTGGATATCGTCGCGGTCGAATACGGAAGTCATTGCCTGTCTCCTTGAGTGATAGGTGCCGGTACGCGCTTGGCGTAGGACGGTTCTCAAGTAGACGTAAGGCGGTGCGGGAAAATTAGGGGGTGATTGATAGGGGGCATGGCGTTGTTTTTGCTGCGCCTGGGAGATCGAGCGCCAAAGCAATAAAGACATGCCCTGTAACCCATCCCCTCACGCCCCCCGCAGCAAGTCATGGTCATCCAGCAACCGATAAGCCACCTGCGGATTACGCTCCAACCCCCGCCGAATCGCCGCCGGTATCAACTGCCGGGTCTTGCGACAAAGCCCCGGTTGTTCATCCAGCTCGATGACGATCCCGCGCATGGTCCGCACCTCGTTGAACCCCGGGGCAATGTGCACACGGATGCCAAGGTTTTCATACATCCGCTGTTGCAGGCGCTGCAGGTCTTCCAGGTCTTTGAGGTTCTCCAACCGCTCGAGTAGGCGCTTCTCCTCCTGCCGCGTGAGCAGGAGGATGCGCTGCGCCGCTGACGGCTGCTCGGCCAGGTGCTCGCGGCCGCAGTTACAGGCGCCAGGGGGGCACGGTTGGCGAAGGTTGGGTGGTGTGCTCATGGGGCAAGCATAGCCTTCTTCGCCATCAACCCCCAGTGCCTCAAAACCCAATTTATTTCCTGTCAGGCAAAAAAATTTCACAAAGCGCTAGACCCGAACCCATCACTTCGCCTATAAATCGCCTAAAGGAAATTTATATTCCTACCACGAAACATTCTTCGCCATCCCGCGAATCCCTTTGCCCTTGTGCCCGACCTGCCCCACTCCACCACGAGGCCCCGACATGCATCCCGCTCCCGATCATTTCATCCTGCGCGTCAGTTGCCCGGCCGTGTCCGGCATCGTCGCCGCGGTGACCACCTACCTGGCCGAGCAAGGTTGCTACATCAGCGAGATGGCGCAGTTCGACGACGAGGACAATGGCCGCTTCTTCATGCGCGCGGTGTTCCGCTACAACACCGGTGTCAGCGGTGATACGCCGCAACTGGAAGCGGGCTTTGCCGACGTCGCCCAGCGCTTCGACATGCAATGGAGCCTGCACAGCAGCGCCCGGCCGATGCGTGTGTTGCTGATGGTCAGCAAGTTCGACCACTGCCTGTCCGACCTGCTCTACCGCCACGCCAAGGGCGAACTGGACATGCACATCACTGCCGTGGTTTCCAACCACCTGGACCTGCGCCCCATGGCCGAACGCCAGGGCATCCGTTTCGTCTACCTGCCGGTAAGCAAAGAAACCAAGGCCGAGCAGGAGGCCGCGCTGATGCGCATCGTCGAGGACACCGGCACCGAGCTGGTGGTGCTGGCGCGCTACATGCAAATCCTCTCCGACGACCTGTGCCGGCAACTGTCGGGCCGGGCGATCAATATTCACCATTCGTTCCTGCCCGGTTTCAAGGGGGCCAAGCCTTACCACCAGGCTTACCAACGCGGGGTCAAGCTGATCGGCGCCACCGCGCACTACGTCACCAGCGACCTCGACGAAGGGCCGATCATCGAGCAGGAAGTGCAGCGCGTGGACCACGCCTACGCCCCCGACAACCTGGTAGCCATCGGCCGTGACACCGAGACCATCGCCCTGTCGCGTGCGGTGAAGTACCACCTGGAACACCGGGTGTTCCTCAACCACGACCGCACGGTGATCTTCAAATGAACGCCCTCCCCAGCGTCAAGCTGATCGACGGTAAGGCAGCGGCGGCGCGGGTGCTGGCCGAGGTCCGTGAGCAGGTGCACACCCTGCGCCAGGGCGGTGTGCAACCAGGCTTGGCCGTGGTGCTGGTAGGCGCCGACGCCGCCAGCCAGGTGTATGTGCGCAACAAGGTGCTGCGCGCCGAGGAAGTGGGCATCCGCTCCCTGGAGCATCGCCTGCCGGCAGACACGTCTCAAGCCCACCTGCTCACCCTGATCGACCGGCTCAACCGTGACAACGCGGTCAACGGCATCCTCGTGCAACTGCCCTTGCCGGCACACATCGATGCGCACTGCGTGCTGCAAGCCATCAGCCCGCTCAAGGACGTGGACGGCTTCCACAGCGAGAACGTCGGCGGCCTGGCCCAGGGCCGCGACGTGCTCACCCCCTGCACCCCCAGTGGCTGCATGCGCCTGTTGCGCGATGCTTGCGGTGAGTTGCGCGGCAAGCATGCGGTGGTGGTGGGCCGTTCGAACATTGTCGGCAAACCCATGGCCGCCCTGCTGCTGCAAGCCGACTGCACGGTGACCGTGGTGCACTCGCGCAGCCACGACCTGCCGGCGTTGTGCCGCCAGGCCGACATCCTCGTTGCTGCGGTCGGCAAGCCGCGCCTGATCGGCGCCGACTGGCTCAAGCCCGGCGCAGTGGTGATCGACGTCGGCATCAATCGCATCGATGAAGACGGCCGCAGCCGCCTGGTCGGCGACGTCGATTTTGCCGCCGCCCTGCCCCTGGTCGCCGGCATCACCCCCGTGCCCGGTGGCGTCGGCCCGATGACCATCGCCTACCTGATGAAAAACACCCTGCTCGCCCTCGACCTGCAACAACAGGCCGCCCAACAGGAGCGCACCGCATGCCTTTCGCCCTGCTGAAATACGGCCTGAGCGCCGACTACCCGGTGGAGGTCGACCTGCCGCCACCCTGCGAACTCAAACCGCGGTACGACGTAGTGATCATCGGCGGCGGCGGCCACGGCCTGGCCATCGCCTACTACCTGGCCAAGTACCACGGCATCACCAACGTCGTGGTGCTGGAAAAGGCCTACCTGGGCGGCGGCAATACCGCACGCAACACGGCGGTGATTCGCTCCAACTACCTCACCAGTGAAGGCGTGCGCTTTTACGCAGAATCGGTGCGGATGTTCCAGAACCTGTCCAACGAGTTCGACTTCAACATCATGTACTCCGAGCGCGGCCAGCTCACCCTGGCGCACACCGACGCCACCGTGCGCGCCTTCCGCCAGCGCGCCGAGGTCAACAAGCACTTTGGCGGGCGCACCGAGATGATCGACCGCCAGCAGATCCGCGAACTGGTGCCGAGCCTGAACCTCGACCCCGGCCACCTGCCGGTGCTGGCCGGGCTGTGGCACATCGACGGCGCCACCGCACGCCACGACGCGGTGGCCTGGGGCTACGCCAAGCAGGCCGCCAAGCGCGGGGTCGAAATTCATCAACTGACCGAGGTGCAGGACCTGCTGATCCGCAATGGCCGCATCGAAGCGGTGAAGACCAACCGTGGCACGGTGCAGTGCGGCTGCGTGGTGCAGGCCGTGGCCGGGGCCAGTTCGCTGTTGATGGCCAAGGCCGGCATCCGTGCGCCGATCCACACCTACCCGCTGCAGGCCATGGTCACCCAGCCGTTCAAGCCGTTTCTCGATCCGCTGGTCAGCTCGTCGGCGCTGCACTGCTACGTGCAGCAGACCAGCCGTGGCGAGATCGTCTTCGGCGGCGGCTCCGACCCCTACCCGCTGTACAACACCCGCTCCACCCTCGATTTGAAGGAAAGCCTGCTGGCCCACGCCATCGAGATGTTCCCGTTCATGGCCAACGCCAAGCTGATGCGCCAATGGGCCGGGATGACCGACATGACGCCGGACTACAGCCCGATCATGGGCCTGTCGCCGGTCGACAACTACTACCTGGACGCCGGCTGGGGTACCTGGGGCTTCAAGGCCACGCCCATCTGCGGCAAGACCATGGCCGAGCTGGTCGCCAGTGGCGGCAAGGTGCCAGAGATGATCGCGCCCTTCGCCCTGGAGCGCTTCAGCCGCTTCCAGCAAGTCAACGAAATGGGCGCGACCGCCGCCAGCCACTAAAAGGAACGCACGATGAAGATCCTGACCTGCCCCTTGAACGGCCCGCGCAACATCAGCGAATTCACTTACGGCGGCGAGTTCAAGCACATGCCCGACCCGGCCGCCTGCAGCGATGCCGAATGGGCCGACTACGTGTTCAACAGCGACAACCTGGCCGGGGTAGTAACCGAGTGGTGGCTGCACAACGCCTCCAGCTACTGGTTCCTGGCTGAGCGCCACACCGTCAGCGACCAGGTGCTGCGCACCTTCGACCCGAAAGCACTGTTCGACCGCCGCGTCGACTTCACCCCCGCCGCCACCCCGGAGATCGCCGGATGAACAGCCACACTCGCCTCCCCGCGCCCATGGGCCTGCTGATCGACCGCGAGCGGCCCCTGCGTTTCAACTTCGATGGCCAGGCCTGCCAGGGCTTTGCCGGCGACAGCATCGCCAGTGCCCTGCTCGGCAACGGCCGCTGGTTGCTGTCGCGTTCGTTCAAGTACCACCGCCCGCGAGGCCCGCTGAGCCTGGCCGGGCAGGATGCCAACACCTTGGTGCAACTGCCCGACGAACCCAACGTGCTAGCCGACATGGAGGCGGCGCGTGATGGGCAGGTGGTCGAGGGGCAGAACTTCAACGGCAGCCTGGAACACGACCGTGACGCCTACCTGGGCACGTTTTCGCGGTTCATGCCGGTGGGCTTCTATTACCGCTCGTTTTACAAGCCCAAGGGCATGTGGAAGGTCTGGGAGCCGCTGATCCGCAAGAAGGCCGGCCTCGGCGTGCTGGACCTCGGCTTCAAGCCCCAGTACTACGACAAGGCCTATCTGTTCGTCGATGTGGCGGTGATCGGCGGCGGCCCTGCCGGTTTGCGCGCGGCGCTGGACGCAGCCAACGCCGGGGCCAAGGTGCTGTTGATCGAGCAACAGCCGGTGCTGGGAGGCTCGCTGACCTACGCCCGCTTCGACATTGCCGGCACCCGCGCTGCCAACCTGCGCCAGGAGCTGCTGGTGGCTGTCGAGGGCCATCCGAATATCCACGTGCTGCTCGAGGCCACCTGCAACGGCTGGTTCACCGACAACTACCTGCCGGTGATTCAACACAAGCGCCTGTACAAGGTACGCGCCACGCGCTGCCTGGTGGCGGCGGGTTCGTTCGACCAGCCAGTAGTGTTTCGCAACAACGACTTGCCCGGGGTGATGCTGACCAGCGCCGCGCAACGGCTGATGAAGCTGTACGCGGTCAAACCGGGGCAACGGGCGGTGATCCTCACGGGCCACGACGACGGCTACCTGGCCGCGCTCGACCTGCAGGAGCAAGGTGTGGCCATTGCCGCCCTGGTAGACATGCGCGCCGCGCCCGCCGATGCCGCGCTGGCCAGCGAGCTCAAGCGCCGCGACATTCCCCTGCACCTGGGCAGCACCGTCTATGAAGCCCTGCACGACAAGGGCATGCGCCATGTGACTGGCGTCGATATCCGCCCGATCACCGGCCAGGGCAAGGTCGGCGACTATGGCCTGCGCCTGGCTTGCGACCTGCTGTGCATGTCGGCCGGCTACATGCCGGTGTACCAACTGCTGTGCCAGGCTGGCGGAAAGCTGGCCTATGACGTCAACCGCGACGAGTTCACCCTCAGCAACCTACCGGCGGGGCTGGATATCGCAGGCTCGGTGAACGGCCGGCATGTGCTAAGCAATGTGCTCACGGACGCCACCCGCGCAGCTAGCGAGGCCCTGGCGGCGCTTGGCCTGGAGGCCCCTGCGCAGGCAAGCTTCGTCGCAGAGGCCAAGGTCAATCATCCGTGGCCGATCTTCCCGCACCCCAAGGGCAAGGACTTCGTCGACTTCGACGAAGACTTGCAGGTGCGCGATATCGTCAACGCCACCCGCAGCGGCTATCGCGATGTGCAACTGGTCAAGCGCTTCTCCACAGTCGGCATGGGCCCGTCCCAAGGGCGCCACTCGGCACTGCCCACCGCGCGCTTGGTGGCCCAGGCCACGGGCCGCAGCATCAGCGAAACCGGCGTGAGCACGGCGCGCCCCCCGTTCCAGGCGGAAAAGCTGGCGCATGTCGCCGGCCGCGCTTTCGACCCGTACCGGCAGACACCGATACACCGCCGCCACCTGCAAGCAGGCGCGAAAATGATGCCTGCCGGTATCTGGCAGCGCCCGGCCTACTACGGCAAGCCCGAGGACCGCGAACGCTGCATGCAGGAAGAAGCGCGGCATGTGCGCGAGAAGGTCGGGCTGATCGACGTCTCCACCCTCGGCGGCCTCGACGTGCGCGGCCCGGACGCGGCCGAGCTGCTCGAGCGCCTGTACACCTTCGGCTTCGCCAAACTGGCGATCGGCCGCACCCGCTATGCACTGATGACTAACGAGCACGGCGTGGTGATTGATGACGGCGTCTGCGCACGCCTGGCCGAGCAGCACTTCTATGTCAGCGCCACCACCAGTGGCGTCGACCGTATCTACCAGCAGATGCTCAAGTGGAACGCGCAGTGGCGCCTGGACGTCGACATCACCAACGTCACCGCCGCCCTGGCCGCCGTCAACCTGGCCGGCCCCTTGTCGCGCCAAGTGCTGGCCAAGGTGTGCGAAGGCGTGGAACTGTCGGCCGCGGCCTTCCCTTACCTGGGCGTACGCCTGGGCAAGGTGGCGGGTATATCGGCGCGCATCCTGCGGGTCGGTTTCGTCGGCGAACTGGGCTATGAAATCCATGTGCCGGCGCGCCATGCCGAACGCCTGTGGGACGCCTTGATGCAAGCAGGCGCCGGGCTGGGCATTCGCCCGTTCGGTGTCGAGACCCAGCGCCTGCTGCGGCTGGAAAAAGGCCATGTGATCATCAGCCAGGACACCGATGGCATGACCCACCCCGCCGAAATCGACATGCAGTGGGCTATCGGCCGCAAGAAACCGTTCTTCGTCGGCAAGCGCTCGATCGAGATCCTCGAAGCGCAGCCGCTCAAGCGCAAGCTGGTTGGGTTCACGCTGCCCAAGGGCAGCCCGCAGCCACTGGAAGGCCACCTGGTACTGGACGGCCCGGACATCAGCGGCAACGTCACCTCGTGCGAGTACTCGCAAACCCTGGGGCAGATCATCGGCCTGGCTTACGCCGGCGCCCACCAGGCCACCCCCGGCATGCACATCCCGATCCGCGTGGAGGGCGGTGTGATGGTCAATGCCAAGGTGGTGCAACTGCCCTTCCATGATCCCGACAACCTGCGCCAGGAGCTGTGAGCCATGACTAGCCTGAAGACAGAACAGTGCTTCTCTCCCCAGCCACAGGCCGAGCCACTGCTGACCTGCGCGCTGACCGACCTGACCGACCTGGCGCGGGTGGGTTTTCGTGGCGCCGACACCGCGGCCTACCTGCAAGCACGCGGCTATCGTTTGCCGCCACAGCCCAACCAGGCGCTGCGCCAGGACGACGGTAGCTGGGTGGCGCGGCTGTCGGCCACCGAATACCTGCTGCTGGGCAGTTTCGCCGACCAAGGGGCGCGGATTGCCGCCGAAGAGGCCGACTGGGTACAGGACGCCCAGCGCAACTACTTGCTGCCCCGCCAGGACAGCCACGCCTGGCTGCAGCTGTCGGGGCAGCATTACAGCGCGGTGATGGCCAAGCTATGCGGGGTTGACCTGCGTGCCCAGGCGTTCCCGGTCGGGGCCGTGGCGCAGACATCGGCGGCGCGGATCAATGTGATCGTGGTGAATGTCGGGCGTGAAGCGGTGCCGGCCTTGCAGCTGCTGTTTGACCGGGCTTCGTGGGCGTATTTTGGCGAAGCGATGCGGGATGCGATGGCGGAATTTGAAGGGGTGGAGATTGCACTGGACGCTGCGTACTAGCGGCAGGCGCGATTGAGGTAGGAGCAGCCTTGTGCTGCGAAGAGGCCCGTACCCGCAGCGAAGATCCACGGTGTTGCCACCGGCCTCTTCGCAGCGCAAGGCTGCTCCTACCCCCTTACAGCGTGGCCAGCGGTGAGGCCTGGACGGCCCGCGAGCGCCAGGCAAACAGCAACACCATCACCAGGCCCAACGCCGCCATCAACGCACCCGCCAGGGAAATCGCCGGGTAGCCCAGCCCTGCATTGATCACCGCGCCACCCAGCGCGGCACCGATCGCATTGCCCAGGTTGAACGCCCCGATATTCACCGCAGACGCCAGGTTGGGCGCCTCCTTGGCGGCCTCCATCACGCGCATCTGCAGCGGCGGTACCAGGGCAAAACTGGCAGCGCCCCACACCAGCACCGCCAGTGCGGTAGGCAGTGCCCAGGGCATCAACAGCGGGAACACCAGCAACACGGCAATCAGCACCGCCAACGAGACGATCAGCGTGCGGTCAACCGAACGGTCCGCCGCCTTGCCACCCCACACGTTGCCCAGCGTCAGGCCAATACCGAACAACACCAGCATGGCGGTGATGAACGGTGTGGAGGCCTGGGCTTCACTGTGCAGGATTGGCGCAATGTAGGTAAAGACGGTAAACATCGCACTGGAACCCACCACAGTCAGAGCCAACGCCGCCAGTACTGGGCCACGGCCTAGCACGCGGATCTCGGCCATCACCCCGTCGCTTTTCGGCAGCGGCACATTAGGCAGTGCGTACCACAGCGTCGTCATCGCAATCAGCCCCAGGCCCGCAATGCCCCAGAAGGCCGTACGCCACCCCAGTAATTCGCCAAACCAGGTGGCCAGCGGCACACCGCCGATGGTCGCCAGCGTCAGCCCCATGAACATGGCCGCCACGGCCCCTGCCCGTTTTTCAGGCGGCACCACGCTGGCCGCGACGATCGAGCCAATGCCAAAGAACGCGCCATGGTTGAGCGAGGTCACCACGCGGGCAACCATCAGGCTGGCGTAGTCGGTCGCCAGGGCCGACATCAGGTTACCCAGGGTGAAAATGGCCATCAGCCCGATCAGCAGGTAACGCCGTGGCACCCTGCCGGTGGCCAAAGTCATCAGCGGGGCACCGATCAGCACGCCGAGGGCGTAGGCACTGACCAGCAGCCCGGCTGCGGGGATCGACACGCCAAGGTCGGTGGCAATACTGGGCAACATGCCCATGGGGGCGAACTCGGTGACGCCGATGCCAAAGGCACCGATGGCGAGTGCGACGAGGGGTGGATTGATGCGCATGAAACGGCTCCTTATCTGTGCCTGAAATGCTACGATCCGTTTCATGCGGGCACTAGTCTGCATTTTTGCCAACCACCTTTGCGCAAGAGGCACAAATGGACTTCACCGGAAGGTCTGGAGAGATGGAGATTTTTGCCAAGGTGGCGCAAGAAGGCAGCTTGTCTGCGGCGGCACGCGCGCTGGGGCTGACGCCGTCGGCTGTCAGCCGGATCATCGCGCGTACCGAACAGCGCCTGGGCACTCGCCTGCTGTTGCGCACCACCCGCGCAATCACGCTGACCCCAGAGGGCGACGCCTACCTGCGCGGCGCACGGCGCATCCTGGCCGACCTGGATGAAGTCGAAGATGCCATTACCGACCAAGGTGTACCGCGGGGCCGGCTGCGGGTCAGTGCCGCACTGGGCCATGCGCGGCTGACGGTGGTGCCTTTGCTGGCGCAGTTCAGCGCCTTGTACCCGCAAGTGCTGGTCGACCTTACCTTAAGCGATGAAGTGGTCGACATCGCCGGCGGCCAAGCCGATGTCGCGCTGCGTTTCGGCCACCTGCCGGACAGCTCGCTGAGCGCCCGCTACATTGGCGACACCGGCCAAGTGATCGTCGCCTCGCCCGACTACCTGCAACGCTGCGGTACCCCGGTGGAACCTGAAGACCTGGCCCGCCACAACTGTTTGCGCTTCAACTTCCGCCGCGCTGAAGCGGACTGGCCGTTTCGCCGGGACGGGCAGGCCTTTGCCCTGAAAGTCACCGGTAACCTGGAGTGCAGCAGCGGCGAGGCACTGGCCCAATTCGCCAGGCTGGGCGCCGGCATCGCGCGCATCGGCACCTTCACAGTGGCCGATGACCTCAACAACGGGCAACTGGTGCCCGTGCTGGAAGCCTACAACCCCGGTGACCGCGAGCCGATACACGCCGTATTCGTCGGTGGCCCGGCGATGCCGGCACGGGTGCGGGTGTTCGTGGACTTCCTGGTCCAGCATCACCAAGGCTGGCCAACCCGCCACGAACAGCCACGATTTACACCCTGAGCGCAATTCCAGCGCATATTTCTGCGTTGCACGCGAACACTTAGCAACCCCGCCTGAACGCCTTGCGATAGCATTGGATCCAATCGTTACCCCTGCTCGCCACACACGGCCCGAGGAGATTGGCATGCAAGCTTTGGGAATGGACTACCGACACGGCGAAGTGGTTGCCAGCCACTGCCATGCCGAAGATCAACTGATGTATGCCGCCAACGGCGTGATGCGCGTGTGCAGCGATGGCGGCAACTGGGTGATACCGCGCGGGCAGGCGCTGTGGATACCAGCCGGCATGAGCCACGAAGTCCGCATGCAAGGCGAAGTGTCGATGCGCACCTTGCTGCTGGGGTCGCACGTGACTCGCTGCCATGTGATCGCGGTCTCCGGCCTACTGCGCGAGTTGATCCTGGCGGGGTCGCGGATGTTGCAACGCGACGAGCCGCTGGGCGAGCACGCTCGGGCACTGATCCAGCGTGAACTGGAGACGGCCGAGCGCATCGACGCCTATGTGCCGGTACCGCAGCATGCGCGGCTGCGCGCCTGGTGCGAGGGGTTTCTCGAAGACCCGGCCCAGGACCTGACGCTGGAGCAGTGTGGCGCGCAGTTGAACATGAGTGCCCGCACCCTGGCGCGGTTGTTTCAGCGTGAGGTGGGGATGTCGTATGGCGAGTGGCGGGCCCGCACCCGCATGATCCTCAGCCAGCAGTGCCTGGCCGATGGCAAGCCAATCCTGAACGTGGCGCTGGAGCACGGCTACCAGAGTGCCAGCGCATTCGCCGCGATGTTCAAGCGCATCCTTGGCTACAACCCCAGCGCCTGGCAAATCAGCGTGCTCGGCACAGGCACCGCACCCACGCACTGACCGCCAAGGCTGAGGTTGTCCCAGTTGCGCGCACGGTTGTCCCGCTTGCGGCAGCGGGGCCGCCCTGCCCCTCGATAAGCTGGCTTCACGACCCCTCATACGACTTTGCGTGATGCCAATACGATCCCTTTCCTGCCCTGCCGGGCGCGCCGCCGCCCTCGGCTTGTTCGGCGTGCTGACGGCTTGCACCGGGCACCCCACAAACGCCGTGCCCCCCACTGCATTCCAGGCAACCCCTGCACTGCACCTGCCTGCCGGCGTCAGCGACCAGACGCTGCCCGCGCGCTGGTGGGCGCTGTACCACGACCCGCAGCTCAATACCTGGGTGCTGCAAGCCTTGGCGCACAACCAGGACTTGGCGCAGGCCGAAGCCAACGTGCAGGCCATGCTCGCCGGCATTGGCGAGTTCGATGCCCGGCGCTGGCCGTCCACCTCCATTGGCATGGGCGCGAGCTATGGCAAGAGCGCCGATGACCAGACTCTGGCCGAGGCGACCGACAGCCATGCGCCCTCGCAATGGGCCTTCAACCCAGCCATCGAGCTGGCTTACCAGGTCGATGTCTGGGGCCAGGTGCGCGCCGCCATCGAGCGGGCGCGGGTGCAGGCCGAGGCCAGCCGCGATGCCCTGGACCTGGTGCAGCTGCACGTGGTCAGCCAGACCACCCGCGCCTACATCGACCAGTGCGTGTACGGTGCCCGCATCGCCGCGGCCAGGCAGTCCCTGAGCACTCTGGAGCGCAGTGTGCAGCTCAGCGACCGCCAGCGGCAGGCCGGGGTCGCTACGGAGCTCGATAGCGTGCGCCTGCTGGGGTTGCGCGAGCAGGTGCGGGCGCAGCTGCCGATGCTGGAGGCACACCGGCAGATGGCGCTGTACGAACTGAGCATGCTCAGTGGCCAGGACCCGACAACGCTCACGGACGACACTGACACCTGCCAGCGCATCCCGACCCTCGCCGCGCCGTTGCCCGCTGGTGACGCCTGGCGCCTGCTCGAACGCCGGCCCGACGTGCGCAAGGCCGAGCGCGAACTGCAGGCTGCCGCCCTGGAAGTCGATATCGTCAAGGCCGACCTGTATCCGAAAGTCAGCTTCGGTGCCTCGTTGACCTCGTCGGACCACCACCTTGCCAACCTGGGTGACAGCCGCGCGGTGATGTTTGCCCTCGGGCCGTTGATCAGCTGGGAATTCCCCAATATCAAAGCCAACCGGGCACGGGTGAACAAGGCCCAGGCCTTGCAAAACGCGCAGGTCGCCCATTACCGCGGGGTAGCGCTGGCGGCACTCAAGGATGTGCGCCAGGCGCTGGCGCGCCTTGAGGGTGAGCGCCAACGGGCCTTGGCCCTGGGTGCGGCCCTGGCGCAAGGCGAGCGTGGCTTTACCCTTTCGCAACGCAACTATCAGGCAGGCACCGTTGATGCATTGGCGTTGCTCGACAGCGAGCGCGACCTGATCCAGGCCAGGGCCAGCCACGTCGTGGCCCAAGGCCGCCTGGCGCGTGCCCAGATCAACCTGTTCCGCGCCCTGGGCGGGCGCTGGCAGTCGTCACCAGCACCGGCCCCAAGCCAGGTGCACCGCTCCACCCCCGAGACTGGAAGCCAATCATGAATGTTGCCGTTAGCAAGAACCCGCTGCCCGATGACCAGGCCCAGGCAGTTGCCACCGCCCCCAGGCCTACCCGTCGCCGCCTGGCGCTGTACGCCGGTGGTGGCCTGACGGTGCTGGCAGCGCTGGCATTCAGCGGGTACTGGTTGAGCACGGGGCGCTACCTGGAAACCACCGATGACGCTTACGTGCGTGCCGACTGGGTGGCCTTGAGCGCGCGCGTGGCCGGCTATGTGGCCAAGGTGGAAGTGGAAGACGACCAGGCCGTCAAAGCCGGCGATGTGCTGGTACGCCTGCAGCACCGCGACTACCGCGCCCGCCTCGACCAGGCCACTGCCGGCGTGGCCGAAGCGCACGCTGCGTTGGCCGCCGCCCAGGCACGCCAGCAAGTGGCCGCCGAACGCATCAACCAGCAGCAGCAGGCCATCGTCCAGGCTGAAGCGGCCGTGCACAGTGCCAGCGCCGAGCGCCAGCGCAGCGAGCTGGACATGCAGCGCTACCGTGGTTTGGTGCGCGATGACGCAGCCACCGTGCAGCGCCTGGAAGCCGCCCACGCCAACGCCGTGCAAGCCGGTGCCGCGCTGCAAGGCGCGCAGGCACATTTGCGTGAGCAGCGCGCGCAGCTGGCGATGGCCAAGGCACAGGCGCTGGCGGCCGATGCCGAGATCAAGCAACGGGCAGCAGGCCTGAGCCGTGCCCAGGCCCGGCAGGCGCTGGCCGACCAGGACGCACAGGACACCGTCCTGCGCGCGCCCATCGACGGCGTGGTCGGCCAGCGCCGTGTGCGCGCCGGGCAGTACGTGGTGCCTGGCCAGCCGCTGCTGGCGGTAGTGCCGTTGCAACAGACCTACGTGGTTGCGAACTACAAGGAAACCCAGCTGGCACACATGCGCCCAGGGCAGCCGGTGCAGGTCCGTGTCGACAGCTTTTCCAGCCAGCCTGTGCAAGGCCACGTGGCCAGCTTCTCGCCGGCGTCCGGTAACGTATTCGCGCTGCTGCCATCGGACAACGCCACTGGCAACTTCACCAAGATCGTCCAGCGCTTTCCGGTGCGCATCGTCCTCGACCGGCCAGCAGACGGCCTGCAGATACTGCCCGGCATGTCGGTGGTGACCACGGTCGACACCCGCCCCGTGGAGCCTGCCGATGAGCAGTGAGCAACGCGTACCGTTACGCGCCTGGGTGGCCGTGTTCGGCGGCCTGCTCGGCTGCTTCATGGCTGGCATGAACGTGCACGTCACCAGCGCGGCCCTGCCCGAGATCCGCGGCTCGCTGGGCGCGAGCTTCGAGGAAGGCTCGTGGATTTCCACCGCCTACCTGGTGGCGGAAATCGTCATGATTCCGCTGACGGCCTGGCTGGTCGAAGTGTTTTCCATGCGCCGGGTGATGTGGACGGGTTCGTTCATCTTCCTGCTGGCGTCGATCGCCTGCTCGTGGGCCCCCAACCTTGAGGCGATGATCACCCTCAGGGTGATTCAGGGCGCTGCCGGCGCCGTGCTGATCCCCCTCTCCTTCCAGTTGATCATCACCGAACTGCCCGCCAGCAAGATGGCCATGGGCATGGCCTTGTTCAGCCTGGCCAACAGCGTGGCCCAGGCGGCCGGACCTTCCATTGGCGGCTGGTTGACCGATGTCTATTCGTGGCGCTGGATCTTCTACCTGCAGCTGTTCCCCGGTATCGCCTTGCTCCTCGCCATCGCCTGGTCGATCGAGGCCAAACCCCTGCAACTGACCCTGTTGCGCCGTGGCGACTGGCTGGGCATCACGGCCATGGTCGTTGGCCTGGGCGGGCTGCAGATCGTGCTGGAAGAAGGCGGCCGGCTGGACTGGTTCGGTTCGACATTCATCGTCGGCATGTCAATCATCGCCGGCCTGGCGCTGGCGGTGTTCGTCTACACGCAGCTGTACGGCCAACGCGCGTTCATCAACTTGCGCTTGCTGGGGCGGTACAACTTCGGGGTGGCCAGCGTTGCCATGTTCATCTTTGGCGGGGCTACCTTTGGCCTGGTGTTCCTGGTGCCCAACTACCTCTCCCAACTGCAGGGCTACAGCGCCCGCGACGTGGGGGTGGCGCTGATCGCCTATGGCGTAGTGCAACTGCTGCTGGCGCCATTGATGCCACGGCTGATGGCCTGGACCAGCGCCAAGTTCATGGTGGCCAGCGGTTTTCTGATCATGGCCGCCGGCTGCTGGCTGGGTGCGAGCCTGACAGCCGACAGCGCCGACAACGTCATCATCCCATCCACGGTGGTACGCGGCATTGGCCAGCCGTTCATCATGGTGGCGCTGTCGGTACTGGCCGTGGCGGGGTTGGAAAAGCGAGAAGCGGGCTCCGCTTCGGCGGTGTTTTCCATGCTGCGCAACCTCGGGGGCGCCATCGGCACTGCCGCGCTGACGCAGATCGTGGCCACGCGCGAGCGTTACCACAGCGAGCGCATTCACGAGCATGTGACGGTGTTTGCGCCCAGTGTGCAAGAGCGCATCAGCCAAACCGTGCAGAGCTGGCTGCCGGCCCAGCAGCAGGCGTTGGAGGGGGTGGCGGCGACCATTCGACGCGAGGCCTACCTGATGGCTTACAGCGATGCGTTCTACCTGGCGTGCCTGGCGCTGATAGGTTGCGCGGTGGCGGCGTTAGTGTTGCGGACTCAGCGACCGGCTTGAACCCACCCTGAAAACGGCCCGCACGCGCGGGCCGGCTTCACCTGGGCAGGCAGCAGCCTTCAATCGGCGAAGTGGATCACCATGCGGCCTTTGATCTTGCCCTCTTGCATCTCTTCGAAGATGTCATTGATGTCTTCGATCGGGCGCAGAGTCACCTTCGGTACCACCTTGCCTTGGGCGGCAAACTCGAAGGCTTCGCGCAGGTCTTGGCGGGTGCCGACCAGCGAACCGACAACCTCGATACCGTCGAGTACCAGGCGTGGAATATCCAGGCTCATGGCTTCTGGCGGCAGCCCCACAGCCACGAGGCGACCGCCCGCGCGCAGTGCATCCACTGCAGAGTTGAACGCGCTCTTGGCCACTGCCGTGACCACGGCAGCATGGGCGCCCCCGGTCTTGGCCTGGATGACTTTCGCGGCGTCTTCGTCGCGCGGGTTGACCACCAGGTCGGCGCCCATTTCACGGGCGAAGGCCAGTTGATCATCGTTGACGTCGATGGCAATGACACGGGCGTTGAAGACGTTTTTGGCGTACTGCAGGGCGAGGTTGCCCAGGCCGCCAAGGCCGTAGATGGCCAGCCATTGCCCAGGGCGGATATTCGATGATTTCACCGCCTTGTAGGTGGTCACGCCGGCGCAGGTGATGCTGCTGGCGGCCGCTGAATCCAGCCCATCCGGCACTTTAACCGCGTAGTCGGCCACCACGATGCACGCCTCGGCCATGCCACCGTCGACCGTGTAGCCGGAGTTTTTCACCTCACGGCACAGCGTCTCGTTGCCGCTGTTGCAATATTCGCAGTGCCCGCAGCCCTGGAAGAACCACGCCACACTGGCCCGGTCACCCGGCTTGAGCGACGTGACACCCGGCCCCACTTCCACGACCACGCCAATCCCTTCGTGGCCCAGAATCACACCCGTCTTGTCGCCGAAATCGCCATTCTTGACATGCAGGTCGGTATGGCAAACGCCACAGCACTGCATCTTCAGCAACGCTTCACCGTGCGCCAGCGGCCGCAGTGTTTTCTCCACCACGTCCACGCGACGCCCTTTGGCAACGACAGCAGCTTTCATAAACACCTCCGTGTCTGTCTGAGTGAGCTTGAGAGAATGCCCGGATCAGCATAGTGGCGGATGGACGAAGAGGCGTTGCTTCAGGTCAGGTTTTGAAGGGAATCCTGGGGGAGCGGCAGGCTAGCCAAAGGTCCTGATGAACGGCCCTGCAGATTGCCGAATGGCACCCACCACACTGGGAGCCTGCTCGCAGAGTTCAGCAGAACGAGCAAGAACTCGCTCAAGCGCCTGTAACTGCTCCTGGATGATCTCCTTGGGGCGAGCCACATCACAGGTATCAGCGAAGTCCATCAATCCTTGCCGCGAAGCGAACAATGACTTACTGCCGCACAGGTCCAGTGCCAGTACATCTTCAGGGATGTAGGCTGTTGTATTGACGATGTCGTATGCCGGTGCCAGCCGTGCGTCCCGTTGAGACGGATCGGAATACAACAATCCGAAGTTTTTCAAATGCGCATCGCCATTACCGACAATACAAGACAGGCTCACCATGGCAAACAACTGCGCCAGTGAACCTTGCACCTGCTCGGGTGGGCAGAACAGGCGAATGGTCTTGGCAATTGCCGCATAGCTCTTGCTGTATTTCTGCTCGGCGGCAAGCCCCATCAGCGCTGCCATGTCTTCAAAGCCAATGGGGTCGAGTTGCTCATCACGGTCGAAGCGGCGCATGACGAACAGCTTGGTATTATCGGACAGGTAGAACTCGGGTACCGGAATTCCCACATCCTTGGCCACAGACATGCAAAGGAACTCATTGATAGCCAACCCCGGAAACTCGTCGCGCCCGCTTTTAATTATCAGGTCGGAGGTTTTCGAGGTAAAAGGTTGCGGTGTACTGCTCGGCGCTTCTGGTACCAGTACCTTGGGCTGCACCCCTGATATTCCAGCACGCAAGATGTACCGGTCCACCAGACCAGCAAAGATATCGTCAGCGCCATCCCAAGTCAGAATTTCCTCTAGTCGCTCACCAGGAAACTGCTGGCGGCGCAAGAGCGCATCCACCTCAGCTGAACTCACTGCCACGCGCCCGATAGGGGAACTGCTGCCCGAAAGCGCCAACAGCAACATCGGATCGACATTGGCGACCTTTGCCAAACGGTTATGTAATTGTTCCAGAACATAGCCCTCAGGCAAGTTCATTTGGAAAATAGGATGCAGGTCCCGATGACGGTAATCATCCAGGCGTACCGGCATTAAAAGGCTGATCGCAGCATGAGCATCAGCACTTTCGTGGTAGCGAAACACATAGTCGCCAGCGGAATTGAAGATTTTCCCGCTTTCCCCTCCCGGTGTTGCAACCCGCAGCGTGGCCGCCTTCACTCGAATACCCCCTGGATCTCATCTAACGTGGGCATGGCTGCGGTCACCAACGCGAACTCGCAGTCCAAGGCGCCCACCACTCGCACATAGGCAGCCATGCCGACAGATAGGTCGCCCCGCTCGATCGCGATAACCTTCTGCCGAGTAACGCCGGCCAACGTTGCCAGCTTGGCTTGAGTGAAACCAAGGCGGCGGCGGCGCTGCCGAACCTGCTGGCCAAGGCGTACAACGATAAATGAGGGGTCCATGTTCTGTATACGTAACAAATAAGAGTTAATGTAACGTATACATGACCTTTAACAAATGTCAAAGCTCTGGGATATCGCCTTCGTGTTTGCAGTGCATAAGAATAGCCTTGTGATGCGATGCGGCCGGTGAAAACGCACCGAATATTCACTGCTTTCACAGGCCTTTTCGCAGCACAAGGCTGCTCCTACCCGACGATGGGCCGCAGAGCGGCCCGGTAAGGTCAGTCGACGCGCACGAACACTTGCTTGGCCATGTTGTTGCCACCAATCGACTCAAGACGCTTGCCGCCGTCCAGCACGCGGACGTTGATCAGCGCGACACCGTTGGCATCACGGGCTACAACCACGTCGTCCTTGCGCTCCCACTCGTCGACCTTGATCTTGTTGCCTGCCGCAATGATGTAGTCGCTGGAGAACTCGACCGTCTGCTTGCCTGCGCTGTAGCCCATCACGCTGGTCGTGGCCTCGTAGGTGCCATCCAGCGCGTCGTTGCCGCAGCCAGCCAGTACACAGAACGGCAGTGCTGCCAGCACGTATTTAAAGTGACGCATAGGTAATCCTTGTCTGTAGATCCTGAAAGAAACAATCAACCCTTGGCGGTGCCCACCAAGGAATCGATCAACATCGCCGAGGCCGTGTCGCCGTTTTCCAGCACCAGCTGGCGAATCGATTTGCCGAACGCCGCCAGCGGCGTGTCGAAGGTGAAGTCGGACTTGCCCTGGTAGCTGGCAGCGAAGCGGATCACGTTCTCGGACCAACCCACCCGCTGCCCGGCTGCCGCCAGGTTGTAGCTGCCGAAGAAGGCCGCGGCCACCGGCGTGGTGCCATCGACATCGGCTGCATTGAGGTCAGCGCCCGCCGCGACCAGCGCTTCGGCGTAGCTGTGGTTACGCTGGGCCATGCAGGCATGCAAGGCCGTCTCGCCGCCGTAGGCCTTGGCGTTGACGTCGCTGCCCTTGAGCAGTGCCTGGAACAGCGCTTCAGGCTGCTGGCCGGCGCCATGGCGGCGTTGCAGGCTGCCGGCTTTCTGGCAGAACACCGACAGCGCGGTGTCGCCGTAGACGTTGTGCGCCTTCAGGTCTTCCTTGCCCGCCAGGGTGATCATGTGCGCGAAGCTGCACGAGCTGTAGTCGCTGCCCGCCAGGCAGTTCATCAGGCGCGTGTTGCCGTTGATATCCCGCCCCATCGGGTCGGCGCCAACCGAGATCAGGTAGTCGTAGGCGTTATCGGCGACCACGGTGATCAGCGGCTTGTTCTCGTAATGCAGGCGTTGATTGACATTGATGCCGGCGCTTTTCAGCAGGTAGGCGAAGGCGTCGAGGTCCTTGATCTCTTTTGCCCAGTCCGACGTACGCGCCTGGCCCTGGGCGGCGTCCCACAGGCGCATGGCCATGGGCGAGGTGTCTGGCGGGCTGTCGACATCACGTACCTGGGCCGAGCCAGGCTGATAGTTGACCCACACGCCAGCCTGCTTGTCGTCCTTGTAGCTGCCCTTTTCGGACACCGTGCCGGCAGGCCAGCCGCGAATGAAGTACACCTCGTACAGGCCGTTTTTTTTGCCTGCGCTGTACTCGACCTTTGTAGCCGGCACCGACGTGCCATCAGTGAACGACGTCCAAGTCTCACGCACGCCATCGAGCTCGCCAGCCTTGTAGGTAGCGCGGTCCTTCAGTGTGCCCTGATAGTCATAGTGCTCCACCAGGCCATCGAGCTTGCCGGAACCATCGCTGGCGAAGGTCTCCAGCAGGGTGAGCTTCTGCTGGCCATCGACCACCTTCCACTCGCGCTGGGTGCCGACACGGATCGCGCGCTTGCGGAAATCAACGGTCGGGATCTCTGTGCTGTCACTGACCTGCAGGCCTGTGGCGCAGTCGTAGTGCTGCTCGCTGCGGCGCCCGCCTTCGAGGGTGATGACGTTGTCCAGGTGCTCGGCGAACTCGCCCTTGCACCAGGTTTTCTTGGGCCCGACAAATGCACCGTCCTGCAACTGGCCTTCAACCAGCAGCTTGCCGTCCTGGTCGAACTCCTTCCATTCTCCGACCACTTTGCCATCTTCGACCTTGAACGCCTGCAGCACCCGGTCACCCACCTTGTGCACCACGGTGCCGTTCAGCCGCTCGCCCGACTTGCGCTCCAGGTACAGCGCATGCGGCGACCCGACAGTGCCGGTGTAGCTGGTGACTTCGTCGAAGTTGTATTCGGAGTTGCAACCTGCCAGGGCGGAGGCCAGGGCACAGAGAACGAAACGCTTTTTCATGAATATCCTTGTTGAAATGCGTGCAGCCTGTTGCGGGGCATGGCTTCGCCAACGCCCAGCAATGGCCTGGATGCAACGGAGTTAATGCAATGCGCAAAATGGCGGGCAGTGCCGCTGGAGGGCATCGGCTAGAAACGCATCAAGAAACTTGCCTTTCCATGGTTAACCGCTCTGGAATGCGGGTTTCGGCGGAATTATACATAGTAGCCTAACGATGGCAACGCTAATGATCTGTGCCGCGTTTGCAAGCATGCGCCTTCCCTGTGGGCTTGCCCGCGAAGGGGCGCGGAGCGGCTCCAATTAACCATCACCCGTCTGCATACCCGTATACTCGTCACCTGCACCCCTCAAGGAGCACGTTCAATGCCCTACCCCATCGAACACAAGCTGGTCATTGGCGTGGCCTCCAGTGCACTTTTCGACCTCACCGTGTCTGACGACATCTACAAGGCCGACGGCGTCGAGGCTTACCGCCAGCACCAGGAGCAAAACCTGGATGAACCCTTCCCGAGGGGCGTTGCGTTCCCGTTCATTCGCCGCTTCCTCAGCATCAACCAGGCCTTCCCCGACCAACTTCCCGTGGAAGTGGTGTTGCTCTCGCGCAACTCGCCCGAAACCGGCTTGCGCGTGTTCCGCTCCATCAGCCATTACCAACTGGACATCACCCGGGCCGCCTTCATGTCCGGCCGCTCGCCACACGAGTACATCCCGGCCTTCAACGCCTCGTTGTTCCTCAGCGCCAACGAGGACGACGTGCAGCGCGCCATCGACGCCAGCTACCCCGCTGGCCTGGTGCTGCCGACGCGCATCTACGACGATGAGATCGACACCGAGCTGCGCGTGGCCTTCGACTTTGACGGCGTGATCGCCGATGACGAAGCGGAAAGCGTGTACAAGGAGAACGACAACCTGGACGACTTCCAGGCCCACGAGCGGGCCCGCAAGGCCATCCCCCACCAGCCTGGGCCACTGGCGGACCTGTACCGCAAGCTCTCCCACATTCGCACGCTCGAAGACCAGAAGCTGGCACAAGACCCGAACTACAAACGCATCTTGCGCATCGCCATCGTGACCGCGCGAAACGCGCCGTCGCACGAGCGGGTGGTGACCACGTTGAAGGATTGGGGTGTGTCGCCGGATGAGTGCTTCTTTCTAGGCGGGATGGAAAAACCCCGGGTGTTGTCGATTCTCAAACCCCACGTGTTCTTCGATGATCAACGCAGCCACCTGCAATCACCGGCCGGCGACCTGCCGATGGTGCATGTGCCGTTTGGGGTGGCAAACAGAAGTGGGGCGAAGCGATTTTCGAAACAGCCGGTGGCAACACCACAAAGCAACGCACTGGAGAAACTTGATTAGCCCCAGCAGGCCAGCGAGTTGGTAAACTCCAGCGGCAGCATTTGCCGATAACAGGAGTTTACGGATGCCATTTCCACTGACGGAACACACAGCATTGCTGGCCCTCAAGGGCGTAGGGCCAACCGTTATAGCTCGCCTTGAGCAAATGGGGATTGATTCACTGGCGATGCTTAGCGAAGCGAATGTCGATGACATTTTGGCCCAGGCATCAGCGGCCGTTGGCTCCACATGCTGGAAGAACAGCCCCCAGGCGCGGGCTGCGATCAATGCAGCTATTCAGCTAGCGAAGGAAACCCAGTTGAGTGCATCGGAGGCGCGAGAGTGAGTTGCCCTATTCGCTTGGCGAATGCAGGCGATGCCGAGGGCATAAGCCGAGTCGTGATAGCGGCCTTACGCGGGTCGAACGCGGCTGACTATGATGCCGAGACTATCTCGCGCATCGAGGCGTCTTTCAGTGCGGCGCCCATTCTTGAGATGCTGACTCGGCGGTTGGTGTTTGTGGCATTGATTGATGATGAGGTGATTGCCACGGCCAGTCTTGACGGGGATGTGGTCAGAAGTGTGTTTGTCGAACCCCAGCATCAAGGGCTTGGGGTCGGAAAACAGATGATGGCAGTGATCGAAGATGAAGCAATTGCGCGTGGGCTGAAGGTGTTGCGTGTGCCCTCCTCCATTACGGCGGAAGGGTTTTATGCAGGGTTGGGCTTTTGCACAGTGCGGGATGCGTTTTATGGGGAGGAGCGGACGGTTGTCATGCAGAAAACGCTTCCAGCCTTTGACCCTTCAGGCGGATCGCGTTTTGTGTGAAATCACCTAGACCTTGCGCTGGAGCTGCCCACTTCAACGACTCCTGTCATTCTAGCAAGTGGGCTAGTCTGCTGGCTCATGGCCTCCCGATGCAGCTCGTGCCACACACCCGCGGTACGACAATCTCCCACCGCTCAGATTTGTGCCACGTTCGATACTGCTCCTCAGTATCTTCCAGATACCGAACCAGCACCCCTGCCACCTCGCATCGCTCCACTTCAACGTTCAACACAAACGACTTGGCGGTTCGCCCAACCACACGTCCCAGCCTATCGCGTATCTCATACCGGTCACCCTGCCTCACAAGCTGCAACTCATCCCCCGGTTGCAACCCTCGCAGTGCCTCATGGATGACATCCGTCGACGCAGTGCGCCCGGCAAAACCGATATCGATGTCTCGCAACCCGAGCTGCAAAAATCGCCGCTCCAAAGCCCGGTCATGGTCACCCTTGAACACCAAGGGTGCGACGTTTGCTGTCAGGCTGCCACTGAACGGGTTAGCCGCATTGAATTCACACAACGTCAACGTCTGTTCGGCCCGCGTCATGCCTACGTAATACAGCCGACGTTCATCGTTGAGCCCGTCTGCCTGGGTATTCCAGCCGCCATCAAGCAATACCACATGCCTGAATTCGAGCCCCTTTGCCGAATGCACAGTCCCCAGATACAGGCCATTGCGTGCTTGCTGGCGCATTTCCCGGGCGTAGTCATAAAGCCATTCGACAACCGCACTGCAGCGAAGCTGGCATTCCCCCAATTCGACGTGTAACTGGGTAAAGGCCTCGTCAAAAAAACTGCGCCAGCCGGCACTGACATTCACCGAAACCTGCGCCCACGCCTCTGCAGCAGTCAGTGTTTTGCCAATATTCCGCAGCTGATCGACCACCGCTACGAAGTCACGCTGCCGTGTGATCGGCAACCCGCTGTCCTTGTCGGCAGCCAGAAAATAGGGAATGCCTGCAAGCTCGCAAACGGCCTGAACCGGCAGCAAATATTGGTGAGTACGCGCAAGCAGGGCGCAACCGTGCCAGGCGCCTTTCTCCAGCGCCAGAAGACGCTTGAGCTCGTTCATGGCGGCCTGGGCCTGAACATTGCCAACACCACTGTCAACCGGGTCAATGGCCAGGCGTGCAACACGCCCCGCACGCCCTGGGTCGAGCGATTGCCAGGCGCCACCTGGAGGGTTCGGCTGGCGACTGCGATCGATCCGGATCGGGTGGTCAACCTTCAACCGTTCGGGGTTATGGCCTACCAACTGATTGGCTGCCGCGATGATGTGCTGCGTCGAGCGGTAATTTTCGATCAAATAGCTGGTGGTGGCCGAATAATCCTCGCGAAAACGTTCGATATAACGGTTGTTGGTGTCGCGCCACGCATAGATGTTCTGGTCATCGTCACCCACCGCCAAGATGCACAAACGGCCCTCCTCGCTGGACTGCCTGCCGGCCAGTGCACTCACCAAACGGTATTGCAGCGCGTCGATATCCTGATATTCATCCACCAGAATGTAGCGATAGCTACGCAATAGCTGATCTCGCAGGTCATCCTCGCCTTCAGCCATGCCTTTGCCTTCCAGCATCAGTACGGCATTTTCCAGCACCTGCTTGAGCGCCCCTTCATCCACTCCGTCCTTGCGCTCGAAACGGGTGCCAGTCAGGCGCATGGCCATGCTGTGGTAAGTCATTACGCTGACACCGTAAGCATCCGCACCCACCAGCTGTAGAAGCCGCTTGCGAATTTCATTGGCAGCATGCCGATTGAAGGTCAGGGCCACGATCGCATGGGCCGGTACCCGCCGCACGCGCAACAGATAGGCGATGCGGTGCACGATGACCCGCGTCTTACCTGAGCCCGGCCCAGCCAGCACCAGGCGATTGATGTCGTCGTCATCGACCACCACAAGCCGCTGCTGAGTACTCAGGTCTTCGACAATCGAACGCCACGACTCCTCGCTGGTGGCGTGCTTGAGCACCTCTTCGCGGCCAGAGAAATAGCGCTGTAAAAAAGCATCTTTCGAGTCTGTGAAGTAATGCAGTACCAACTCCAGCGCACTTGCCATCGCCTCCAGGGCCACCTGCGCGTACTCACGCATCACATGCACCTGGATGCGTTTTTCGCTGTAATGCTCGACCAGGCGCAAGTAGTCGTCCTTAAGGTAACTGCCCTTTTTCTCGGCATTCACCTCAATGGTCATTGCCCTGCGCATCACTGTCATACCATGGTTAAGCGTAAGCACTTCTTGCTTGTGCAGGTACAGCAGCACGTGCTCGATGGCCCTCTGGCGCTGGTTGGCCTGCACGGTTTGAGCGAGGACGAGGTCCGAATCGATCAAGCCGGCCAGCTCACCGAAGGTACTCTGCACCATCAGGTCTTTGCCTTTTGAAGCAGGTGCCAGCTTGCTGGTCAGAAACTGCAACAACTTTGTGGCAATGATCCGTCGTTTTTCGCCAAACCGTTCGAGCTGTGCCCAGCTGTATTTACCCTGGATCCTGAGCTTGATGTAGTCATGGTTGACCTGCTTGAGTTCGAAACTGCTGCGTGGCTGGCTGTTGCTCTCGCGGTCGTAGGACAGGCTATGCAGCAGGCGCAACACTTGAAGGGGGATAAGATCTTCCTGCTCCAGCCTTGCGCGCAGGCCCGCAGTCAGTGCAGTGAGGTTCAAGTCTTGCCAGCTGCCATCGTGTGCGTCCGGCGCCAGTTCGCTGAGTAATTCGAACAGGGCCGCCTCCAAGGCCAGGGTCTGTGCCAGACGCTGGCTCGAAGCCCCCACCACGCCATGGCGCAGCAGTACGGTCAACTGGGTGTCGTTGACCAGCAACCCCAGCGCTTCCATCTGCCTTAATGTGCTGACGACCTCTTCAGAGGTGAGGCTGGTGAGTGTCATCAAGTTGTCGGTGCTGACCCGCTCGTCGGCCTCGGCGCGGTAAAGGTACTTCAGGATCGCGTCGAACTCTTCATGGCGCCGCTTCGACAGGTTGGCCTTGTGTAAACGCTGGCTGGCTTCCCCTTCGTTCAGGCTCAAACGCGCCGGGAAGATCTGGGTGCTGTTTTCTTCCCGCTTTAGGTATTGCCCGCGCTCCAGCCAGGCAACGGCGGTGACCACTTTGGTTTCAGCATCGATGTCGCCGGCATCGAACGAGGTTTCGACGTCCTCATCCATGAGGATTTCGCCTGCGGTAATCACCAATTCACCGCCCTTGCGCCTGGCGTACTCAAAACGTAGCTTGCGCAAAATTTGCTGGATGTCGCGCAGGCTGAGCCTGGAGCGCTCGCAGAGGCCGAATTGGGTTTCAATGTCTTGCGCATCGTAAAGCAGCACGCAGCGTGCGGCGCCCTGGTCACGCCCAGCCCGGCCAGCCTCTTGCAGGTAGTTTTCAAGCGAGCCTGGGATGTCTGCATGAACAACCAGCCGAATGTCGGCCTTGTCGACCCCCATGCCGAAGGCATTGGTGGCGACAATGATGCGGATACGCCCGGCCTTGAAGTCGTCCTGGATATCCTTCTTGTCATTGGGCTCAAGGCCGGCGTGGAAATGCCGGCAGGACCAACCTTGCTCGATCAGAAAGTCCGAGAGCTTTTCAGCCCCCTTACGGCTTGAAACGAACACCACCGCCCCACCTTCCTGGCCACCGAGCTCTGCTTCAAGCAAATGGTGGATCCTCGGCCACTTCTCGTCGCGGCTGCAAGGCTGTACTTCAAAACTCAGGTTGGTACGTTCATGGCTGCCCAGAAACTGGGCGAACTCGATGCCCAGGCCATCCCTGAAATGCGCCCGGATATCAGCCAATACATCCGGTTTGGCTGTTGCCGTGAAGCAACCGATTGGTGCAAGTGGTTGGTCGCCCGTGTGCTCACGAATGAAGCGCGATGCATACAGGTAGTCGGGGCGGAAATCATTGCCCCACTTCGATAAGCAGTGCGCCTCGTCGAAAATCCAGGCACCGACCTGTCGCTGCCGAATGGCACGGCGAAACGCCCTGTTGCGAAATTGCTCGGGGGATACCAACAGGATGCCGACATCCCCCATCTGGATTTTCTCCAGCACATCGGCACGTTCAGGCATCGTCAGCATGCCATTGAGCGTGGCGGCGCATTGCACGCTGCGCTCCAACAGCCCGTCCACCTGGTCCTTCATCAGCGACTGCAACGGCGAAATAATGATGGTCAAGCTACCGTTGCGATGAAAGCGGTTCAGCGCGGGGAGCTGGTAACACAGTGACTTGCCGCCGCCTGTCGCCAGAATGGCCAGCACATGTTGCCCCTGCATGCCAGCGAGTACCACGTCATGCTGCAGGCTCTCGCCGGGGCGTTCGTAGCGGAAGTCCGCAAAACCGAAGTAGCGCTTGAGTTCATGGCGTGGATCGTGGGTGGTGAGGCAGTACTGGCAATCCGCACGGCCACAAGGCACATCGCGCAGCTCACGAATAAGGCGCATCACCCCCGGAAACTGATGCCGAACCCACGGCGCGAGTACCGAGTTGCCGCCCGACACCCGTAGCCACGCCAGTGCGTAGGCCAAAGGCAAGTGCAAATCCCTCTGTTCAAGCTCAGTGCCCAGCAGTTGCTGCAAGCGGGTGTTGCACACTTTCAGATCCCGACCTGTCGACGCATCGGTTTCCGTCAACAGGCCTGGAATCAGCTGGCGCAGCTGCGCGATAGACACCGCTTGCCGGCCAGTCAGGGAGGCGAAAAAAGTGCCCAGGTCGCTGTCCAGGCCTGGGGCCAGCAGCGCTTGATAGCACAGCAACTCGGCCTGGTTGACCTCGTTCAACTGCGCGAATGCATCGCGCTGGTCGCTGAACAAAACCAGCGTTGAACGGCAATCGGCAAGCGGCGAGTTGAGACTGTCGCGGATCAGCTTGTAGTCTTTGACCAGCCGGTGGTACGGGTTCTGCGGAAACGCCAGCGGTGACAGACGCAACGTATCGATTACCGGCAGCGCATGCAGGGCCAGTGCCGGTGCCTGTTGCATAAGGATGGGCAGGTCGTGCTCGATGATATTGTGCCCCAGCAGGTAGCCAGCACCGTGCGAAAGCGTATCGACCTCAGCCAGTACCTGCGCAAGGTTTTGTTTGACCGCTACATCTATCTGTTTATCTAGGTCAGGCCTTGTGGCGCCGACTTTAATGATGCGATCGGGTTTGTCCCCCTTGGCGGGGACGACTTCCAGGTCGATGACCAGGCTATTGGACTGAAAAGTTACTGACATTTGGTTTCGGCGCCTCAGGCCCCTCCCCCATATGAAGTCACCCGACTGGCCAAGCTGCTGCGGTTGACCTGGATCTCCTCGCTGACATCCGGGCCCCGATAAACCATCGAGGTCTCGTGGCGTACATACTCACCCTGACGCTGGGCGCTCAGCCAGTTGAAAGAGCCAACACACAGCACCTCCTGATCTGCCATGACCATCTTGCTGTGCACTTTGCTGACCACACGCACAGGAAAATTTTGCGCCTGCAGGTGAGCAAGCACAGCCTCGAATTCAACCACTTTCTGTGGCTCGCCTTTGGGTTTTTGACGTGAGGTATCCGTGTTCAAGAGCAAGTCGGTATACACCTCAACCTGCACCCCACGTTGCACAGCAGCATGCATCTGCTGCAATGCTCCGGTTGTCTGCAAGCAGTGTAGCCTGACCCACGGGGTCACGATCTGTACCTGCTGGCGAGCAGTCTTCAGCGTCTGCATCAGAAACCGGTCATGCTCCTCCCACTCATGCAAATGGCTCAACCCGGTAGTTGCCGTTTGCAGGTCAAGCCTGGGCTGGTACTCGAACTGCAGCTCGCTGGCAGGGTCCGCCAGCAGGTACTTCGCTAATAGTCCGCGCGGTTTGCTGACCGGCACCTGGCCAAACACATCCATATCGCCGAACACCAGAAAACTGTCCTTGGCCCGCGAAACGGCGACGTTGAGCATGCTATCTCGGCGATCGATAAAACCACCATCGGCATGCTTGGAATACACCGCTGAGAAAATCACCACAGGCCGCTCCGCGCCCTGAAACGAATGCACCGTGCCGACGGTAATTTCGCCCGCCCCTTTACCGGCGTGAATACCCAGCGCGGTGCAGGCGTCGACGATGGCACTGGTTTGCGCACCGAATGGCGTGATCACACCAAGGATCTCAAACAGCGCCTTGCCCTCGTAACGCTGCCTCAACTCGGCTTCATTGGCCTGTATCCAGGCCGCGATCGTCTGCGCTTCAAGCAGGTTGTCACGGCTACCCTGGCTGTTTTGCTGGCATCTGCCATCGATATGCAGGTAGCCCAGGCCCGGCAAGCCCCCGTCTGGCTTCTGGCCACGCCGTGGCAGCAACTTGCCCTTGTAGCAGAGGGCATTGCAGAAGCTGATGATCGAGTCATAGCAGCGACGATGCTCGTACAGATACATGCCTCGTGCCAAATCGGGATCGTAGTGATAGCGGCTGGTCGCTTGGGCGATCGCCATGACGCTACCACTCGCCGCGCTGCGCCCACCCTCACAAAAGGCCTCGTAGTCCTCATCGACCTGGCTGTGTGAAATCAGCCCGGCGTTCGTCAAGTTACCGATATCTACCTTGGCCGGGATCGACCAGATGGGCTCTATCTGCTGCGTGTCACCGATGACAAGCGCCTGCTTGGCGAGGGCGAACGATGGCGCAGCCACCTCTGGCAGCACCTGTCCGGCCTCGTCGACAATCAGCAGGTCGATGAAGTCGATCAGGTAATCGTCGATGTAGTCGCCATCATCGTAGCGCTTGCACGACAGCTCTTTGGGCAGGCGGAAAAACGTCGAGACCACGCAAGGCGTCAGCTTCATCCAGCGACGCCAGCTGTTGACGAGGGTTTTCCTGCCGGTTTTCGTGCGGCTTTTGACAATGGCAGGCAGGTCTTCGCCTACCTCCAACAGCCAACGCCCTTCCCAGTAGTGTGTGGTCAACCGAAAAATGTCGAAGCGCAACGTCGTATCGGCCCAACCGTCGCAGTCAACGAGCGTGGCTTCAGCTGCAGGCTTGCCAATCGACCCGGCCAGCGGGCCTATCACACCCTGCCAGTGCTGCAGCGAACGCTGTTGCGCCTCAAGCAGTTGCTGTGCAGTTTGTAACCGGGCAGTTAGCTGTTGATGCTGTGCACGCGCTTCATTCTCGGCCGCCACCAGACGGCTTTCGATTTCACTCAAGCTCGAGGCATTGTGCAGCGGGGTATCGGCGCCATCGAGCTGCAGCTTGGCCAGCCGAAGCCGCTTGGCCGCCACGGGGGGGATCCAGCTGAATAGGCTGTAAAACAGCGACTCGTGGGCCAGGTAATGTCTGAAATTTTTCAGCCGTTTCTGTACGTTTTCCAATGGCTGCACATGGCCAGCCAGCGCCGCGTTTCGTGCTTGGATATCAGCCTGCGGGTCGTCGCCCAACGCTGCCTGGACAGCTTCCCGTGCCAAACTCAGGGCAATCCACGCCTGTTCGATAACAGCAAGTTGCTGCTGACGACCGACGATCTGCTGACGCATTAGGTCCACCGCACCCTTCACGCTCATCTCTTGAACGCCTGGGAACGCCAACGCTGCGTGCTCCAGATAAGCCTGCTGCGCCCTCTCCAGGTACGCCACTGATTCCAGTTCGGCGAAGAAGCTTTTGGTCTGGAAGACAGTGGCCATTTCCGCTTCGGCCGAGGCTCTCGGAAAATAAGCACCGAAACTATGAACGTCGGGCAGCCAACGTCCCGCGAAAGGCCCACTACCCTCGGCGAAATCTTTGCCGAATGCCGCGATGATATTGGTGACTGCCTGGTTGTTAGTGGAGCTGGCAACTATTACCGGTGGCTCGCCGCCCTCCACGGCAGCCTTGGCCCACAGCGATGCGACCACCGACAACACCAGCGTCGTCTTACCCGTACCGGGCGGGCCGTTCACAGCCAGTACCTCGCCCGCCTCGCCTGCCAGTAGATGAGCCAAGGCGTCACGCTGGGCCGGCGCCAGTGCGTATTCGTCACCCGCATGGCCAAGCCGTGCGGCAAACAGGCTATTGGCAGGCAGGCAGGCTTCGTCCAGGCTTGGGGCGCGCTGAGCGAAGCGCTCGAACAGCGCTACGGCGGGCTTGTGTTGGCGCAAGTAGTCGTACAGGTTGACGATGTTCTGGCTGAAGCCGTCGGCTTTGTCTTCTTTGAACAGCAGGCCGTGCTCAGCTCGACTCAGGCCGTCTGCCGTTGGGTCCCAGCCTTTGCCGACCTTGAGCAACATCTTCCAGCAAAAACGCATGAACAGGCGCCATTGCTCGTGGTGCTTCTGCGCATCCAGCACCTGCTCCCCTTCGGGAGGGGAAAAGGCAGGTACCTCCCTGGCGTTCAAGAACTCATCAAGCACCGACTGCGCGCCGATGCAGAACGTGCCCCTGTCGAGCGGTTCGAGAATATCGCGTGGCACGAAGGTCTGGCTGGTTGGATAAAGACGACCATCCCGCGCAACAAGCACAGTGCACATCACCGGCGTGACCGTGGCTGGTATACCCGAACGCGTCTTGCCGTGTTCCAGTTGCGCTTCGAATACCCAAGGCCGAAGGGTGACCTTAACTGTCGCAGTCGAGGCGGGCTCGTCGGTGAACAAGGGGTCTGCCAGTTCCACAGGCAGGCAGCCTTTGTTGACGTGCTCCAAAAGTATGGGGGTCAGTGCCTTGGATTTATCGGAAGTTAGTGCGCCATTGCCGTTTTCAGCGTCAGCGAGGGAGTTACGCCAGTAGGTGGCGAGTTTTAGGGCGTAATCGTTCATCGTCCTGATCTGATGCGGACCGTCACTCACTGTAACGGTCGTAAACGAATGGATTGACGCTGGGGGAGCTGGGTGCAGCGGGGCGTCGTTATTTGGGGATGGTCCTCAGCTGTAGGGCCGCTGTCAATTACTGATTACCGATGCAGCCCTTGCCTTACGCCGCAGTGCCCGCGCCGCAACCAACGGGCGTCACTCAGCACCCGGCGGGATTCCATCCTTGTTCTTGTCCTTAAGCTTGGCCTTTTCCTCTTCCGTGGAGTGCGCCGGTACTTGGCTTTGTTGCTTCTGGTCGTCTTTGCACTCAGTCATCGTGCTGCCCTCTGGTTGATGTTCATTAGGCACCCCTGCAGTTGGGCAGTTCAAATGTAGGGGCGCAGCACCACGGCGGTGGGTTGCCCCTACATACCGATAAAAACGCGTTACCTCATGGCCGCATCAAAGGCTCGATACCGATCCATTTCTTCACAGGTTGGTAGCAGAGTTTGATCGGGGGAATCGGCAGTTTCTGGCCTTGAACCTCTAGCGCGCCCAGGTGGATGGTCCACTTGGAATTGGCATCGAACTTGTCCGTCTGGAAAATCACATAAGCGGAGCCGTAGCGTTTGTTGTTGGTGATCTTGGGGATGTTGCGGTGTACTTCGTCGCTGTTGATGTCGTAGGGCGATGGGCGCGCGGCGGTTGGGTAAACGAGCGGATAGTCGTAGGTTTTGTCGATGCCTAGGTACACCTCGGGCCGCGCCTGCAGGCGTGAGCCATCTTCGAAGGTGATAGAGGCCTGGCGGCTGTCGTAGAGGATCGGGATCGGCGGCTCGCCGCGGGTGGAGCTGGACGACGGACGCTGGCGGTTTTTGTTGTAGGCGATCAGTTGCACATAGAATTCACGCCGCGCGTATTTCTCGCCGGGGTACTCGACGTGCAGGACTTGCTCGATTGGCCGGTCGCTCCAGTGAGCGGCGTGGTCGTAGAGGTAGGTCTCCAGGTAGAGGGTGGTCTCCCCCTGCGGGCCTGGCACTTTGAATTGAAATTCGGATTGGCAAAGGTCTGCGTAGGCGGGGCGCTCGCGCTTCCAGGGGACGCAGGCGGCGAGTGTGGCCGCTGCCAGCAATAGCATAAGCGATTGGATGCATTTCACGTTGGACATACCCCTCCTTGGTTCGCGTTTTCTGTACGCTAGGACCCCCGATCTGGCTTAGGGGTTCAGGCCTCTGACCTGAGTACAGCTTTAATGAGTAGGCAACCGTTTTCAAGTGACCGTCACGCAGGGAACCCGGCAGGAAAGCCCCTCCATGGAACGTAAAACAGCCCACGCAGCCACCTCGGACTGGGTCATACGCAGCACTCAACCCGGCAGCGTAGAGCGGATCGAAGCATGGTTCGGTAGCCATGGCTACGATCCGCATCGTCACGACACCTATTCGATCGGCCGCACCCTCGCCGGCGTGCAGAGCTTTCACTACAAGGGGGCACTGTGCCACGGCGTACCCGGTAATACGCTGGTCCTGCACCCTGATGAAGTGCATGACGGCATGGCCGGCACGGATGCGGGCTTTCGCTACCGCATGGCCTACATCGACCCGGCGTTGATCCAAAACGTGCTCAGTGGTGAGCCGTTACCCTTCATAGCTGGCGGGCTGTCCAGCGACCCGCGCCTGTACCGCGCCAGTGAAGCCTTCGTGCAGGCACTGGACCACCCCCTGGAAACACTGGAAGAGCAGGACGCCGTCTATGACCTGGCCATGGCCTTGCGTGCAGTCGGCGGCAAGCCACGCGGTCGCAAACGCCTGGACTACCGCTCGGCCGAGCGCGCCCGGGCATTCATCATGGAGCACCTGCACCTGGGCATCACCCTGGAAATGCTCGAACAGGCCAGCGGGCGCGAGCAGTGGAGCTTGTCACGGGACTTCCGCGCCCTTTACGGCACCAGCCCCTACCGCTTTGTCACGTTGCGGCGCCTGGACACTGTTCGGCGGCTGATGCTGGATGGCTTCACGCTGGTCGATGCTGCCCTGGCCGCGGGCTTTCACGATCAAAGCCACATGACCCGGCACTTCACCCGCAGCTATGGCGTGTCGCCGTTGCGCTGGCTGGAACGGCTGCGACCTGCGCGCTGACTTGCAGGATCGTACAAGCGCCGCGAGCTTTGGGTTCGATAGGCTGACTACCTCAATTACAGAGGATCCGTCATGACCAACGCCAACTTGCAACCTGTAAACCTGGCCCAAAAGGCTTCGCTGATCGACCGACAGTGGAGCCCGAGGGTGGTCGCCGAAATGAACGACTATCAGTTCAAGGTCGTGCGAATCGAGGGTGAATTCATCTGGCACTCGCACCCTGAGACCGACGAAGCGTTTCTTGTGCTTGAAGGCACGTTGCGCATCGACCTGCCCGAGGGCTGCGTCTATGTGAACCCGGGCGAACTGTATGTAGTGCCACGTGGGGTGGAGCACAGGACAGCGGCCCAGGGTGAGGCGAAACTGATGATGATCGAGCCACGCGGCGTGCTGAATACCGGCCATGAAGGGGGTGATCGCACAGCCCTGAACGACGTGTGGATCTGAGTCGGCGCTGCTTCAGGGGCGGCATTACGGCAGAATAGCAGGCCCAACGCCGCCCCCTGTAGGAGCGGCCTTGTGCCGCGAAAGGGCCGCATAGCGGCCCCAGCGATCCAAGCAAAGGCCCGCGGTAGTAAGGCCGCTCCAGTTCCGCCACAATCGGCCACTCAGTTCAAGCTGGGACGCCCCGCATGCTCACCACCCTCGCCATCGGCAACTACCGCTCGATCAACCACCTTGTGTTGCCATTAGGCCAACTCAACTTGGTGACCGGTGCCAACGGCAGCGGCAAATCCAACCTGTACAAAGCCCTGCGCCTGCTCGCCGAAACCGCCCAGGGCGGCGTGATCGAAGCGCTCGCGCGTGAAGGCGGACTGGATTCGACCTGGTGGGCGGGGCCTGAGATGAGCGCACGCATGAAGCGCGGTGAAGTGCCCATCCAAGGCCAGCACCCGAGCGACGCCAAACGCCTGCGGCTCGGCTTCGCCACCGAGGATTTCGGCTTTGCCATCTCACTCGGCCTGCCGATTCCCCTGCCCTATCCCAGCGCATTCATGCTCGACCCCGAGATCAAAACCGAAGCCATCTGGGCCGCCGGCGCGTACCGGCCATCGTCCTTGCTGGTTGAACGTAAAAACGCGATGGTTCGTGCCCGGGAGGGAAACAGTTGGACGGTACTCGATCAACATGCCGACAGCTGTGAGAGCTTTTTCAACATCGTTGGCCGGCCACGTCAGGCACCCGAGATCGGGGAGCTGCGGGCGTTCATCAACAGCTGGCGGTTCTACGATCACTTCCGTATCGACCGTGACGCGCCTTGCCGTCAACCACAGCTCGGGACTCGCTCGCCGGTTCTGCATCACGATGGGCGCAACCTTGCCTCGGCATTGCAGACCATCATCGAGATTGGTGAGGTTGAGGACCTCGTAGCGGCACTGGATGACGCGTTTCCCGGGAGTCGCCTGGCGATTGATGCACCGCCTGGTGGGCTGTTCAGCGTACAACTTCATCAGCACGGGCTTTTGCGCCCGCTGGGGGGTGCTGAATTGTCGGATGGGACCCTGCGTTATCTGCTGTTGATGGCAGCACTGCTGACGCCACGACCGCCGTCGTTGATGGTGCTGAACGAGCCGGAAACCAGCTTGCATGCTGACCTGCTTCCTGCGCTAGCGCGGTTGATCATTCGCGCTTCGCGTCGTAGCCAAGTTTGGGTCGTATCCCACAGCGCCCCGTTGATCGAGGCGCTGTCGGCCTGTGACGGCTGCAATGTGCTGGAGCTGGAGAAGATCCAGGGGCAAACGCAGCTGCGCGGTGTTGGGCTGTTAGATGAGCCGCTGTGGCGCTGGGTGGATTGATCGCGACCTGAACGCTCTTTCGGGACTGTCAGATTCTTGGTGTGTGGGCCGGTAACGGCCTGCCGTCAGGTAGCCGTGGCTGCACGCCTGGAATGCCCCTTCGCTGGGTCAATTTTTTGTAAATTTTCAGTAAATTATTTTTAACATTTTGTTTTAAACAATTCTCATTTGCGTTAGTGTCCTGCCCCGATTGCATTCTGCCCCTGGAATCCAACCGCTCGACAAGGACTGTTTCACGATGCCATGCCCACCTTTTTCCCGTGCCCTGCTCACCGTCGCACTGCTCACCGCGACTGCCGTCCAGGCCGAGGAAGCCCATGAGCTTGAACCGCTCCCCGCCACAGAACTGGAAGCTTCGTTCGTCACCGCCACGGGCGGCGGCACTGATGCGCGCGACGCACCGGCCAGTGTCAGCGTCATTACCCGGGAAGAGATCGAGCGACAGCCGGTCTACGACCTGAACACCCTGCTACGGCGCATACCCGGCGTCACCGGGGGCTACGGCCCGGTGGGCGAACAGTCGAAGATCAAGTTGCGCGGCCTCGACGACAAATACACCTTGATCCTGGTGGACGGTAAACGCGTCGGCAGTTCAGCCGACACGAATTACCGCCGTGATCTGGGCCGCCAGGACATCAACTGGATCTCGCCGAACATGATTGAGCGAATCGAGATCGTGCGCGGGCCGATGTCGTCGTTGTATGGGTCAGACGCCATGGGCGGCGTGATCAATATCATCACCCGCAAAGTGTCCCGTGAGTGGAGCGGCTCGCTCAACGTCAACACCACGATCCCGGAAGACTCCGACCGTGGTCAGACCAACCAGACCAGCGTTAACCTTTCTGGCCGTGTCACCGACTCCCTGGGGCTGCGCCTGGGCGCCAACCTGACTCGGCGCGCTGCCGACGAAGCCGAACCACGCCTCGACGCACTGGGTGACTTCGTTTACAACGACGGCGCTGGCGGCGCCAAAGACCACAGCGTCAATGCGTTGCTTAACTGGCAGATCAACGACAACCATGAGTTGTCCTTCGAAGCGATTCAAGGCGTGGAGCGTTCGTGGTCGTCGAAGAAAACCTACGGCGACTGGGGTGACACGGTAGGTGAAGCCTTCGGTGCCGGACGCCTCACCCGTGATAGCTTCGTGGTCTCCCACCACGGCGACTGGGGCTTTGGCACCTCGCGTATCGACGCTTACCTGAACAAGTTCAACAACGACCTCAGCGAGGGCAAGGCTAACTCGGAAGAAAAAATCGTCGAGGGTAGCCTTAACATCCCGTTTGACCTGTGGGTAAACCAGCGCCTCACCGTTGGCGGCCAGTGGAAGCGTGAGCAACTGACCAACACCGACACGCTGGGCACTGTACCCGTTGATTACCAAGGGGCAGCGGTGGGCGGCGCGGACCTTGAGGGCGACTACTCTGCGCTGTTCGTCGAGGACGAGCTGTTTCTGCTCGATAACCTATCGCTGACGTTGGGGAACCGCTTCGACCACAGCGACGAATACGGCAACCATAACAGCCCACGTGCTTACCTGGTCTATCACCCTCACCCTGACTGGACAGTGCGCGGTGGCGTGTCACGAGGCTTCCGTGCCCCCAGCCTGAAAGAAGGCAGTGCTGGCGCGGCGACCAACTCGGGCGGTCGCGGTTGTACATCGCTACGCCCGCTGGGTTACGTGACCGGCAGTTGCTGGATGGCCGGCAACCCGAACCTGCGCCCAGAAATCAGCACCAACAAGGAGATTGGCGTCTCCTTCGACCGCGACGGTTGGGAGGCCAGCCTCACTTACTTCCACACCGACTTCGAGGACAAAATCGAGTACGCGCCGCTGGGGTATTTCCGGGGCCGCTGGTGGACCATGCTTGAAAATGCTGAGGAAGCCCGCACCCGCGGCTGGGAAGGCAGCACCAAAGTGCCGTTGTGGGAAAATGCCAGCTGGCGCACCAACGCCACCTACATGCTCGAAAGCCGCAACCTGTCGACCGGTGAAGACCTGATCAGCTCGCCGAAGCTGTCGTTGTTCAGCGCCATCGACTGGCAGATCACTGAACGGATCGGCACAGAATTGTCAGCTCAGCACGTGGGCAAGCAACGCGGCCTGGGCACCGACTTCGTCAAGTCGTACACAACGTACGATCTGACCGCCAACTGGTCAGCCACCCGCTGGCTGACCCTGAACGTCGGCGTGCAGAACCTGCTGGATGAAGACCCACGAGATGACTCGACCAGCTTTTACGTACCCGGTCGGGCGTACTTTGCCGGGGTAACTACCTACTTCTAATTGGCAGCGGACAACCCAGAATTCGCACTTTTACGCGAATTCTGGGTGACTTGTGTGAGGCGCCGTCGGCGCTCAAGCGGCAGCGACCCGTTCGCCATCACCGCTGACCTCGAACTGCCCCACCAGCTTCTGCAGCTTGCCGGCATCCACCTTTACCTTCTGCGCGCTGTTTTGCAGCACCACTGCGGTCTGGCGCATCTCGCTGGAGGAGTGGTTAACCTGCTCGATGGTCTTGCCGTACTCGATGCTGCGGCGGTTGAGCTGCTGGATGATGGCGAACATGCCCTCCACCGCCTGGTGAAGTTGCACGTTCTCCGACGACGCATCCTCTGCCAGGCGCAAACTATCATCGACATTCTGCACGCCCTCCTCCATAAAGCTCACCGCTTGCTGCGTTTCGTTCTGCAGGCCTTCGACCATGTGCCGGATATCGTCGGCCGCCCGTGCGGTGCGGGCCGCGAGGCTGCGCACTTCATCGGCCACCACCGCGAACCCACGGCCATGCTCGCCCGCCCGTGCCGCCTCAATGGCGGCATTCAACGCCAGTAGGTTGGTCTGGTTGGTGATGTCGCTGATCAGCCCGGTGATATTGCCAATCTGCGCCATGCGGCTGTCGAGCAGCTGCACACTGGAGGCCGAGCGGGCCACCACATCGCGAATCGATTGGGTGCCCGCCTGCACAGCCAGGTACTGCTCGCGGGCGCGGCTGACCACCTCGTCCATGGCCTGCTTCATCTGTTCGGCGCTGACCGACGCCTGCTGCAGCTCACCGAGCTGCTCCTCCATGATGATCATCATCTGGTGCACCGCATCAGCCACCTCGACAGAACTCACGCTCGCTTCCTGGCTGCGCCCGAGCATCATCTGGTTGGTGCTGCCAACCGTGCGGCTGGCCTTGACCACCTGCCCCACCACGGCATCCAAGCGGTCGATGAAACTGTTGATCCAGCGCGCCATGTCGCCACTCTCGTCATTGGCCAGGGCGCCAGTGTCCAGGCGCTGGCGCAGGTTGCCCTCACCCTCGGCGATGGTACGCAGCACACCGCTCATGCCGTTCAACCTGGCCGCCAGGCGCCTGGGCCCGAGCACGCCGAACAGCAGCGTAGCGCCGACCATGCTGAGGGCCTGGATGGCGTCGTTCACCCCCTGTGGCAATCCGGCGTAATGCTGCACCAAGTAATTACAGCCGAACAGCCCAACCATGCTCGCCACGTAGGGTTTCATCAACCGGTAGCTCAGCGAACGGCGGCGGTAGACCTCCTCCAAGTCTGCCTCGCACATCATGCCCCAACGGTCGAGCGACCCTGGTAACTGGAAGGTCACCCCCTTGCCGACCACTGGCACATGGCGATAGTCCGAATAACCCGGGTAAGTCACGAACAGGTTGGCGCCACGCCGGATGGTTTCGCGCACGCCGGGGTGTAGTTCACGCGTCGCGGGGTCGGTGAAGCGCAACTCCAACTCGGTATGGCGCTGCACCTGCACAGTGCTCCAGGGCGTGCGCACGCCGCTCTTGAGGTTTTCACCATGGGTAAACGTCCCGTCTTCGAAGCGCGAACGGGACAAGGCGGTGCCTGGCTGCACGGTCGGGTCGAAGCGTGACTGCACCATGAACAGGTAATTGTCGCCCGACTCGGCATAGATATGCCCGGCCTCGCGTTGGATCAGGTCGCCCAGCACATCATTGGGGACCCGGCCACACAGGCAGCCCAGGACTTTGCCCGCGTGCCTGATCGGTTGGTAGAACATCAGCGTCACCTCATCGTGAAAACGCGACGAGGATGGGCCGATCTGCAAGGTCATCGGGTCGCAGTAGGGCCCGTGAAGAAACGGCGCTTTCAAACCATGGGCCAACGCCGCGTGCTGCTCGATCCGGGTGCTGCCACGCTTTGGCCAAGTGGATACCCTGACGTTGCCCGTGCAGTCGATCACACTCAGTTCGGAAAAATCTTCGGCCTGTGCCAGCTTGTCGAGTAATGCCGAAGGCTGCACATGAGCGAAGTCTGCTGCCAGGTATTCCGCCAACTCTGCCAGGTGATCCCATTGTTCGCGCGCCCAGTTGTGCAGCAACTGCACCCGCGTTTGGGCAATGGCTTCGAACGTCTGCTCGATTTCTCCATAGTTCGAACGATTGAGCCGGCACGCCCACCCCATGCTGAACTTGCCGGCTTTGCCGAACCAGGGCAGCCAGCCCCGCTCGCTCGATGACAACTGCATGGAACTACTTGAAAGCGACATTAAGTTCACCATAAGCGACACAGATATCAAAATGCCAGCAACTTCCACGCCAACTGTAATCCAAGCGTATTGAGGGGTAGTAGCTAGCACTGGACGCTTACTGATGGTGCATAAAGGCTGTTATTTCAGGCCACTTTGCACCCTGAAGGGGCGCGGGGAGAATGAAGCGATCGTTGTGGGAGCAACTGTCTTGTGGTGCTTGTGCCGGCCTCATCGCTGGCAAGCCAGCTCCCACAGGTGCGGCGCTAGCCTTTGAGGCTACACAGTTCGGGTGGGAGCGGCCTTGTGCCGCGATGGGCCGCAAAGCGGCCCCACTACAGGCGATGAATAACTTAACTGAACAGCACTACGCACTAGGCGGGCTCTAACGACTATTGAGGTGTACGTTAGGAAGGCTGGAATCTCGTGTTGCAGGCATGGCACAGCCAGGTACGACGCCACTCTTCGTACTGATCATATTGCACAACGTTGTGCCGCCAGTGCCGCACAAATCCGATCACACCGATGGTGATGAACGTCACACCAATGAAGAACCTGGTCCAGTCCACTTCCCAGGACAATTTAAGCCCATCGTAAAGGATGATGCCCCCCACCACTGTAAGCACTATCGGGCCCCGCAGACGTTTAGCGCCTGGAGGTGCGACGCTAGCGCTCAGATTAGTCTGCTGGCGCCCGGTTGTTTCAACCGTTACACGCGGCCCGAATCCTGAGTGCGCCTCATGAGTGGCTTGGAAATGAGAGGTTCCGGCGGCATGAATGACAGAAAGAAGCTGTACGTTTTGACCCTGACAGTGTGGGCAGGTGATGGCATTTTGACTTACCACAAATTCAGTCCTTTGAGATGGTAGAGGCGCGAATTTTAAACTAATTCTGAATATCCGTGCACTCACAAGGCGTTACGTTTCCCTGTGCGGTGAGCGCGATACATGTAGTTACGCCTAACCGCTGAAAATCAGATTTAGCCCCTTCCTTGTAGGGCATTTCCCAAAGATACTCGCGACGCCTGTTTTTCGTTGCGCACGCAAAACGTGAGTCATAGTCTCGGCCTGTCGCTGCCAATCGGCGATACGGTTTTGACAGACCGTGGGTCACTGAGTGCATGTGCAATGCCAGTTATGGCAGCTGTGCGTGGGGCACCTTTGTGTGCGCCGGGACTCTCAGTACCCTCGGTCTGTCAACCCACACACAGCTGCCACCCTTCCGTTTGACTGCATCGCCCCTACACACAACTGCTCTTCTAGATCTTTGACGCTAACATGTACTTGCCGCTTGATCCATTTCTCGCCCAGCGTTGAGAAAAAGCGCTCGACCAAATCTAAACTAAGGCGCAGAAGCTGGCAGGGCTCACCACTCGTCCAAGGCGTGAAGTCGCTGAATTTGATGCTTGTACTCACATACTAGTTGGTCGGTAGTGCTAGCGGTCCCTGTTGTTTGCGCGGCAACTACACCACAATCCTCCCTGACATACTGCTCCCACGCATCTTGCGCCTTCGGCAACATGGCCGGGACATCTTTCGGGAGCCAGTCCTTGTTTGCGTAATCCTGAGCAGTAGCAAGCTTCTCCCGGTATTTCTGTGTCACCGCATCTTTAGCCGTTTGCAGCATCAAATACGCGCAACGTCCCGAGCCCCATTTTTTGACCGTATCCGAACCGTTCAAACACCGCTGCCAATCGGACTCCAGCTTCGCCGCGAACTGGCGCACCGCCGCATCCAGTGCTTCCTCCCGGCCAACATCAGCATGGGCCACATCTATCACCAGCAACGACCCCACACAGATCGCAATAATCAAACTCCTCACTGGCCTCACTCCTTGAGGTGAAAATTCGCCGGCTGCATCGTGCCGGAGAAGCACGTTGTATCCCAACTAATGTTAGTACCAACCGTCGAGTGCACGCAGTCGCTGGAGCGCGTGTTTGTACTCACACAAGAGTGCATTGGTAGACCGAGCGGTTCCAGCTACGCTCTCTTCGTAAATCCCATCACAATCAGATTTGACATATTCCTTCCACCGGGCCTGAGAAGCCTTAAGCATGACAGGGACTTTCTCATAGGACGAAAATATGTCAGGACTCTCAGTCATTTGCTGAGCCTTAACCAGTTTTGCCTGGTACTTAACCTCCACTTTCTCGTTACTTGTGCGCACCATCGCGGAGAGACACATGTCGCTATCATTCGTAGTGTGCACGTCTGGTCTACTTAGGCACTGCTGCCACACCGCCTCCACCTTTGCTGCGAACTGACGGACCGCATCATCCAGCTCTTCCTCGCGGCCAACATCAGCATGAGCAGCACCCATCACGATCAACGATCCTATGCAGATCCCTTGAAACAAACCTTTCACGCGCCTCACTCCTTGAGATGTCTATATAAGGGACTGCATATTGCTGCAAAAAGAGATTGCGCACTACCAAGCGGCGTCCATTTACTTGTAGCGCAGCTACGGGGGCGCTCGATTCAGGGCCTCGGCAGCCTGGTTAGCACTAGTCGCGGCCTTCCGGGTCAGCTCATCTACGCGCTTGTCACGCTCGGCCATAGCGGCCTCATGGGCTTTGCGGATCTGGGCCATCTGGCCGCCCTATTGCGCCCCGCTAATCCGAACCGGCGTAGATCCTCAAGAGTGATAAAACTGCCCTTGTCGTCGTAGAACTCTTTGAGCTTGCCTTGGCGCAGAAGCTTGCCGCGCTCCGGCCCGAGGATCTCGTCCTGACGCACTGCCGATTGCATCCGGTTCCATTTGGCATAGGTGGTCGACTCCGGCACCCGGCCGTCCATGCTCGCCCGCGTTGCGCCAGCGCTGACTCCGGCGCGGCCCGCCAGCGCCTCAACGCTTATCGTGCAGCTCTGGTGGCCAAGCGCTGAAGAACCCTATGATTCCCGGCATCATTACGTAGATCCAGTGCTTGCCAGGGAATACGCAGATACCGACAGCCCAGATAGCTAGCAACGCTCCGCCCGCTCGCCTCCTACGCTTAGGCGTGAACCACTTCTGAAACGCCTTATGTCTCTCCCGCAATCCCATTACCACTCTCCTTGTTTGGTAAGGGGTGAAGCTTACCACCACGAATTGCGGCGCTCCTCGCCAGCGCCATCCACGCTAACGAAAACGCCGCCTGATGAGGCGGCGCTGACTGACGAAGATCGGACGTTACCAGGTCTTCGGCTCTGACTTCTTGTACGAACCACCGGTCATGCACTTCTCGACCAAGTCTTCGCGAGCCTTGTTGTCCGGAAGCGTTTTCAGGTAATCGGGCTGGCAGTGTTCTGCAGTGGGCTCGTAGGCGGCAGTGTCGGCGGTGTCTTCTTTGCAGCCGGCCAAGCCAATAGCGAGTGCGGCAACGAAGAGCGGAGCAATGGCTAGTTTCATGAGGGTCCTTCCTGTGAAATGGCCGGGCGTTATAGCAAAGATCCACCCCTCCCGCAAAACGTGACGCAACTCTAGCCCAATCAGAATCGCGCCACCCCGGCGAGGGCGGCGCCTTCAGTCGAAATTTCCTTGCCGCAGATCACGACCAAAAATGGGTTTAAGGGCTCAGGGTGAGGAAAAGCAGTTTCCCGCTCCGTTCGCCTTTCGTGCGAACAACCTGCAGGGTCACCAATTTGCCGTTGCTCAAGGCCTGAATGCCCTCGTTCTCGACGGTGTCAGCCTGAATCCCCATCGCTAATAGCTGTGAAACCAGGGCCTCAGGGGCAATGTATTCCGACTTGACGATCTTGCCGTGCCGGTCAAACAGGTTTACGCCAAAATAGTGGTAAGGCGTGGCCTTCATGCGCGATGACCAATAGCCGCCCATGGTCATTGCATAGCCGTCATCTGTTACCGCGAAGCCTTGGTGCTTGGGTAGATTGAGCTGCTCGGAGTTTCGGTAGCCAGAGTACTGCGGCGCAAAATTCACGTCCCGAACGTGTTTGAAGCTGCTGTCGAGCACCGAGTACTGGCCGCGGCTCTGCCCAAGCGCGTCTTCGGGCGTCTTGAACTTTTCGACATACCACTCGCCACCTTTGTGATAGAAACTTTGGGCAACGTTGCTTGCAACCGCCTCAAGCTTTTGCGTGGTGCCGAAACCGGATTGATCATCTACAAGACGATAGCGCGTGAGGGCGCTATCGGATCGCAGGAAGGCTACATCACCCCCCTCTTCCTGGGTCACCACAATGCCCTCGGACACCGAGGCCTGAGGCTCGGGAATGATGTAGGTCGAGAGCAATTCACCAGAGCTCCACCGGTACTTCTCAATCACGGCGCGAGCAGGCCGGCCATTGGAGTACCGCAGAACGTACAGCAGGTCACGTTGCTCATCGATTTCAAAGCCTTGTGGGTACGTGAACCGAACACCAAGACGCTGAACCGTCTCCTGATAGCTTTGGGACTTGAAGTCCAGCGTTTTCAAGATCGAAAAGTTGGGCTCTGCATGGGTCGCCACCGACGCCTCGAACGCGCTCATGATTTGAGAACGGGCAGCGATTGCCGCAGCCGAGCCCGCCTGAGCATGGCTAAACGAGCTGACGAAGATTGTGCTGATGCAGATGAGTGACAATCTCGAAAAAGTCGCCATGTTCTGTTTCTCCTTCATGAGTATCAAAAAGCGCCGCATCCCGCGCTGGAACCCTCAGCGATCCGTAACACGCCACTGTGCCACAACCCCTTGTAGCTCCCGTAGCAGCCTCTGGATTGCCTTCCGTTGGGCAGCCAGCGCGTTTGGCAGTTCAGACAACCTTGCCTATCGACGATAACGCCACCCCAGCGAGGGCGGCGCATGCATGGAGAAAGCTATGACTACGAGCACTCGAACAACCTTGATGTGCTGGTGGCGACCGGCCTGAACAAGCGGGCGGAGAAAGATGGCCAGAAGATCGCGGGGCATACCACTGAAGATATGACCAGGAACTACCAGAAGCTGGATAGTGGCGAATTCGCCGGATAGTTTTGCGCCCATTTTGCGCAGAGCCGCCCATAAAAAAATCCAGTCACCGCGAAGTGACTGGATTTTTTAGGGATTTTTGGTCGGGACGGAGTGATTCGAACACTCGACCCCTTGCACCCCATGCATGCAGGACCTAGCAACACACAGTAAACACGGCACTTTTCTTGGCGCTCGCTGCAATCGACTGCTCATAGGTGCCAACAGCTGCGTGAGAGTGTCACGCAAAAATCACGCAGGCATTTTACTCGCCGCGCCCGCCTTCGGCGTTCTGCCGACCGTTTCCCTTCCTTTATATAGCTACTCAAAGGCAGGCGGTTTCTTGCCCTGCCCCTTGATAACTTCGATACCCCATTCCGGTAGAGGCTCGTAGTAGCCGAACAGGCCCATGGCGTATGCATCTTCAATCTCGTTCAGGCCATACAGCCGGGCTGACTCGGCAAACTCAAGCATCTCGCACAGCTGGTCGACGTCGACCTCGCCACGCCGGTGGGCGGCCATGGCCATCTCGCTGAGGACGGCGCCCCGGCTATCTGGGTCAGTGGCCAGGGCGCATTGGTCGTTGAGTTCATCCAGCCAGGCTCTGGGTAGTCCGTCCATCATTCCGCCCTGCACCGCCACGACTGGGCGTACATCACGCCGTCGATCTCCTCGATGCCGTTGATGTTCATGCCGAGCTGGGCCATGCCGTTGACCTTGGCATCGTGCAGCCGCGGGATGATGTCCGGTCCTGGCGTTGGGTTGAACACCCAGGCTTGGGTCGCGACTCGGCCCAGCGGCTCGCTGTGGTGATCACCGATGTGGATGTCCGCGCGCAGCGGCTGGACCTTGCGCAGCTGATCGGCAGGAATGGCCAAGCCTTTCTCGCGGCGACGAACGAGGAGAAAATACATGTGGCACCAATACTGTATAAAGATACAGTATCTTATAGAGGGCGCCGGGTGCGGAAAATGGCCGATAAGCGGCTAATGGAGTTTCGGCAATTCCTTTCCGCGCAGCTTAGCTATCACCCGAAACTGATAGTCGGATACCACCTGGAACAGAGACTCAGCAAGCTGATGTAGGCGTTCCACTTCTTCTGGCGGCGCACCCCGCTCCTGGGCTTGATGATACTCACGCAGGGCATCCATAGCCTGTTGGATCAGCGGCTCGCCGGCCTCGACCATGCCAATGAAGGTACGCTTGTCCATTGAGTATCCCGATAATTTGATGTCGTTCGCACTAGAGGATCTGCGGCTGTAGCAAGCTTACTCATCCCATAAAGCTTAGCAAATCAAGGCCACATAGCACCTTCGTGCATAATCGAGCACCTCTACCCTCACGCAAACGAGATTGACTATCATATGATCGACTAGCTAAACGCTGTGAGAGCACTGTAGACTTACCATTATGGTAAAGCATCGAATTCTCAGCCTCTATGATCGGGGGCCACCTCCTCTCGCTGGCGCCTCGAGATCTATCGATGGCGGGCCTCTGTATGCTCCAATCGACGTCCTCGCATTGCTGCCCAGAGCAAAGGTTCAGCCAATCACTCGAAATTGTGCGGACCACATCCAGGACCTTCTTCTGACAGATGGCGATACGAAGGACCTAGTCCATGGAGCTGTGTCCCATGGAAGGTTCATCGGCTCAGAGTGGTGTGAGGTGGGGATGTCTAAATCAAGCATACCATCATGGGCTGCAGCCGACGCATATGCTTACACTAGAAGAGAGTTTATTGAGGCAGCTCACAAAGAATTCGATATTACCTATTATATTAAATTTTGTATTGGGAAGCACGGACAAATTCTACTTTTAGTTTCTTGCCACACTTCCCGAGACAACCGGAGAAAAAAATGAGCCATCACACCGAAATTTGCCCAGTTTGTGGCGAAGGCTGTCTCGAAGAGACGGGGTATGATCGCACCATTGAGTACAATGGAATTCGCGGCGCCGTACGCAACTTGATATCGCAGTGCGATACTTGTGGTTGCGAACAATTGACCCCGAGCCAGCAGAGACATAATCGCAGAGCATTAATCGCCTTTCACAAAAAATGTGATAACCGACTTTCCTCAAGCGAAGTCCGTACTGCCAGAAAAAAAATGAACTTAACTCAGGTAGAAGCATCACAGCTATTCGGCGGCGGAAAAAGTGCATTTGCCAAATATGAGTCTGACGATGTTTGCCAATCGGAAGCAATGGATAAGCTAATAAGACTTTGCTGGGTATCCGCTGAAGCCCTGATGACACTGAAGGGTTTGCAGAAAGGACTAATAACTTCGCACCTTGACGAATACGAAACTGATAGCGTCCACATTATAGACGCAGGAATAGTGCATTCATCGGCCGTGAAGATTAGGCGAGCCCCACGAGCAAATTACTGGCAAGAAGCCAAGCTAGAAAGCTCCAAAGTCGTGGTGGTAAGAGGCTTCGATGCGACAGATGGCCTGATTGCTGAGGCTAGCGGAATATATCGAGTGATTCCCGATCATATTTCACCAGATGACCAACATCCGAGCTTTGAAAATGTTTATAGCGATATAGATTATGATCGCCTAACTATCCAAAGAGGTTTAACATGAGCGCTTCCTTAAAAAAAGCTCAGGACAGCTTGATTCTTCGAGATGTGTATTTTTCCTCTACTATTGGAAAAACCATAAATGATTTCGACCCAAAGTACGTAGCAAACTTACACGACCTTTATATTCAAACCGCTGAATATATCGACCGCTTCGACATTATCCTTGCCGAAGAAGACCAGAAAAAAATATATCGAGCTTTTGTTAATTTTGGTTCTCGCTGGCTCAGCGACGACGCGCCCAAGAAAAAATCTTTAAAAACTGAGGACAACAGATCAATCCATGCCGTCATCGAAGCAAAATTGATTGTTGAATATTTCTTATCTGCAGATGCAGAAGAAGAGAAATTGTCATCCTTAGCAAGCAAGGTGGCATTTAGTGATGCCTGGCCACTCTGGAAGGAATATCTAATCTCCGAGCTTAATCGCCTAAAACTTAGTGGCGTAAAAATACCAGAACAAAAAAAGAGAAGCTAACCCAGAACGACATTCGGATTAATTATAATCATGAAGACACAAAAACATTTTATCAGTTGGTAGACCCGGACGTAATACACCAACCTCTAAAAATTGCTTAGCATGCGTACATGCTTCATTGACATGCGGAAATAGCAGCCACTAGTTGCCGCTCAAGCCCGATACGCTGCCTCCGCTCAGCCAGCAGTGCCCGTACTTTCACCTCTAGGCTGTCAGTCTTGCGCAGGCCGGCGGTGGCCCAAGCCGGTACCGGGATCTCCGGCGCGCGACACGGCACTTGCACCGGGACCTCAACACGGACGTACTGTGTCTGAGGTTCGCTTTTCCCTGCGCACCCAGCAAGCGCCAGCACCAGCCCGCTCCCACAGGCGAAGCCATAGATTACGCGTAGTGCAGCCTGGTAAAGGCCCATTCCACTGCCACAGGTATGTGAGTTCAGCACCAGCCTCATAGGCCCAGCTCCTTGTCGATGATCGAGGTGGCGGCTGCGCATTGGTCGCCACCGGATTGTTCCTGCTGCAGGCGGATTGCCGCGGCATAGTCGACATCTGCGCCGGCCCTAGCTTCGCCCACAGCCTTCTCGGCGCCAGCCTGACGCTCATTTGCCGCCAGGGCCAGATCGCCAATAGCCTTACCCTGCTCTGCCGCCAGCCCGCTGAGGTTGTCCCGCGCAGCAACACAGGTCGCCGCTTCCTTATTGGCCTGATCGAGTAGCGGCCGGTAATGGTCGGCCGCCAACCAAGTGCCGCCGGCAGCACCCGCACCAATCAGCAGCGCCGAACCAAACAGTACGGCGGCCATACGACTGCCCTCCACCGTCGACAGCATCAAGCCAGCGCCCGCCGAATGCCTTCGTCGATTACCTCGGCCTTGTAAGGGTTTCCGCCGTTCTCGTGGACGATGATGCCGACCACAGCTTCACGCAGCACCTGCGGCTTGGAGATGTCGATGGAGTCGCGGACGCCTACGCCCAGGCGCTTGGCAATGGCCTGCGCATACGCCAGGGTGTTGTTCTCGCTGGATGGGGCCCAGCGGCTGATGAACTCCAGCGGTGTATCGATACCCGGACGGCCAACTCCGGGCATGCCGTCCTTGCCCCGGTAGTTCAGCAGCAGCTTGCCCAGCGCCCGGATGCCGTTCTCGGCCAGGTCAAATCGGGCGAAGCGCGGACTGGCCACGCCTACCTCCACGCCGAGCTGGCCTTGCCAGGCATTGCGGGGGTTGAAATCGATGTTGCCGGGGTTGTTGTTCCGGACGCCGCGAGGGGTTGCCATCATGCTGGCTCCTCCGCCGGCACTTGCGGTTCAACCTCGGCAGGCTCTTGGGCGGTGACCGTGACCTCAGCCTTGAAGACCTTGAGCACCTTCGCGGTGGACAGAACTACCCGTGGATTGGCCCGCAGCTCCTGAGTAGCAGCCGCTTCGGCCTCAGCATCGGTGGAGAACTGGCGCTTGTTCAGCGGGTTGTAGTCGTTGGTGGTGTCGATGACGATGAAAGGCATGGGTTTTCTCCAGGCAAAAAAATACCGCCGGCGGCGGTTGGGTTTGAGGTAACGCTAAGGGTCAGGCGGGCTGTGCCGGCCAGTCGATCAATTCGGGATAGCCGGGCTGCTCGAGCAGGCGATTCAATGCAATCCGGTACCGCTTCCAGTCCTTGAGTGCTGCTGCCTCGGCCTCGGTGGCTTCCTCCAGCTCAACAGCATCCTGGAGAGGCGCAATAGCGGAATCAGCTACCTGTCTGAGGCTCTGGATTTGCTGGGTCACCTTGGCCGCCAAGACTTGTGTCTGCTGCTGCTCCTTCATCTCCCGAGTCACCATCTGGCTCCAGTCGATCTGCATTTTCTACCTCGATGTTGTAGGGGGGGAGTTGAACAGTGCCATCGCCAAAGAGGGTGATGGCCTGAGGGAAGCGGGTCGATTCCGGAGCGTTTAATCCGTGGGGCAGGATTAGAGTGAACTCGAGTTCACCATTCATCCGGGTGACCTCTCCCTTGAACCACTCGCTGTTGACAGCGCCAGGTGGAAGAGTTGCTCCTTCAGGGAGATTGGAGAAATCGAACTGCTCTCCGTTGAGGTACAGGACGTCTCCCGCTCGGTATAACGAAAGCGGATAGTCCCGATAGGATGGAGAAAAACTGATTTTCATTACTGCCAACTCCCTACTGCAATGGCCGATACAATGAATGCCTGTGCTACAGCTGGGCCGTTACGGACCCAAAGGGTGCAGGACGCCGTCCCCCAGTTCCCGGTGTGGATATAGCCGAAGTGGTCCACGCTCTGCATTGGCTCAAATGACGCTGCGGGGCTGTAATTCAAATTGGCGAACGGCGCCGGGAATGTCCAAAGAAAGTTCCCTACCGCTGTCGCCCCCACCGAGGCCGTTTGAGCCCCACTTCCCCGCGGTAGCACGCACACCTGCATCCCATTAGCGAATCGGTAAGCCGTGCCGTTGGCGTTGGTGATCACTTGCTGGAGCGCTGTGCCTGACGCTACGTTGCCGAGAATAGCTGCTACAGCCGCTGCGCCGAGGCCCAGGCCTGTCCGCGCAGCAGCTGCAGTAGTCCCGCCCGTGCCGCCTTTCGCAACTGGAAGCGCTGCAGGTATCGAGTTACCACCGAGCGCTGCGTAGATCTCGTCAAAGTTCGCAATCGCTTTGACCCAGGCACTGCGTCGATCATCGCCACCTGTACCGCTCGGCGCGGTGCCAAGGTTGATCACTTGTTTTGTCATTATGCTGCCTCAAAGTGGCTTCATTGGCCTGGACGCAAACAGAGTTCGCCCATTAGCCGTAAGGGGGTTAATGCCAGAGCCGTTATCGCAATACATCTGCAACACCGACCTGTTACCGGGCAGGAACCCGCCAAAGTTTGCGCGCAGTGGCTGCGTGGTCTGTCCGATGTTGGTTACCGAAAACAGCGCATTGGCCAGAACATAATCCTGATAGTTACCGGTCCAAGGCATCTGCTGGCTCGGGCAGTAATAGGCGCCACTCGCTATCGGATCGCCCGCTTGAACAAATGAACTGGAGGCTGGCTGCCCATTGAGTAGGGCTAGGTTAGCAGTGGTGACAAAAGTCCTGCTTCCAGAGCTGTTGCGGACCGATGCTCCGTATTCCCCCGACGGGGTAGACGGCGTTAGATAACTTGCGCAATACCAGTTGATCATCATGGGATAGAGCGCAGTCTCTCCGTGTGCCACCTGATTGTTCCAAGCCTTCAGCCGAAATCCCGTCCAGTTCCCAGGACTACCTTTGACCGAGAAGTTGCCCACCATCATGTAGTTGTCCGCGTTGAGAAAGACCAAAGGCCTTTCGTACGTGGTGATGGGCGAGGCAAAGTCCACATCGGCCCATTGGATCTGGTTTTTGCTACCAGGACCTTGAAAGCCAATGTTGAATCTGCCGTTGTGGCGAACCGTGAGCACCTGGTTGACCGAATCGATCTGCGTGCGAATGTTGTTGTTCGAAGCGCGGATGCCATAGGAGCCAGGAGCAGCGAATGGCTCGCCACCCAGCGAAAGGATCATCACTTGCCAAGCGCGGGTGTAGGGCTGCCGCAGCTGCAACTGCCCCGTCGAGAACCAGGCTTGAGGGCTGGTCGTGTTTTCGCCTCCGTCATACAACGCATCCACCACCACGAAGGATTGCGCCTGGATCTCCGGTATCGAGATGTACTGGTCGAATGCGCCGTTGCCGGTCACCTGCATCATCTTCAACGATCGCACCGAGGTGATCGTGGTATCGAGAGTAATGACCCCGGACGCATCCCGCGTCCGAAGTCCGTATAGATCAGCCATCAGGTAAGCCTCCCCACCGCCGTACGCTCTATGCCGTTGGCGTCGTAGACATACAAGCCGCCGTTATTGAGCAGCGTCGATCCGTTGGCATCCTGCCCACGAATACTCACTGCCCCCGTCACAAAGTTCAGCTCCAGCAAGGGCAGCCCTTGTGAGTTCACCGCCTGGGAGCGGATTGTCATGCCGGCCACGATGTTTTGGATAAACGCCTGGTTGATCACCGCTTGGTTGATGAACACCTGTCCGTTCGAAACAACAAACGGCAGGGTCACCTGCCCCGACGACTCGTCGACGATCGCGAAGCGCTGAGCGAAGGCCAGGATCTCTCCTGTTTGCCCATCGCTCCCTATTGCAAGGCCGGCCAGCACCTTGCGCCCGCCTGTGATGGTTTCAGCCTTGATCGTGGTCATGGCCGAGACCCGTCCATCAACCCCGGCGATCGTCTCCGACACCTGCTGCACCGATGCACTCACAGCCTGCACCGAACCCTCTACATCGCCGACCTGCGACTGGACAGTATCCACCCGCTTGCCCATGGCGACACCATCCTCAATGCGGGCCGACTGTTCGGTCCAGACACCGACCAGGCTGCCGATGGCGCCGGCCAGGCCGGTGCTATCGCCTTCCATTTCCGGGTTCACCTGGACATACAGCCCATCCAGGCGGCTGGCCTGAGCGGTGATCGCAGTCCCTTGCTGGTTCACCGTGGTGTTCAGTTGGCTGATGGCCGTGGCCTGCCCGCTCACGGCCCGCGCGGAAGGTCCAGCCACGAACGGCGAAGGCGTGTTGCTCTCCCCCACTCGCTTCTCGATCATCACCGAGTCGATGATGGCCGTGAGGCCGGAAACAGCGCTCATGTTGAAGTAGATGGTGATGCCGACCTTGGCGCTGTCCGTGACTGTGACCGGGAAGGTCACACGTGTCCGCGTCGTCGGCAGGGCAAGCGTGGGCCCATACCGATGCGTGCCGCTGTAAAGCGAGATGCGCCCGTTGGTGGCAGCGCTGCACTGGATGTACATCGATACCAGATACACGCCAGGCTCAATCCGTACGTTCCAGCCGGCCAGGTTGTTGGTCGGGCTCAGCATCAGAAAGCTGTTGGTGCTGCTCCCAGCCTGGTAGCCGAAGCCGGAATCAGCATCCGGTACCGCCACCCCCTCCCGAGTCACACCGCTACCCACTGACGTGGCCGGAAGCGTGGTGGAAGTGAGCCAGCTGTAGTCATCCGCCAGCAGATTGGAACCGCTGCCCCCAATGCCACTGATGGAGCTCTGGAGCTGGGTGACTGCCTGTCCCTGCGTACTCAGCGTGTTGCCCTGCTGGGTCACGGTACCCTGTAGGCTTTGCAGCGCGCTGTTGTCCGCCTTCCCTGCCACGGCGTTGTTCAGTTGGGTGATGGCCGATCCCTGGCTGGAGACCGCGCCCTCCGTCACTGACACACGGACGTCTACCGATTGCAGTGCGCTCGCCTGGGCATTGTCCTGGCCGGCGCGCTTGCGTGCGATCGGCGAGGACAGGAACACATCGGCGGCATCGCCTACCGATACGCGGAACGTCATCGCCATTCGCACACAGCCGGCCGGTACCGTGGCCTGCCCCGTCAGCTTCGTCCAGGTTTGCGCAACATTCGTAAGGCGAACCCCGTCACCTGCGGCAACCACCCAGTTGTGGCCAACGCTCGTTCCGTCGAGATCGTAGAACTGAATCCACAACCCATGCTGACGCGCGACGGAACTGTAGGCGTACAGCTCGAAGTCGTAGACCTCACCGCCAGCGACCGCGATTTGCGAGGTCACCGCGTTCTCCGGCGGCCGCACGTTCAACGCACTCTGGAAGCCAAGGTAGTTGTTGCCCGTAGACGTTGCCACGGGCCACTTCACCACCCGGGGTGACGGCGCCCCAGCAGGCACCGAAGCATCGTTGCGCGCCAGCACGCTGAACCCTGGCGAACCAGAGAACACCGGACCCTCCGCAAACGCCGGGTTGAACAGCAGGTTTTCAGCCGAAACCACACCGACCGAAGCCTTGATGTTGGTGATTTCACTGCCTTGCGCCGTGATGGTTGTGCCCTGCTGGGTGACCATGTTGGTCAGCGCCTGAACCGTTGAGGCGTCGGCCTTAGCGGCAACCTGGCTCAAAGCACTTGCTGCAGCAGTGGCGGCGTCCGTTGCCACCTTATCCGTCACCGCTACCCAGGCGCTGCCACTCCAGCGCTTAGGTGTATTGGCGTTGCCCGTGGTGTCGATCCAGAGGTTCTGGGCCAGGCGGTCAGCCGTGCCTGGCGTCGCGCTCTGGATGATCACCTTGCCCTTTCCACCCGCCAGGTCCGAAGCAGCTTGCGCCGCTTGCTGTGCTGCGGTGACGTTCTGGTTGGTAGTAGAAAGGCTGTTCGTCAGGCCGGTGATGGCCGAGCCTTGCGAAGTCAATCCGGACTCGGTCTGCGACACTCTGGAGTCGAGCGCCTGGGCGGCCGAAGCCAACGCCGACTCGCCCGCGCCCTGCCGGCTTACCTTCAGATTGGCGACCCACATCTTGAAGCCAACCGGCGCTACACCCTCAGGCACAACATAGATCCTGAATCCAGACGCCCCAGCCGGGATCTTGTACTGGGCCGAAAGGAACTGCCAGCCGCCAGTAGCTGCGACGTAGCCCAGGATTCGAATGTTCCCGACACCCATGGTTTCGCCGGCAGCATCGACCGGGGTGATAGCGATCTTCCCTGCGTTTGTCGCCGCGTTCTCACAGAACATGTGGCACGACAGGTTAATCACATCCCCAGCGTTTGCCCGACTGAAGATCTGGTAGGTATCACCGATCTTGTTGGTCGACAACAGAACGTTACCACCCCAGCCGGTATCGGCCGCCTTCTTCAGGCGCCACAAAAGCCTCTCTGCAGGAGCATTGGCGGGCACGCCGGAATCAGTGGCGTTCGCATAATCCATCTGGTAGACGGCGCCGTTTTCGGTCTTGAGTTGCCCTGCCGCGTTCCAGGTCGGATTAAGCAGCACATCCTCCTGAGCCGAATTTCCTAGCGCTGCGCTGATGCTGACAATGCTGCTGCCTTGCGATGACAAGGTGTTGCCCTGCTGCGTCACAGTCGTTTGCAGCGATTGAACCGCCGAGGCATCCGCTTTCGTGGCAGCCAGGGCGTTCGCAGCCGCAGCAGCGGCTGCTGCATCGGTGGCGACTTTATCGGTCACCGCGGCCCACGCCGAGCCGTTCCAGCGCTTCGGCGTATTGGCGTTGCCGGTCGTATCGATCCACAAGTTTTGCGCAAGACGGTCAGCTGCAGCCGGGGCGGCTGACTGATACAGCACCTTGCCCTTCGCTCCAGCCAAATCCGACGCAGACTGCGCAGCTTGCTGGGCCGAAGTCACGTTCTGATTGGTGGTGGTCAAGCTGCTCTGCAGACCGGTGAGCGCAGTACCCTGCGAGGTCAATCCCGTTTCAGTCTGCACCACTCGGGCATCGAGCTGGCTGACAGCGTTTGCCAGGGCGCCGACCTGGCCGGCGCTGTTGCCTACCGTGAACGTGGATGGCTCCACGCCAGCCCCAACCTGCTCCTCGAGCATGAGACGGTCCACCAGAACGGCAATCCCGTCCTTTGGATTGGCAGATGCAGACACGCACACGACCATCCGATCAGCTACAAATGCAGGGCTGGTAACATCGAACAAAACGCTATACCGAGCCCACTGATCGGTGATAGCAACGTCCTGGCCAGGCGCAAACCTGACCACACCGTCCGCGGTGATCGTGCGCAGGCTGACCTGCATCTGCTTGGCACCGGAAGTACTCTTGGCGTCCCAAGCCAGGATGTACTTCTTGTTCTTCAGGGCAATGTTGGCACCCGAGTAGATGTTGTTCGGGGCAAAGTAGGTCGTGCCGGAGCCGGAAGTCTGGAGTAGCCGCAGCACATAGCCATTGAAGCCATGCAGGTCAGGCTCAACCGAGGCTGTCTGCCCGCCGCCCAGCACCAGCGCAGGCACTGTAGCGCCAAACACCGCGTACTCGGCAGGCATCAGGTTGGACCCGCTGCCCGCGATGTTTCCTACCGCTGCCTGCACATTCGTCAGCGCCGTTCCCTGCGCCTCGATCTTTCCCTCCGCGCTCGTCACTCGGGTACCCAGGCTATTCACGGCGGTCGCGTCGGCCTTGGTCTGCGCCAGTGCCAGCGCGTTGGCCGCGGCGGCCGCCGCATCGGTGGCGACTTTATCGGTCACCGCCACCCAGGCAGAACCGCTCCACCGTTTGGGGGTGTTGGCCCCGCTGGTGGTGTCGATCCACAGGTTTTGCGCCAGGCGGTCAGCCGTCGCAGGGGCGGCCGATTGCACGATGACCTTGCCCTTGCTACCGGCAAGGTCGGACGCCGCTTGCGCAGCCTGCTGGGCCGCCGTGACATTTTGGTTAGTGGTCGTCAGGCTATTCTGCAGACCGGTAATTGCACTCCCCTGGCTACTAACACCTGATTCAGTTTGCGAGACTCGAGCGTCGATGGACTGGACAGTCGAAGCAAGTGCCCCTACTTGGCCAGCCGTTGGGCCGGCCACATAGGGAGACGGCGTATTGCTCTCACCGATGCGAGCTTCGACCATTACCGAGTCGATGATTGCGACAATTCCAGCCAGCGCATCTGTGTTTGGATAAATGGTTAGAGATACCAGCGCGCTACCCGTTACCGTCACAGGGAATGTCACCCGGGTTCGCGTCGTGGACAGTGGCACAACCGGGGAGTAGCGGTGCGTCCCATCGTACAGTGAGACACGGCCACGACTCTCCGCACTGACCTGGATATACATCGAAACCAAGTAGGTACCCGGCTCGATGCGGATGTTTCGCCCGGCCGCGTTGTTGGTTGCCGATAACATCAAGTAAAGACTGGTGGTCACTACAGTTCCTGCATTGGTGCTGAATCTGTAGCCAAATCCGGTATCTGACTCAGGCACCGCAAGACCGGAAATTGTCGCATGACCTCCCGACGCAACACCGGGCAGGAGTGCTGAGGTTAGCCAGCTATAAGGTGAAGGCAGCAGGTTGGACCCGCTCCCGGCAAGACTGCCGACGGAAGCCTGCACGCTCGTCAGCGCCTGACCTTGCGCAGTAATCGTGTTGCCTTGTTGGGTGACCGTATTGGATAAAGCGGTCACGGTTGAGGCATCAGCCTTGGTCTGCGCCAGCGCGCTTGCCGCAGCCGCTGCAGCCGCCGCATCCGTGGCCACCTTATCTGTCACAGCCACCCAGGCACTGCCGTTCCAGCGTTTCGGGGTGTTGGCATTGCCGGTAGTGTCGATCCAGAGATTCTGGGCCACACGATCGGCTACCGCCGGTGCTGTTGCCTGGAACAGCACCTTGCCCTTGCCGCCGGCCAGGTCCGACGCGGACTGGGCTGCCTGCTGGGCTGCAGTGACGTTCTGGTTTGTGGTGGTCAGGCTGTTGTTGAGGCCAGTGAGTGCCTGGCCTTGCGACGTGATCGTGTTGCCCTGCTGAGTCACGGTCGTGGACAGCGAATCAACAGCCGAGGCATCGGCCTTGGTCTGCGCAACCGACATTGCATTGGCCGCAGCGGCTGCCGCATCGGTGGCCACTTTGTCAGTGACCGCTACCCAGGCGCTGCCGGTCCACCGTTTCGGCGTGTTGGCATTGCCCGTCGTATCGATCCAAAGGTTCTGTGTCAGGCGATCAGCTGCGGCAGGAGCAGCAGACTGGACAATCACCTTGCCCTTCCCGCCGGCCAGGGTGGAAGCATCCTGCGCGGCCTGCTGCGCGGCCGACACGTTCTGGTTAGTAGTGACCAAGCTGTTTTGCAGACCGGTCATAGCCTGGCCCTGAGACGTGATTACACCCTCTGCATCAGTGACGCGGGTCGACAGGGTGTTGACCGCCGAAGCATCGGCTTTGGTCTGCGCCACGGTCAGCGCGTTCGCTGCTGCCGCTGCTGCGTCGGTTGCAACCTTGTCGGTGACCGCTACCCAGGTGGTGCCGCTCCAACGCTTTGGCGTGTTCGCATTGCCGGTAGTATCGATCCACAGGTTTTGCACCAGCCTATCGGCTACTGCCGGCGTTGCCGACTGGACGATAACCTTGCCCTTACCGCCTGCCAGAGTGGCCGCGTCCTGAGCGGCCTGCTGGGCAGCGGTTACATTCTGGTTGGTGGTGGTCAGGCTCGACTGCAAACCCGTGATCTGGGTCGCCTGCGAGCTGGTGGTGCCCTCCAGGCTGGTGACCTTGGTCTCCACGGTCTGAACGCGGGCGGCGAGCCCGTTGGCCGACTGAACAACCTGGCCGACATCGGTCCAGTAGCTGGCATTGGGCGGCGCGGTGTTTTTCGGTACCGCCTTCGAGGCCTGGTACAGCTTGCCGTCGGTGCCGAGCACTGTCTGGCCGGTCGTGTAGGTTTTGTCGGCGTTGTACGGCAGCGATTTGGCGATCTGGCTGACGCCGTCGATCTTTCCCTGCAGGTCCTGCGTGGCCCGGTCGAGGTCCTGCTGCACCTGCCGGGCCGCCTCGGCAACTTGGTTAATGGCTTGCTGAGCCTGCTGGGTTGCCGTGTCGAGGTTGGATTGGACCTTCGTAACCGCATCGTCCAGCCGGTCGGTGATCTCGGTAACCTGCTCGTCCAGCTCTTCCAGGCGGTTGTTGACCGATCCGGGAAGGTCGGGCGGTCCGGAGATCAAGGCAATCTCCTCCCGCAACGCCGGGGCCAGCTGACCATTTTCGATCTTGTCCTTCAGCGCAGCGAGCATGTTGGTCACGTCCGTGGACGTTGAAGCCACCACCTTCAAGAAAGCACTGACGCCGTAAGCGTTCTTCGACCGAACGAAATAGGCGTAGTTGGTGGCGAACGCCAGCCCGGTGTGGGTCAGAGACAGGCCCTGTCCCAAGTAATCGCCCTGCGTTGCCTGCGGGGTGGTCGAGAAGAAGTACTCGTAGGTGCCGCCATTCAGCCCATGCAGCGTGTTGCCCGGGATCAGGGTGATAGTGTCGATCGTCGCCTGCACCACGCAGGATTCCGGGATCGGCGGGCCGTCGACGCTGACCGTAATACTGGCCTCGCCGGAGCGGGTCAGCGGGCCCAGGGCGGCCACGCTCATGGTGTAATTGCCCGACGGCAAGCCAGCGATAGGCAGCTGCATTGTGGTCTCGGGCACCTGCTGGGCCTGCACAGCGGCGCCACCCTGGCGGACGGTTACGGCGTAGCCGGTGACGATCCCGGCAGGCTGCACCCAGCTCAGCACACCCTGGCTAACCTCTGCCGTTTCGGCCGGCGTCCACGCCACATTGGTAGGGCTGCCCAGCCCCCCGGCCGGCATGTTGATGAAGCCGATCGGGTTGTACGGTTGCCCCACCGCATCATCGAACTGGGCAGCTTCATACTGCTGCAGCTGGGCGGTGCAGCCTTCGTTGGCGCCCATGCTCCAGTTGGTGACGATGAACTCACCCAAGATATTCAGCGACGGCAGATTTACCCGCACCGCACGGCCCGGCCGGCAGTTGTAGCCAAGGAAGTTCATCGGCACGCTGATGGTGCCACCCGCGCGCCGCCGGCGCAGCTCGATGTTGGCCAGGCGCTGGGCCTGATAGGCGTCGGTAACGTAGGAGAATGACAGGGTTTCTGCTGCCTCGCCGCCATCCTCGACAACCCATTGAGCGATGCTCACCTCGGGGTAGTCGGTTTCGGTCCACGACTGGGCGGTGTCGATGAATGTACCGCGGACGGTGTTGATCGCTGCGTCGTTGCTCGGCTCGGTGCTGCCCGTGATCGTCCCGACCACCATGTCCTCGGTAACTTCGAAGTCAAAGGGGCCGTAGTAGGCCCCGGCCTGGAACATCCAGCGCCCACCAACACGGATGGTCCGGCCGCCGCACGCAGCCTCCAGCTTCTGCAGCACATTGGTGCGCTGCTCGTCCGCACCGATCACGCAGCTGCTACGGTAACGCGGGCCGGTGGTGTTGTCGGGGTTGGCGACAGACTCATCGCAGACGTTGGCGCCGCTGGCAAAGGTCTCGAAGACAATCTCGTCGTCCGGTACGCCGCAGCGGTTACGCAGGAACCACAGGATGTGCAGCGCGGTGTTCTCCGTGTACACGGCCATGCTGGTACGCGGGTCGTAGATATCGTTGCGCCCGCGCACGATGAAGCGTGCATCAGGGATGCCGGACGGGAACTTCTCGGCGCTGAACTTGAGCGACAAGCGCACGAACGACAGGCCACGGCCGATCTGCTCGTCCTTCCAGTCTGGGCAGTTGGCCTTGAGGAAGGCATTCACCTGTGTTGGATTGACGACCAGCTCATAGGAGGCATGCTCGCCGTAGGTGGCGATCTCTTCCTCGCCCAGGTAGATGTTCTCCAGGGCGTCGACCGGCCCTTCGCAGAGGACATAGACCAAGTGCAGCCACTCGCCATCTGTTTGGTCTCCGGCCTGCTCCTGCGCCCAGACCAACACGCCGCCGGTGCTGACACGACCCAGGATGAAGCGCGCGGGCGCCTTGGACGAGCGGACGGTCTGCGCCGAAGGCTCGTTGTCGCGCAGAGGGGATTTGGTGCTGAGCTTTTCCTGCTGCTCGGCCATGTAAAAGGCCAACCCGGCGCCAATGGCGGCGCCCACCGGGCCACCCTGAACGAAGCCAATGACCGCGCCGACGGCGACTTGAGCAATCTTCTTGACGCCACCGGACATTATTCAACTCTCCAGACTGCAAGCGGATCGCACACAACGGGGCCCACCCCGTCGTCAGTGGTCGCCCAGAATTCGTTTGCCCAGTACACAGCCATGGACCGGCCGCCGGGCGCTTCGTACATCGCGACGTCACCGCGCTGGATGAATGCAGGAGCCACCCGGGCGAAGCAGGCATCCCAGGCCGCCTCAAGGCTGCCGTGCCGCTTCTTCAGCGCCCGCTTCGCCCCTACCTCGGTCTTGTAGGTGCCGCGGTACGCTTCAGCCGGGTCGGTACCGCACACCGCTACCGCGCAGTCCGCCGCGAACAGGCAGCAGTCAAATTCGCCCCATGAAAAAGGCCGCTCTATGGCGGCCTTGATCACTTCACTGAGGCGTGTGGTCCAGTCTCGGTAGCGCATGGCTATTTCTCGTAGGTGAACGTCGGAGCGTCCTTCTTGGAGCCCCAGTAGATGGGCCATTCGGACATTTGGGCGATGGCATAGAAGAAGCGGTCGCCCTGGTGGCGGGCGCGGTGGTTCTCGTCGGTGAAGCGCTCGGTACCCGTGCGGCTCCACTCGGCCATCCGGTCAACGATCGGGACGGTGATCTTGTTGCCGTCTTCGCCATTGCCAGCATAGGAAAAGGTGGCGGCGTCCATGCGGCCGGAGAACAGGATGTCGGCGGCGTAGTTGCCCTGCTCGTCGAACACCACAAACATCAGCTTGCCAGAGCGCCCGCGGCAGCCCCGGATATTGGTCTCGGTGATGATGTAGCTGTCCAGGCCGGTGAGTGCTAGGTCGATCGACATGGGCGAGTTCGAGTTGTCGCTCTCCTGCGACTGCCCTACCTCGCCGAACTGCCCTACCCCCAGATACGTGATGCCGCCGATCACCAGATCGCCGGTACCCGTATGCGCGTATACAGGGCCGTCTTCGAAGTCGAGCTGGCAGGCGTACACGCTGAGGAACCTGCCCGTGGCGATGATATCGACCACGCTCTGGCTGAATGGGAACGTCGAGGGCATCAGAAGGCCTCCCTGAACTGGTAGCTGCCGTTCGACACGGCCTGGCGCACGGTCATGCTCCAGGTATCCTGGGTCATGCGCATTTCGGAATACGGGTTGAGGTATTCGATGGCCGAACCAACCGCCAAGGTTTGGCGAATGCGCTTGTTCACCTGCACCAATGCCTGCCCCTGGGCGTTGGACGCGGCCGGCTTGATCACTTCAAACATTTCGCCGGCGATCGTCATGTAATCCCCAACCGAGAACATCTGAGTGTTTGGTGTGGCGCCGCCAACCTGGATAGAGCGGGAATGCGACGGGCCACTCACGACCTTCAGAGCCCCCACACTATTGCCACGACGCCGCGTGAAGGCTGGCACATTGACCGTACCGAACATCCCGTCCAGTTCGCCCAGGAACGAAGACAGCTGCCGCTCCTGCTTGCGCGTGAGCAACCCGAACGTGATGGTGCATTGCCAATAGGCGCCCGGCTGCCCAACAATCTGCTGGGCGTTAGAGAGCGTTGAGGTGAAGGCACGGCTGTTATTGACTATGCCCCACGTCATTTCAGACGGGCGCAGCGATGCCGGCCATTGGATAGCCATGCAGTACTCCTTCTTGCTATCGATTGCGGGCGATCAGCTGCCGCGCCGGCCCGTTCATTTTGAGGTCGCGCAGCACCAGGTTGTAGCCGTCCTGCGCGCCCTTCTGTGCGGCCTGCTGGATTCGGGCCAGGGTGGCGTCGTCGGCAGTACCTTGGACGCTGATGTGCTGAACGATCCCGGGCGCCGAACTGGTCGACGCCTTGGGTTGGCTGGCAGCCATTTGCGTAGCGGTCGAGGCTATCCGCGGCGTCACGAATCCGCCGGAGGCGTAACCCCTGACGTTCAGCCCCTCCAGGTAGTTGCGCATACCTGGCTGGGCCACCACCTCCTTGCGGAGGACGAATTCACCGCCGTGCACCACACCCTTCGGTTCAAACTTCCCACCATCACCGGTATAGCCACCACCCGAGAAGCCTGACGATGCGATGGTCTCGCTGTACCCGGTCATCGTGCCTTGGCCTAATGCCTGGCCACCACCGGAAAGGAAACCGAATGCCGTGCTAAGGAAGCCAGCAGCCGCCTGGCGCACCTGAATCCGGATCAAGTCTTCGATCACGCCATCAGCAAAGTCCTTGAACGACAGCTTGCCGGTCTTCACGAACTGGACTATGCCATCCTCCATGTTGGAGAAGGCGTTAGTGAACAGACTTCTCGTCTGCCCAGCAACATTCTGCGCCTGCTCGAGATAGGTGTTGAACGCTGCGCGAGCGCCTAGCGACCAATCGGATTGCTGCTCATCAACACGCAGGTAATACTGCTCTTGCATGGCAAGGCGCTGATCCAGCGCGTTTTGCAGGGCCGCGTTTTCCTTCTGGTACAGGCCCTCACTGATGCGGCCCTCGTTGCGCTGCTGCAGCAGGTTGTCCATCTGCTGCTGATACTGCTGCTCAATGCTGAATCGCTCTTGCAGGCGCTGCTTGGCCTCATCACCCATACCCGCGCCGACCAGATTGCTATTTAACCCGAGAGCAGCGCGCTGCAGCTGGGTGTTGAGGTTACCCTCGAAAGCGCCGAGTTTCCGCGCCTCCTCTGTAGCAAGCTTCCGCAACTCCATCTCGTGCTCCAGAGCAGCGTTTCGCTTAAGCTGTGCGCTTATCAACTCCTGGCTCGCAAGCAGTGACTTCTGGTCGGCGGTCAAGGTCTTCTTGTCCTTGATGTCGGCCAACTGTTGCTCCCATTTCACGAGGGCTTGGCCGGCCTCACCAAGTTTTTGCATCTCGCCGCGTTGCGCGCCGATTAAGGTGTTCTGCTGCTGCAGGACAGAGTAGCGCTGACGCGCCTGATCGAGAGCTCGATCCCCTGCGCTCTCACGGAACCCGGGCGTTTTAGGGTCTTTATACTGCTCCTCAATGCTTGCCCGCACCCGCGCCACAGTGTCCGCCGCAAGCCTCGCATCATTCGGATCGGTCTTGCGAATGGTTGCAAGTGAGCGCTCATATTCCTTCAGAGTCTCACTGCGCTTGCGGGCATTGCTCCAAGATGATCTTTCGAGCGCATCCACCTTTTCCATCGCCTTTTGGGACCGACTATTCGCGTCCGCCTCGTCCTTTTCGAACTTAGCGATGTCCTCTTGGGCAGCTTTTTTGTCTTTGAGGAACTGCAATTGGTCGCCGTAATACGTGACCATTTCCTCTCTTGTTTGGAAGAGTCCGACGTCGCCGCTCTGCGCCCTGGTTAGATCCCTTTCAGCTTGGGCAATGTCATCATCAATGCTATTTCGGCCTGCGTTCTTGGCATAGTCGGCAGCTTTGGCTACCGCGTTGTAGCCCCGCTCCCACCAACTTAGATTTTCAATGATCTTTGGCGTCCGCTCATTAATCGCGTCGGCGAAAGCGTTGGTTGCCAGCCTCACTGCATCCGCATGCCTCCCCTGCTGCTCAAGGGCAGCAATTTGGGAGTAGACCGACGCAGTCAAATAATTGTATTGCTGGTTCAGCGAAGCGGATGCCTTCACTGGATCATCAGCCAGTTTGTTGAACTCAGCCACGGTGTCACCAACGGCTTTCCCAGTTGCAACCTCCATTCCGATTGCAGCCTGAGCAACCTGCTGAAAGCTGTCACCAGCAATCTTTCCACCGCTAGCAATGCTAGCCAGGGCGGCCGCCGCTGCGCCGGTGGTCCCAACAGTTCCGCTGATCTGCTTGGCCATCGCCCCAAGCTGATCGACAGTAACACCGGCCGAATTTCCGGTCACAATCAGCGCATTACTGAATGCGTCGGCTTCCTCTGACCCTTTGTAATAAGCATACCCTAGCCCTGCGACAGCAGCGGCCGCTACGGTAAACGGAGTCACTAGGCCGGCGACGTAGCCACCCATCGCCCGGGCCGCAGCACCAACGCCGCCGAACGAGTCTTTGACCTGGGAGCCTTGCTGAAGCAGAACGGTCAACGGCGATTGACCGGCTTGCAGGCTGATCACTACGTCCGAAAACTGCGCCGGCAGCATCCGCATGGCGGCAGCGGTCTGCTTCGCACTCATCCCGGTTTTGCCCAGAGCCGTGTCCACACCGCCCAAAGCTGTACGGGCGTGGTCGAGTTTCGTCTGATACTCGGTGAACGTCTCGGCGTCCAGCACCCCGCTGGCACGGAAGCCCTTGAGCTTCTGTTCCATGGCATCCAGACGCCCCATTGCCGCGACAGTAGGGTCGATCCTACCCATCAGCTCTTCTAGTGCATGGCCTTGTTCTCGCGTGGCACCCGCAGCGCCCTTAGCCGACTGCGACAAACGATCTTCTGTTGCCAGTAACGCCTGCGCGCGGCTGTTGATGGCAGCCTGGCGAGTGGCTTGGTCCGAAAGTACCGCATTGGCCAGGCTTGTCACCTCGACGGTCTGCGAGGTAGCCCGGTTCAGAGACTGGACGTATTCGCTGGCCTCAAGTGAGGAGCGAGCCATGGCCAGCAGACGGGCCTGCTGCTCTTCCGCAGACTCGGCAGCACGGCGGCCGGCTTGGGCACCAGCGTCTGTTGCCGCGGTCAGCGCTTCCTGAGCTTTACCGGCCCGCGTCGCCTCCGATCGGAAGGTGGTCATGTTCGTCGCGGCGCTGCTGAAAGCAGAGGACGCGGTAGTTACAGCGCGGCCTACGGTGATCATCTGCTGCGCCAGTTCGCCCTGCTTGGCATTTAAAGCCTGCAGCTCGGTGATGATCTGCTTGGTATCTCCGCGCATGCCAAGCAAGGCGGATTCCCATGCCCGACCAGCCTTTCCGGCTGACGCCTCAGCTTTGCTGCCGGCGTCGACCATTTGCTCAAGGTTGTCTGCTGCCTCTACAGCGTCGCCGGAATCGACTCGAATGCCGAGACTTGCAATTGTCGTCATGATTTACTCCGGGCAACAAAAAACCGCCCGAAGGCGGCTCTATGGCATCTAGTATGAGTTCAGAACTTATTGTTGCTAGGCGCTTTCACGATAGTACAAGGTGACGTCTCCGTGTAGACCGCGCCGCTCATGCTGCTCGTTGTTTCTCGCTTTAGGATTAGCTTGGCCCTGTCTACCGAGAATTTCTGCGGATAAGATTTTGAATGGTTTCTCCACGAAACCTCTTGAGGTCCAAACGAGGCTGGGGAAGTGAAGTTCAACCCTTCGCCGCTGCTGTTGCTCTGCACCGAAGCGCTACCACTGGGTTGATCAATAGTGACCACAAGGTCCTTAGCCCTTTCGTCGAGTCCAGGGCATGATAGATGGGTCACGCTTCCAGCCGCCAAGCAAGTTCCAGATGCAAAAACCAACGCTACCAGTACCGAAAATTTCAGCATAGCGATACCCTCCTTGAAATGAGGGCAATCTACCATCGCGTCGTATCAGCGCAAAATTAAGCAGCACCGGAAAAGAAAAGGCACCCGAAGGTGCCCTCTCAGTGCCGTTTACGGCCCATACCTCGTCTTGCCAGACCTGACCCCGCCCCGCCTGACCTGAGCAGACCAGAGCGCATCGGGAGAATCGGTAGCTGTTGCCACCGCAATACCCCCTCCAAGAAGGAGTATTACGCTGTTTTCAGCCCATAGCTTAGCAAACCGAACCCGGCCTAACCCAGGCTAGGCTTAGCACGCCGCGCCTCAGCACCACTAACCACATAGCGGCTTTCTCCACCGCACAACGCACCCTCTGGATGCGCTGTACGCTGTGAAATCATCGCAGCGCTTTGCCTGTCATGCCTCGCAACGCCGAGAATTTTGCGACCTGGTCCAAGTTGTCGCGCCGCTGCTCGTCCGTCAGCTCAGTAATCCGCAAGTGCCGCAACTTCTGCCCGGTGCTGCGGAAAACCTTGCGAACGTTGCGCCCAAGCTCTTCCATGGCCACGCCAGTCTGCTCATGCGGCGGAACCCAGCGGTACCCGCGACCTCGAACCGACTGCAAGCAGACCTGATGGTCGCGCAGCAGTTCAGCTTTGAACGCTTCGACATTGGCCAGCCACTCGAATTGCCGATCGCGGAACTGCTCTGCCGTCATTGACTTGGATTCGCTCATCGAAGGCATCCCGAACCGCGCCTCCAACCAGTCATGGCCGACGAGATCGCCGTACTTGAACTGCGCCAGGAAGTCTTCGACGGCCTGCTTGTGCACCGGATACTTGGTGACATCAGACATAGACCACCTCGAAGCGCCCGAAGCGCGGGCGGTACTCACAGACACCGATCAGCTTTCCGGAGTCCTCGATTGCTTTCTTCACCTCCTGCAAGTCCAGCACATCGGTGTTGATCGCCACCTCAAGCTGGCAGGCCCAGTCGAGGAATATCGGCCGGTACCGCATGATCTTGGCTTGGCCAACCTTCACGCCACGGCAGTCGACGAAACGCTGATCCTCCCAAAGCGACTCCGGCGTCGATGGTCCGGCGAATTCAAGCTCAGCCTTGTCAGTCATTACCAGGGCACCGCGCTTCCAGTGCGTACCCAGCTTCTGAAGCTTGGCGCCTGCAAGGAATGTCGCGTCGAAGTTCGCGCCAGGTATGAAGAACCCGGACGAGGAATCGAAATAGGCGCCGGCGATGAACTCCGACCGGGCAATGGCCAGGTGATCATCATCAGTTTTTTTGCGCTTCGCGGTAAGCTCCTTGTGAGCTTTCGTCGCAGGGTGCAGCGGGTTAGCCAGCTTGTCGCTGTGCATCATCAGAGGCGAGGTGCCCTTGATGCTCAGGATCAGAAGCTCCATGCTCATTTCCCAGCCCTCCGGGTCATGTACTCGTACCGGCTTTTCAGGTTCACGACTGCTGCCATCAAAAACTGGAACATGTCAGGAATCGAGACTGGGATATCGCCTGGGGTCGCGACCATGCCCGCCATCAGCTCGCGCTGAGAAAGCACGTAAGCGTCATTCGGAATCTCTTCAACCGTTTGCTCGCCTTTGTGGTTGAAGGCAACCAAGTAGCGCTGTTGCGGACTTCCTACGATCTCGACCTGTTCGCGCTTTGGCATCAGATCGCCCTCGAAGACGTAGGCTGCGACGAAGTTACAGGCGTTTGCCAGTTCCTCTGCTGGAATCAGCGCAGTCTTCTGAACGCTGAACCGAGTGCGCAGCCGGCTCTTCATGGTGTGCTTGAAGCTACGGCGAAGCGCAGGCGGGAGAGCGCTGGCCTTCTGATCGATGACCTGATCCAGAACGTGCTCCCCATCACTGCCGATCACAGTACCAATAAGAGTCTGCATAGCTGAAATCGGTAGCTGTTGCGCACCATTGCTCCGACCGAAGTAGCTGTCTTCCAGGGCTTCGAACATCTCCCACGCTTTGTCTGTATCCAGCATCTTGGCGTGCCTAGCGGCGCCGCGCTCAGTCCAAAGCATCACGCTGCGGGCTTGCTTGTGGATGATTTCGACAGAGTAGCTTTGGGATACGCTGTTCTTCAGGTCTTTGAGTTCAGCGCCTTCTACCTTGATGAAATGCTTCCCTGGGACAAAGCGATCAGCATTCCTGTCATAGTTCTGGCGAATCCGGACATCATCCGTTCCGTAGACGTGTGCCAAGACAGAGGTAGTAACTACCAGCTTTCCAGAGTACATAATGCGCGGCAGGTTGCCCGCCGTCACCGCTGTGCTATTATTCATCTCGACGTTTTTCCTAAGCTGATTGACGTTTCTCGAAGCCCTGACGACTCTCACCTCGTCGGGGCTTCTTCGTTTCAGGCTGCTGCCTGCTCCTGCCGCTTTTTCTCCTCCGCTATCAGATAAACCAACTCCGCTGTTTGAGAGCGGTGGTTCTTCTGCGCTTGAGCTTCCACCCACTGCTTCAACTCCTCTGGCAATCGCAGGTTGAACTGCGGATCTTTCCTAGCCATCACGCATCTCCTGATGCATCACCGTTGTTTACACGACTAAATGTAGAACGGTGATGCATTGCTGTCAATACCACCGTGATGCATCCTTCCGTTCTGTTTAATAGAACTGGATTCGTCATGAGCCGCACCGACCCCCAATTCAACCTGCGCATACCTGAGGTGCTTAGAGATCAGGTGATGGCGGCTGCAAAGGAGAACGGACGATCTGCTACAGCCGAAATTCTCGCGAGGCTGGAGCTGAGTTTTTTGGGTGAAGCATCTGCGGAAGAGCTGATACCAGCCGGGAAGGCTAAGCAGATGTCTGCCATTGCTCGACAAAGCATCCCGGCAACGGTCAAAAAAAGGATCGTGGACAGTGTCAACCAGGCTGTCTCAATGGGGCATGCCAGCGCCAGTGTGGATTTCAGTGATTTGAATCTGGAAGCTATCCCTGAAGAAGATTCGAGCGCTCTAATAGATGCGTTCAGTGAGATGCTTTCCGATGCTGGTTACGAGTTCGAATGGGATGGTCCGGATTCGGTCTGGATCAAGTTCGATGCGGCCTGAAACAAGCCCAACCAATCATCGCTCACTTCTTAACCAGCGAGTTTTTGCGGGCTAAATATCGAACTGACCAGGTATTGCCAATGGCTATACCAGCCCGGCCAAGCGCCGGGCCATGTCTCTCCAGACACGAAGGAAAACAAACGGCATGAAGCCCACTGCCGCATTAGCCGATAAATTATTCCAGATCCCTACGTGGCACCTCATTGGCGGCTATGCACTGGCCGCCCTGACGCTCTCGCTCGGAATTGGCTTAAGCATTTATCTGCACGACTGGATGTGGCTCGCTCGATTCGGCGCTTTCCTGGTTTGTCTTGCGTTGATGTTCGAAATTACCGGCCTTCCTGAACAGTTCGTCAAGAAAGCTTTAGCTATAGCCGAAAAGGCGACAGAGGAGATTGTTCTCGAGCAGATGCTAAAACGTAGCTATCTGTATGGCATTACCACCGAGACGACTGATGAACAGCTATCCGTAATCTTCGAGAAAGAACATCGTCGACGATTAGCTTTCACCAGCGATGCCATTACGAGCGCCATCAAGAAGAAAATTCAGAAACACGAGTTCATCATCGCATCGTTAGGCACCCTGCTCTGGGCCTTTGCCGACCTCCTGAACAAGCTGTGAACATACATCAAGCGCTACGACCGCCAGTGGTGCCCAATGTGACCGAACCCACCCTCACCTTCAAATGCCTCGAAGTCACCAGGCGAGACGACGGATTAATTCGGCGTTACCACCTAGAAGTGACTGAGATTCGAAGCGGTAGAATCCTAACAATCTCGGTCGAGCCAAGGCACTTTGCCTCATGCAGAAGCATGAAAAAAAATACTTCTTGAACGTTGCATGGTCTACTCAGCCACGAGAGAGGCGCACGATGAGATGCTTCTTGAGCTGCGTCACCCTACTTAAAGCTCGGCCAAGCGCCGGGCTTGCATAGACGGCACAGCTTAACATTTCGACTGGAAAGGAAGTCAGAATTGGATTACTCCCTTCTTCAAGATACATTTTCGAAAGGCCCTTTGATGCTCTCTCTTCAACGAGCGATCGTAAAAGTTTTCACTGAAGTGGACTGGCGCGAGTTTGGCCACCTGAGCGGGCAGAACGGTTATATAGCGGGGCACGGTCGTCTGCTTAGAAGTCTGAGCTGGAGAGATCCCGACTATGGAAGCTGCGTTTACGAGGTCCTGGATTACCTAGCGCGCGCAGACATAAAAGCCCTCGCCGCCCTGGTTACGCACGAGAAAATTCTACCGCTCCTCCAGCAGGATCAGCCGGAAATGCTAGCTCGACTAGGCTGCCACGGTGGAAATGTTCCAGCAATTGCTCCCTCCCCGTCGGCCACAGAGGTAGTGCGCAGAGCCCTCGCGGATGCAGACCAACTGATGGCATCTAACGGGGCGCAAAGCGCCGTGGATCGTTTGCACACGGCGATGCACGGATACCTAAAGAGCGAATGCACGGCAGCGAATATAGACCTTCCGGCCGGTGCCACCATAACCCAGGCGTTCAGAACCTTGCGCCTGCAGCATCCTGCACTCTCAAATCTAGGTAGGCACCAGGAACAAGTCGGGAGAATTCTCCAGTCCTTCGCCACAGTTCTTGACGCGCTGAACCCTGTACGCAATCACGGTAGCGTTGCTCATCCAAACGAGCATCTTATTGAGCCAGATGAGGCACTCCTGGTTGTGAACGCAGCGCGAACTATCTTCCATTACCTCAGCAGAAAGCTGAACCCATAACGCTTGGGGTTGAAGCAAAAGCCCAGCGCGGTGCTGGGCTTACAGATTAGTATTCGACTTCACAGTCCTGATGCTTCAGGCCACCCCTCAAGAGGGCGACCACACTACCAGCGCCTCCTCCGTAGATGAGAGTGTCGTAGGCAAATTCTGACTGCAGGTAGTGCCCATTGAGAATCTCGAGAACCGCGCAGATTGATTCCAAGCCAGCCTTGATTTTTTGGCGATTCGCAGGAGGAAGTCGTTTAGCGGCACACCCTTGAACATGTAAAAGATCAGTGTGAGCAATACGTTTGTTGCGATGGTCGCGCGCGAATTTCGTATCCGCCAACGCTATCTGGATCGCACCGTCCACCTGATCGCGGAGGTTTAAATCACTGACAAACGGCGGGATCGATCGAATGGAAAGATTTTTCTGACGTGAGTTGACAGGCGAATCGGTAAGCCTTGATATCCCGAGCATCACTGAATCTAAGAACTGTGCCTGCACAACACCAAAGAAAGTAGGCGCTGCGCTGTTCAAGACCTGCACTGTCTCTTCATCTGCACCGAAAAGCTGCTCAAATTGCTCCCACAACAAAAGAACGTCCACTAGGTGATCGTTGAGGTCGCAATACATAGCCCCAAGAGCATCCCCCATACCTTCGAAGCACCGACCCCGCCTCTCATCCTCGCTGATCACCTGACGACACCTCTCTGCTCGACTAAACCATGGAGCCTGCCACGCTATCATCACGCGCACCACCCTGTCCGCCCATCCACCCTGGACGGAAAGCCAGTAGCCGCCCGGCTCGGCGCCGTAGTAGCGTTGTGCCTTCTCACAGTGAGGCGACACGATGACACCAGAACAAGACAGAGCACTGAAAGTTGCAATCGATCGGGTGTACCCCGAGCTTGCAGATGCCCCATGTACGCGAAGCCTTTCCGGAAACGACCCCTGGTCGGGCACCCTAACGTTCCACTTGGCAACCCACACCCAAATTGCCGTGGTTCGTTTTACCATGAGCGGAAGAAACGGCGGTCCTCAGCTGATGATTGAGCGCGACTGGAACGATTGACCTAAACGAGCCGCCCGGTCCGTTGCCGGAGAGCCCATGGACTGGGGTATCATGACCTAGGAGGTCTATTTGAAAACGCTAGATCAGCGAGTTGTTGAGCTGGAGCAAGCCCTGAACTCCGTAGGAAGCGCTCTACAGAACACGCTCATGGCGGTTGTAACTTCGCTCAATAATCAACCAGATTTTGACCGAATTGCCCTGCAAAATGAGCTTGAAGAGATCAAGGGTGTTCACATCGAGAACGGCAACCAGCGCCTTTACACCGATGCGATTTCGATGGTTCAAGATCGCCTGAAGTGACAGGCTGTGCGGCAGACGGTGATCTGCCGCCACCCATATCTATTCCGCTCATCACAACCTTCCCGCTCGGCAAGAGCGATTTCATGAGTTTCATATTTTTCTCCTAGGTCCATGCCGCTTCATTTTGCGTCCCGATGACGCAGTACAAGGCGCGTCCGGTCGAGCCAGGGCCCACCAAACACGATGATTTCTATGGTCCGCCCTACTCCGCCGCCTCAGCCATCACAGTCAGCGCTTCGTTCTCCATGACGCGTAGGTCGTTGAAGGCCTCGGAGAGCTCGCGGTGCTTTAAGCCAATCATCTTGGCCGTGCAGGGAATGGCGGCGTAGTCGAGTCCAGACGGCCCGCCCGGCCCCAGGCGCCACTGCGTGCCAAGGGCTTCGAACAGGCAGAAGGCCGGCCATGCATCCGGCCACACCTCCACATCCTCGGTTTCAACGTCGTCCAGGGTGAGTCCCAGAAACGCCAGTTGCTCGGCGGAGGGGCGTTGCTCATACAATGCCCGCGCCGCCGCCTTCAGTTTCCCAGACGGGCCGGGTTGTAGGCTTGATGATAGGCGTCCAGAACCGCTTGCGGAGCACCGACGCAGGTAGTCACCAGGTCGAGGATGGCCTCGTCAGTGAACTTGTCGTCGAAGCCCCAGCCAACGGTGACAGCCTTGATCTGCTCGGCCTGCAGTTGGATTTGTCCGGCGGTGAACTGCTCTAGGCTCACGTTTTCAGTCTTGGCCTTCTCGGCGTTTGCTTCAGACGCTTGATTCCAGCTGTCATAGAGCTTGGCCAGCGCAGTGCGGTCGAGGTAGCGGAAGGTGAACTCCACCGGTACCGGCTCCCCCCCAACGCGCGGAATCTTCACCTCCGCGGTGAACGTGGGGTTCTGCGCAATCTTGATCTTCGCCATGGGGACTCCTTACGCGCCGGCCAGGTAACGAAGCGAACGAGCCGACAGGCCGACGCTGATTGTCCGAGTCATCACGCTATTCCGCTCCATGGTCGGGTCGGGGGTGATGCTGACATAGCCTGGGTAAAGGATCTGGTCGCCGTTGCGGAGCTTCATGCGGATCACGGCCAGTTCCTTGGAGGCGTCGTAGGCTTCCACAGCCTCGACGTACGCGGCGGTGGGCTGGTCCTCGACCACAATCGACAAGCTGGTTGGGTTCCGGTTGGTTGGGAACTGTTTGTCGTCGTCATCCTCCAGGTAACCAACGGTCGCATACTGCTGCTCGCCACCCGAGGAAGTGAACGAGGTGACCTTGGAGATCTGCACCCAGTCAGATACCGGAAGCACTGAGCCGACGCCGGCACCAGCGGTGAAGCGCTCCACATTGCTGGTATCCAGGCCTCCTAGAGAGAAAGCGTCGGCGGCAATATTGGATGCCCTCACGGCTCGATCATTGATCAGTGCCCAGCCAGAGTTGACCAGCAGGATATCGCCGCTTTTGATTGTGTGGCCGGCAGCAGTAGCAACTGGTGGCTTGGCGTTGGTCAGCTTGGTGAAAAGAACGGCAGCGCCGATGACACGTGCGATCTCCAGAACTGCGCCGTTCGGCAGCGGGAAGCGTGCGGCCATGGTGTGTTTCCTCTTGGTTAGAAACGACGAAGCCCGCACTGGGCGGGCTTTCGTTCGTCAGGGTGGTGTCAGTGAAGTGGAAGTGATGGCTGCAACTGCGACGCCAAGTCGCTCAGCTTTGCTTCAAGTGGAGGCTTCTGTCGCTGCCATTGGCGCAGGCCTTTTCCGCAAAGGCTGGCGACCGCCTGCTTACCGCTGTACTCGAGTAGCGTCTTTTGGAATTCGGCACCGAGCGATTGCCCGTGGCGCGCATGCTCATCCAGCACATCGAGCACTTTGCGCCGGAAGGATTTGGCCCGATCTGTACGGGCGAACATGCCAAGCAAGTGAGCACCACGAAGACTGAATACCCGCACATCTTGCTCGCCGCCCCGGGTTTGCATCTTGATCATGCCGGTCATGGTAGGCGTGAACTCGTCAGCATGACGCCGGTAGAGCGTATTGAGCTGACGAATGCCACGCTCAAAGGGTGCATCACTTTGATCACCCCCTTTCCCGTAGAGTGCGGTGGCAATCTCCGCAAGCGTTAAGCAAGGCTGCCCGCCATGATCAATTACGCTCAGCTCGATGTCTCCGATAATCAATTTGTCCATGGTGTATCCCCTGCAATAGCCCTGGAAATAGATCGGCCACAGCAACGCCCCAGGGAAGGCGCTTTCGGGTGCCCCCTAGCTGTAGCCTGAAAGGTGCTCTGGTGTTACAGGTCCGCGACACCGCGGTAGGTGAAGCTGGCCGGTACCGTATAGGTGGCCGACTCGGTGATGGTTGGGCCCTGGTCAACAGGTTCGGTGACCAAACCCTCGAAGCCGTTGCAGCTAAGCAGTGAGTCGACCCGGAACAGTCCGCTGAGCTCTTCGACTAGTGTCTCGGCATTCGTCAGCGCCTGGCCGGCCGGGCAAACAATGCTCACCTGGTAGACACCGGTGTATTCGTAGGCCTCACCGCCTAGGTAGCGGCAGGTGGTCGCACCAGGTAGCTGAAACGCGTGCAGGTATGTTTCACCCTGCTGAGCCACGAACTCCTGTTCGAAGTTCGCAACACGGATCGGGCGCGCAGCGGCCCAAGCCATCAGCTTGATTTCGATAGCTTGGCGGGCCTTTGCTTGGCTCATACGCGGTTTTTCCTGATGGCTTCGTCGACGATGCGCTGGAAGTTTGCGAGCGTGACCCGGACCATGCCGGCCGGAGCCTGCGACGAATGCCCGTATTCCAGCGGGATGGCATACGGCAAGTTGTTCACGATGAACGCGGTCTGGCCGATGGTCAGCGCCTGCACCTGGCCCATGAGCTCGGCAATAGCTTGACTGCCCGACGGGTCGATGCGGTCGAGCTCTTCTGCCGCCGGAGAATCGATGGAGAACTGCCAGTTGCCCCGGAACCGTCCGCCCACATAGCCTTGGCCCGCCACCAGTCCGTTCACAGCAAAGTTTTGCTCGCGCTCGGTCTTGGTGAGGGGCTTGGCGTATTTCACGCCCTTGCGCAACCTGCCGGCCTTGGTGAAGTTGTCCTGGTTTAGGTTGATCAGCGTATTGCGCACCGAGACCTTGAAGTCGTAGTGGTCGGCAGCCTTGTTGGCCTTGGCCCGGTGGGCCACGTTGGCCGCCCATAGTTCCGGGTTGCCCACCGGCGACATGAGGATGACGCTGCTGCCGATCTCAATCACAATTGTCCTGAAGGTGGAGTCCAACGCCTGCTGAGCTTGCTCCGTAAATGCTCGAATGCTGTCAGCAAAACCACCTTCAAGCCCTCCGTATCGTTGAACCATATGCGAGCCGCGCGGCATGTCACTTCCTCAATTGGATGGTCCAGGTAGCCCTAGCCGGGTCCTCAGATACGTTGAGCGCCCGGTAACCACTGACTTGATCGCCAATCTTGGGAACCGCCGGGGTTTCCCCAACCACCCCGGCCTGCTGCTCAAACAGCTCGTTCTGCAGTACCAGCAGCTTCACATCCTCAGTCTGGATGCGTGATCCGTCGATCTCCTTGGCCAGGTAACTGCCAAACACCCCGCGGCCAGAGTATTGGATGGTCTTGGCTGGGGCAGCACCTCCTAAACCTGGGTCGTAGATCCCTTTCACCGTGCGAACGCCGGCGACTGGCCTTACAGCATCAGCCAATCCGTCGGGATCATCGAATGACTCGGCCAAGTCGGACTGAATATCTTCACGCAAGCCCATGGCTATCCCCTTTTCACCGCAAAGGCAAATGGGTTACTGCGCCAGGGTGCCAGAATGGCCAGCGCAAGCTGTACGGCGGCTGGCTGGGCGAGAGAGCCTGCCTTATCGATCGAGCCAAATGTCTTGCTTGTCGATACCGAGTCAGCCTTGACCGTTTTCGATTCGAGCGAACCCTCGGTCTGCTGCTGGTACAGCTTGCCTTGAGAGGCGCATTTGGCCAGCCTGGCGCCCGCCTGCTTCACATCGTCAGGGATGTTGCCCATGTCGATGCCGGCTAGGTTGAGCGCGGTTAGGTAGGCGTTCGCCTCGAAGACCGCCTCTTCCTTCAGCCCCGCAGCTGCCCAGTCAGGCCCGAGGATGGTGTCCACGTCGGCCACGGTGATGTAGGTAGCCATCAGGCCTCCGCTTGAATGAGTGGGGCCGGAGCCCCGGGATTACTGCTGGCCGAGTTCAGCGACCTGCTTCTGCAGCGACTCTCTCGAGGCGTTGGCGCGGTAAGTGACGTTCGCAGCGTCCAACGTGGCCTTGAGCTCGGCGACCTCATTGGCCTCGCGGATTTCGTCGGTCTCGAGCTCCCGCTTGGCTGTTTGGGCCAGCAGATCGTCCACTTGCTTCTGCAGCACTCTGGCCTTCTCGACTTCACCGTCGCGCTCGCGCTGAAGGCTCGCGATACCGGCGTTGACCGCTTCCAACACCTGAAATAGGTGGCCGGCAGTTTCGCCAAGCTCGCCTTCAGGGCGCTCCAGGCGCTGCGCGGCGAAGGAGTCGACGATCACACCGATGGATGCAAGCTCGGTGACCAAGCGATCGAGCGCTGCATGATCGGGACCTTCGACAAGAGCCACACGTGTAGGTACCTCAACCACTGACACATCAGCGCCAGCGGCTTCGTAAGCATCGACCACCTTGGGCCAATCGCCGATCACCACAACCGATTCAACGCCAGGTTCGGCCTGATCAAAATGTCGTGGGTTGCGATAGGTCCGGCCTTGCTCGAAGCCGTCACGCTGGGTGGTGTAAATCAGTTCCATGGATTATCTCCAAGGCAGGCCCGCTGGACCCGCCTTTGCTGTGGCCGATTAAGGCGCGGACAGGTCGATCAGAACGCCGGCAGTAGCCTTGTCGCTGGTCGCATGCTTACGCCAGTTCGCGCCGGCGCCGAGCGCTGCGAGGTTCGGGTTTACGCCTGCGGTGTCCTTCCAGGAGTAACCCATGATGTCGACGTTGAAAGCGCCTTCCGCGCGATAGCCGATCGCCAAGTTTTCCTGGGTGTTTACCGGATACGAGCGCACACCCGGGGCTTGGGACTCAGTTACCGAAACAGCGCCCACCTGCAGGCCGAAGATGCGCTCTTCGGTGACCTTGTCGGATACGAGGACCGGTTTGCCCATGGTGCCAGGCGAACCGCCGTAGATGACCACGCCCGCCTCTTCGTAAATCTTCTGGTCGATGGCGTCGTCAACCAGGTCGAAGTAGGTTGCGGAGTCCATGGCGAAGAGCGCGATACGGTTGAAGCGATCACCGAACTTGCGCATGCCCTTAGTCAGCACCTTCTTGTGATCGACCGCGAAGGAGCCACTGGCAACCATGTTGGCGTTTGCACCAATGGCAGCACCCAAGGACGCAAAGGCAGTCTGGATGTAGTAGTCCAAGGCCGCATCGGCCATGTCCTGGCCAACCAGCATGGAGAACTCTTCCGGGCTTCGCGCGCGACGTTTGAACGCTTCTTCCGTGGTTTCGTACGGGCCGTATTTCCACGGGGTCTTGACGCCGACCGCTTCGTCAGCGCCGATCTTGATGCCAGCTACAGCTGCATCGGAGTTAACGTTGCGGTGACCCAGGCTGCCACCAATCTTGTAGAACGAACGCTTACGGAGGTCGCCCTCGATCAGTTCGTTGCGCAGGATAAGCGCGCCGCCGGACGATGCATTGAATACCTCGAGTACGTCCTGCAGACGCTCCAGGTAGGCGGTTTGGGCAAGATCGTTGTAGATGATCATGTCCGAGTTGAGGGTAGTGGCCATCTGTTACTTCCTATTTTGGCAATTTGAGGTATGCCTCCTGCCCATGCGCTTCGATGTATTCGCGCTTCTGGACAGAGGTCATTTCGGAGCGTTTCTGCGCGGCCCCGCCGCCCTTTTGGTGTCCGCCGGCCCCGCCGCCAGATGCCTTGCTGCCAGCGATCAGCGGGCCGAAGGCCGGATCGTTGGTGAATTCTGCTTTCAGCTCGTCCAGCGTTGCCGCCGAGAGCTTGCCGGCCGCGTCCAGCACGACGACGGTGGGTTTACCGTCGCGCTGCTCGACGCTCAGCCGGCGTTCGATGTGGGGAAGCAATGCCTTGGCGCTGCCAGGGACAGCCAGGGTGGTCGCGATCTCGGTAGCGGTGCGGCCCACGGTCAGATCCCGGATCTGGCCTTGCAGGGTGCTGTTGGTGCTTTCGAGCTGGCCGGTCAGTTCTGCCTCGCGGCGGGCGTACTTCTCGGACCAGGACTTCTCGAGCTCCTCGACGTTGCCGGACTTGCGAGCGGCTTCTTCAGCTTCGGCACGGGCCTTGTCTTCGGCCTCTCGGCGCGCCTTCTCGGCTGCCTTCTTCTCGCCGAGCAGTTCTTCCACCTTGGCCTTCAGGCCGGTGACGTCCTCCTGCTGCGGAAGCCCATCAATACCAAGGACGAACCTGCCATCCTTCTCGACGTACAGGGCTGCTACCGATTCTTCGACGCCTTCAAGGCTGTCCAGTTGGAATTTCAAGGTCATTGCTGTCTCCCAGAGACGTTGGGCAGGCCCTGCCTGCTATACGAGCGACCCACGCTGTGCGTGGTGTATGGTTATGCTCGGCTGCAGCCATAGATCCCTATGGCTGGCCAAACCGAGTGCATCAACATGATTGGTGATAAACAATGGCGCTCTGATAAGCGCAAAAAAGGGGCAGCACTGAAGGAGCTAGATGCCTTCATCGAGCTGCAACGCAACCACGCCAACCGACTTGAAGACACCCTGACCGGTGATTTCGGGCGGACCCACGGCGATTACAACCTCGCAAATATGCAGGCCAAGGCCTGCATAAATTTCGTCGAGGCAATGATGGATGGCCGCACCGAGCTTCCTGCAGTGCTTAAAGAGGCGATTGCCGAGAAGAAAGTGAAGCCAAAGAAAGGCAGCGCTGCTGATCCGGCTCTTGCATAACCCAGCAACAAAAGCGCGGGGCTACTAGCCTCGCGCTTTATAATCCCGCCCGCTCGAAAGCCATCGGCTCACGCTCGCGCAGCTGCTTGAGGGTTAGAGTCTTGCCGTCGTCGTCCACGAACCTGTCAATTGACAGCTCGCCCTTGCTGAACAGCTTGTAGCGCTCGGGGCCGAGCACGTCGGACTGGAACGCCGCCGGCTGCCTGGCCAGCCACTCGCCGTAGCTGGTCTTGCTGCTCACCTGCTCGACGCCATCAGGCCCGACTGAGGGCCGGGTTGAGCCTGGGATCTCCCGGGCGAACTCGTCTTTCAGCACCGGGATGAGCGTGGTCCGGCACCGCCAGTGGTACGGCGGCTTCGGCCCATCCAGCGGGATGATCGTCTGGTCGATGCTCATGCAGAACAGCGTGGTCCGGCTGTCCAGGGTTGCGATCCGGCGCATCCCCTTGAGGATGTCGTCGTTGTCCTTGAGGACTTCGACGCGCGCCGTGGTGGCGATGTGGTTGGTCATGGTATTGACCAAGGCCTGAGCCTGATCGCGCTGCTGAACGCCAAGTGACGTCAGCCGTCGACTGATCTGACCAGACGTCTCGCCCAGCGCCGACCCCATGCGAATCTCGCTGATAATCTCAGCGCTCTTCTTGGTGCCGTACTGGTCGAGCGCGCCGTTGATGCTGATGCGCTGGCGACCCTTACCGACCTCAAGGTCGAGCGGATCGGCCAGAGCTGCGGCGGCGACCTGCTCAATGCTTGGCCTGTTCAGCTGGACGACCGTCTTCACGACCTTGCCCAGCAGCGTCATGTTGAACTCAGCCTCATAGCCGCCGAATTCGGCGAGGTCCAGCACGGCCTGCTGCTTCATCTCGCCGTACACGCCCGCCAGCTCACCCTGTAGCTCTTGGATCTGCTTCTCGTACCGCTGGGTGCCGTACCGGCTCAATCCTTCTGATACGCGCGATTTGGCGGTGCCAATGGCCTTGGTGATGAACTTGGCCAGCCGCTTGAGGCTTCCCCCGGCGTAGCGCTGCACGTGCACCTGGTGGCGAGTCGCTGCGTCGGACAGGTAGCCGTCACTGCTCATCGCCGCCATCTCCGGTGTCGTTGCCGGTCACCGGCAGCTGCTGGGCGATCTCTTCGTCGATCTTCTCGTCGCTGCGGTCTGCCTCGAGCACACCGCCCTGTCGTAGGTTCGTGCGGACGTCGGACTTGGCAATTAGGCCCTGCTGCCAGAGCTGGACCTGGGCCAGGATGTCCTGGGCGGTCATTGTCTCGTCGAAGAACGATTGGTTGAGCCAGAAGACCGTGCCTTCATCGTCCGGCTCGCCCATCATGAAGCGCTCGGCGTCGAGGATGGCCCGCTTCAGGGCCTCAGACACGTTGCCGGCGATGGTGCCCAGCACGCTGTTGTCCGAGCTATAGCGGATGCGCACCGCCTCAGCCGTCTCTGCGCCGCCCGCTTTCTGCACGATGCGGGCGCCGATCATGAGCATCTGCTCTTCCTTGTCCTTCAGCAGCGTGCGGGCCAGTTGGCTCTCAGTTGCTTGGATCAGGGTGGCGGTGCCGCTCTTGCCGAGGTTGTAACCGCGGGTCGAGCCGATATGCATGCCGTTCGGGTTCAGCTTGGCGAAGTCGTCGGCGGTGATGTCCGTGGTGATGAAGAGCGTGGGCTGGCTGCTGATGAAGCCGCTCTCCTCCACCGTCGCGCTGTTGCCATAGTGCAGGATGTTTACGTCGGCCAGGTCTTCCAGCGGCGACTTGTCGACGCTTGCGTCGTTGTTCTGGGCGCCGTAAAAGCTGAACAGGATGTGATCGAACGGGCGGCCATTCTTGTCGAGGGGCGCGACCTCGGTGTAGGTGCTCTTGTCTTCGCTGTACACCCGCTGGATATAGCGCCCATCAGCCAGTAACAGCACGCGGTATTGGGTGCTCGTTGTGCGCTCCAGGCTGTCCGGACTGAACTCGGACACGCACTCCAGCAGGCAGACATAGACCAGGCGCTTCACGCCATCGACCACCTGCTCGTCCCAGTCGATGATCGACTCGGCGCCGTAGTGGTGAATCAGCGCGCTGCGGCCCTGCATGTCAGCCATCGAGGACACGCCCTCAACTGCAGGGAAGTCCACGAGGAACCCGCCGCGACCGGCGTCCAGGCATTCGCCCACGGCGTCCTTGGACAGCTGCTCCAGGCTCGTACCGTCGCCGCTGGCGTTCTCCTTGAGGTACTCGACCCCGACGGGCAACTCCAGCTCCGCAGTCTTGCGGAACACAGCGCCCAGCAGGCCGGTGCGCGTGCGCCCGGTGATGTTCAGGAACATCGCCCGCTTCTTGTACTGCTTGTACCGCGCCTGGTTCTCTGGAGACTTGTTCTCCGGGTCAGGCATCGGCAGGTAGATATCGTGCTTGCGCACCTCACGGGCGCCCGCCACGCAGCGCTTGACCAGCTGCCAGCCGGGCAAGGCCTCCGAGTACTCTGCCCGGGGGAGGAAGTTAGGCATGGATGGCCTCAGAAAGTGAACGAGATTGGAACGTGCTTGACCACGGAGCGCTTGGTCTTGGCCACGGCGAAGTAGCGGAAGGCGTCGGCCGGGTGGGAAGACCAGTCGTGCAGGGGCTTGTCCTTCCAGCACCCGCGCTTGTCGTCCCATTCCTTGCGGTAGCTTTCAAGGGCAGTGATGCCCTCCTCGCACTTTGATTCGTCGAAAGCGCAGTTCGGGAGGATTTCCCGCGCCTGCTCAATGCCCTCATCCACTCCAAGCTTCGGCACCACCTGGAAGGTCATCCGATACACCTGGCCGTCGATCTCGTAGCCCTCTCGCGCGAGTTCTCGGCGAGTCTTGCCGTCGCTACCAAATTCTCGGTTGTCGATGTCGTGGGGGCCCCAGTGCTGGCCGTACTCGTAGCCGCGATCCTTCAACACCTTCATGTAGTGCCGCAGGCCTTCACCGCTGTTTTGGTAGAAGTCGACAACGTGGTATTCCTCGCCGACGATCCGGACGAACCAGATGGCCGTGGAGTCGCCCACACCGATGTCCCAGAAGGTATGCACCGGAAGGTGGCTGTTGTCTGGCAGTTTGCCGATGCGCTGGGCGGCGTAGAGCTTGGTGAACTGCTTGGCGTAGTAAGCGCCTTCGATCGTCTGCTGGAATGCCTCGGCAGGGATCGACGGGTACTCCCGCTTCATGTCGTCGCCGAGGGTCTTTTCCTTTGCGCTGTACCAGGCGCGCTGGCCTGGGTTGGTGACGATGCCGTGCTTGGCGCTCAACTCGTCGAAATACTTGGTCAGGCGATCCGGGATCGTGACGTCGGTCGGGTCCAGCCAGTAGAGCGGATTCCGCCACCAGCTGAAGAAGAAGAACTTCCAGTCCAGCAGGCCCAGCGGCACGCCGGCCAGCTGCTGTTTCTCTGCGCTCTGCGAGTAATCGAAGAAGTACCCTGCCCGCCCCTCCGCCGTCGACTCGATCGTAACGAAACACTCTGCGGCGACAGCCTCAAAGGCGCCGGTGACGATCTCTCGGGCTTTGTGCGGAAACTTGGCGCAGATCTTCCCGAACTCGGATACATGCAGATACCGTAGAGTCCCGCCCCGAAAGGATGTGGACACGTAGAGCGATCCGCCTTTGCTGAACACAAGCTCACCAGCAGCATCGTTGCGAGCAGGGTTAGCAGCGCGTATTTCCTTGGGAAGGTGGTCATACGCATATTTGATCTTCTCGCGGAACAGGCGTTTGGCGTCGTTCAGGGTGTGTGCAATCAGGGCGCACTTGGCAGCCTCGAACAGCGCGGCATCCAGTTGGACGATGCACACCAGCGTGGTGAAGCCCAACTGTCGGGCCTTGAGGATGATGTTCCGAGTGTGCATCCCCTGGAAGTAATCGACCTGCTCCTGCGTCATGCGGAAGCGGACCTTCTTGCCCTGCTTGTCCGTGATGAAGTACAGGTTGTTCAGCCGCCAGAACCGGTCCCGGAGCAGTTTCAGGTGCTCGGGCTTCATGGTCAGGCGTCCTTCGATAATTCATCCATCAGCTTGGAGAGGGTGTCTTCCTCGCTACCGCCTTGCTTGACATCAAGGTCATAGGCCTGGCGCTCCAGCGCAACCAGCGTCTTCAGCGTCTCGGCCAACTCCTTCATCGTCTTGGTGCGGCCAGGCAGATCGATGATCTTGTTGTACAGGTCGTTGCGCTTGTCCTGGCCATTGTCGTCAGGGTTTCGCATCAGCTCGCCGAGCTCTTCGAACAGGTCGCGGTTGTCCGTCAGCCCTTCCAACTCGTCGAGCAGCTTGTTCGTCAGTCGGCGACTGCGGGATATGTCACCCCGGTGCGCCATCCGGATGTTGGCGATGACCTCGGCATTGAGCTCGATAATCTCCCTTTCGGTTTCCGCCTGTTTGCTGGAAACCTCTGTGGAAACCTCTCGCCTGGAAACCAGTGCATCGGCCTTGGCCTTGATCTTCGCCTTCAGGTCACGGTCCCAGCCATCACGCTTGGCGCGTTTGTTGATGGCGGTATGGGAGACCTCGTGAGCGGCTGCGATCTCTCGCACGGAAAGCACGCCGGCCCGGTAGGCTCGTTCGATCGCCTCCCAGTCGGGTTGCTTTGTGGTCATTGGTAAATCCTGATACTTGAAATGGTGGAGCGTTACCGGTTTTGGTGAGGATCTCGGCTTGCAGCCAATCCCATACATCAGGAGCTGATGTCAGGCGGACGCCAAAGCCGGACAGATGAGGTTTCCAGCAGTTTTGAAGGAGGGTATGGCCGCTTCATGGGCATACCCAATATTTCTGAAGGGCCTAGATGCGAGTTAGCCAGGCAGGAGAGGTGCTGAATCAAAAACCATAGGATTGAGCGGAATGTACCCCAGCCACATCCAGTAACGAGCCCAGCATCACAAAGCCTGCAGTCACATTTCGAGCTTTTTGAGCTAACGATTTGATTCCTAGGGTGCTTTTTTTCATCTTCGTCCCTCCTGGGATTTCGGTAGGTGATGTTTGTTTGGTTTCGTTAGGGGAAATCGAATCCCCGGCCTGGTTGTCGCATTTACTGACATTGGTCTGGGTAATGGCTACTGGGGCGTTGTTCCCGATCACCGTTACTACAGGTGCCGCAGTGCAGGTCATGTTCTGCCAGGCTCGCTCACTCCTATGATTTCTGTGGTGGCAATAATACATCGGCAAGAGACAATAACTAAACACTCAAAGCCCAAACCACCAAAAAAACAATCACTTGTCCCGTATGCGAGTCGTCTCGTTGTGCGTGCACGATTGCGCCATCTAGGTCGGCCAAGACCTTCTTGCCCTTGCTCAACGGCAAACCGTAGAGATAGCGAGGAAAGCAGTCATCAACTGAAAGAATCGACTGGCTTGGCAATCGAGCGCACGAACCACATGAAGCCCTGCTGCAGGTTGGTCTTGGCCAAGGCCAAGGTGCGCTGATCCACGCCTTCGATCTGGCCGATCTGCTTGAACAGCTCCCCGGCATCGGCCTCCAGGGCCTTGATCGAGTTCATGCCGTCGATCTCGCTCTGGGTGAGGTCGCGGTAGCCGGTGATCTTCTTGTGCTGGTTGTCCATGATGAATTCTCGGGTTTTCGCGCCACGAAACGGCGCCTATCGAATTTGTGGTGCGGCCTACCGCTTGCGCCGCTCTATACCGCCCGGACCGTACTGGCAATCCTTCAGGCAGTGCTCGCAGCGCAGGGCCTGGCAGAGCCATACCTGCACACGCGGCCACCAGATGACCATGAAGATGTGTCGCACCCCGGCCAGGGCCAACGTGGCATGCATGGTGAGTACCGCTGTGGTCTGGCCGAAGAACAGGCTCTGGTTGCGGGCCATAACGACAAACCCGCTGATGGCGATCGCCGAATAGATCAGCTTGCCGATCACTCCGTCGCGCACCCTTCCGCTCAGCACGCACCAGGTTGCCCAGAAGGCGATCAGGCCGCAGGCGATGGTGTTGATGGTTTCAAGGTTCATGGCTGGTTGCCTCCCCCGAACCTCTGGCGGATGAGCGCCCAAAGGTCAGCGGCTTTGATTGCCCGGTTGATGGCGGCAAGTAGGGAGCCACCGAAGGTGCCGAGCAGAAAGCCAACACCAGCGACGGTATTCGGCTCGGTGACGCCCAGGTATGAACTGACCATTCCCGTCAGGTACAGCGCGCATGCCACACCGGTGATCAGGAAAATCATCCATGCGCGCCAGTCGGTCAGGTCGTCTTTGTGCCACCAGCTGGCGACGATCACGCCGAACAGGCCCGCAATCAGGAGATCAAGCCTGTCGAGCAGGCGATGAAAACTATCCATGCACTCGACTCCGGGCGGCACGAAATTAATATCCCAAATTTGCTATACACAAAGCAAATTTGCTGTATACTGAGCCCACACAACAGCGAGGCGAGGTGATGAGTTACAACGAGTTCAAACGGTGGCTGAAAGCCAGAGGAGTGAGGTTCGAATCGTTAAACGGAACGAGCCATTTCAAAATCTACTTCGAAGGCAAACAAACGATCTTTCCGGATCACGGTGCAAAAGAAATGAAAGAAGGAACCCGGAAAGGAATCATCAAGCAACTGGGGCTCAAATGAGCCCCTACCACCGTTTAAACCGATTCATCGCCTCGCCTGACGAACATCACTCAGAGAGCCGCCCGAGGGAGGGCTAGAAATGTTTGACTACCCGGTAACAGTTCACACCGAAGACACTCCAGGTGTCGCGCTTACCTGCGACACCATCCCGGAGTTCAACGCCGCCGGGGATGACCTGGACGAAGCCTTGGTAGAGGCCGGCACCCTGATGCCTTTCGCGCTTTCGATTTACGTGGATCAACGTCGAGCGATCCCTAGAGCGCCAGCACCTGAAGAAGGTCAACCAGTAGTAGCGCTGTCCGCACTCACCGTGGCAAAAATCGAGTTGTGGAACTCGATGGTTGAGAAAGGCATGCGCAAGGCCGATTTGTGTCGCCTGCTCGGCGTAAGTCAGAGCCAGGGTGACCGACTGGTTGACTTCATGCACGGCACGAAGCTTGAGGCCCTGGAAAGCGCCCTGGCCGCGCTCGGCAAACGCCTGGTGGTGTCTGTCGAGCCGGCCTGAATATGCGTGGGTCTTTCCCCACCTGTCCGCCGAAGACCATTCCAGCGCTGGCACCCTGATGCACCAGTCTCGCCGGTCAAGTCTCGCGCCATCCATCAGCACAGTGAGGGAATGGATGCGCGGGCTGCCGGTGTTTTTCCGTATCACCACACTACCGGCTAGCAGTGTCCAGGCTGTCCCGTGAGGGCCTGCCCTGGCTGCAGTTGCGTTTCTTGCTGAAACAAAAATCCCGGCTCGTGGCCGGGACTCTTGAGGCCCTCTTAGGGCCAATAAAAAACCCGGCTCAATGGCCGGGCTTTTGTGGTCACTCCTCAACTAGCGCAGGAATGACAGGATGGGTGAATATTCGGCGAAGCGGCATGTCATGTCAAGCGATCTATGCGGCGTCTTGGTCATCGAACAAAACCCCCTCGTTGCCCAGGATCTCGCCAGCCTCCACCAGCGCTTGATCCACCAACTTGTCCAGCCCCTTGAAGATTTTGCGGCGCCAGTCTCGGCGGGTGCGCTCTGGGTTCCCATCGAGATCCCAGGTGTTCATGTCGTAGTTGTGCGCGGGCAGGATGATGACGCCTTCGCACGGCGCTTCCTGGCGCTGCTTCAGCTTTGCGTTGATGGCCTGCTGGGCTTTAGCAACAGCGGCCTTTCGCCAGGCGGGGGCATCGTCGTCAACATCGAGTGTCACCCTTTCGGCAGCCGGGCGCTCAGCGCCACCGAGCTGCGGATAGGCCCACGCGGTCACTGCTTTGGTCAGAAACAGCCTGGGCGCCGGCGAGGTCACGTGAGCAACAATTCGACCTATGGCCCCAACCTTGGAAGCCATGTGCGTCGAGTAGCGCGCATTCAGGGCCAGCCAATGCTTTTGATCCAAGCAGGAATGCAGCCGCCCGAACACCCAGCAGTCAGTCAGGAATGCCGCATCCTTGCCAACAATCTCGCCCTTCAGCTTGCTGGCCTGCACCTTTGGGGTGTAGTCACAGCCGCCTGCGCTGTTGATCGTCTCCGACGCCAGCGCGCGAATCACTGCGGAAATTACGTCTCGATAGATCATTGCTCACCCCCTGCCCGCTTGGCCTTTCTCAAAATGAATTCTTCGTAGCTGCGCTTGCGGCGCACTGCTCCCGCCCAGGACAACGCCACACCACCCACCACCATGAGGGTGGCCAAAATCAGAAATCCCCATGCTGGTGTCATGCCGCTGCCCTCCTCAGGTCTTTGAGCTTCTGCCTGTACAGGGCCTTGATGGCCTGCAGGTCTTCGATGGTCAGGCGCTGGGGCTTATGAGGCCCTTCGAGCCAATCCACCTGATCGGCGCCGATGCGCTTCACCAGACGGATCCGGTACTCGACCGCGTTGCCCGACAGGTTGCGGTTGCACTTCACGCACTGGCGGTGGACGTTCAGCGGCTCGAACCGCAGCTCCGGGCAGGCGCCCACAGACCGGTAATGTCCGGCGTCCCAGCGACTGCCAGTGATGAGGTCGTGGTCGCTCGGCAGCGAGTCGCAGCTGATGCACGGCAGCCCGGCGTCGCGCTCGCGGATGTAGGCATTGAACGCGGTCTGGGTCTCGGCCATATGCTCACGGCGGGTCTTCAGCTTCTCCCGGCGCTCCTGCAGGTCCTCGCGGGCCTGTTTGGTGATGGCCTTGGCCGCGATCTTCTGCAGCTTGGGGTCTTTGGCCATGGCCTTGGCACAGGCGATGCTGCACACCTTTTGCGTGGTCATGGTCGGTTTGAAATGCCGGCCGCAACCGGGCGCCTTGCACTTCTTCGGCTTGATCCCTTTGCCCTGCATCATGCGGCTGCCTCCCACTGCTCAGGCATCTTCCCTTTGGGCTCGCTCCAACGCACACCACGCTCGGCGCCGAACACGTACATGCACTCGATGACGTCGCCCAGCTCAGCCACGGACATACGCCGGGTGCTGACGCCAAGCATCACAACGCCGCCGTTGATGCCGGAGGCCATGCGAACCTCCTGGCGTGCCGCTGCGGTCATGAGCGCCTTCCAGTCCTCGCTGTCGAGCTTTTGCATAACACCATTCACCGGCCATTCAACCTGGCGCGCGATGTCGGCCAACATGGCCCAGAGCTTCGCGTTCTGCTCCAGGGTGCGACGGGACTTAACCGGTCGGACTATGATCTCGATGGCCCCAGCCACGGCAAGCTCAGTGGCGAACAGGTACGCCAGCCTGCATACGTCACGGACCCGGCTCGGGCCCGAGGACCAGAAGTGGCGAGGTTTCGCGATAGCTTCAGTCATGGCCGAACTCCTTCAGCAGGTTGCGCGCAGCCATGACGGCCCACTTGTCGCCCGAGGTTCTGCTGACATCCGCTAGGAAGCTGCGCATCTTCTCGTTCTCGGCCTTGAGCTGGTCGATGACTTCCGCCCTGGTACGAGAGCCAGCCATGACATATGCCGCGTCGATTTCGATTCGGCTAATCTCCGCGAGCAAGGCCAGGACAGTGGCCGGGCCGGTGGCGGCGATGAACTCGGCATCAGCCATCACGTTATCGCCCTCTGTAGCGCATACCTCGGCGATGTCCCATTGGTCTGTGATGACATGGGGTATGCCGCGCATGCACATCTCGGCGGCTCGCTCACCTTGGGTTGCGGCCTCGGCGAGCGCCTTCAGCTTTGCTTTGTTGATGGTCATGGCTGCATCCCCCAACTGCTGAAAGTGTGCGCTGGGCGCAGGTAGCGATCTCTGGCATCAAGCGGTGACGGGAAACGCCACCCAGCCAAAACCAAGGCCCCAACGATTCCAATTGCGATCTTCATGGCGCCACCTTCAGGCCATGGGCCTCGATGGCCGCACGGACGTCAGAGAGCCGAGAAAGGCCAATAGGGTCATGCTCCGGAGCCTCGTAGGACAGTTCGATCACTGAACCCAAGTGCTCGGTCAGGCCTTCGTATGCGCAGGCCGAAGGCAGATCCACCGCCACGGCCTCTCGGGAGGCCTGCCAGGCCCACCATGCAAGGGACTCGGTGATGTGCTGAAAGTCGCCGTCTGGCTTCTTCTGGCTGAGCGAGTACAGGACGGTGGGACGGAACCCTTCGCCGCCGCGGCGACACATTTCCTCGACGAATGCCGCCTCGAACTGCTCGCGCATCTTGTTGGTGTCCATCAGTGCTTCTCCTGGTACATGCCAGTGCCATCGCAGGCACCGCAGTTCTTACCCCCCTCGGCAGGGTCCATCCCGCCAACCCGGCCTTCTCCTCTGCACTGATCGCAGGTGCGCTCCTCGTCCTGCCGGCGTTGAATTTCGGCAGCAGCGCGGACGATTGCAGCGCGCGCCGTTTCGAACATGCACCCAGCGAAGTATTCGCTGGTGGCATTGGCCATGCGGATGCCGTCCTGAAGAACCTCCACCCAATCGGCGTGCATGACGACCTGAAGCCTCAGAATCACGACCAGGCGGAGGGCATCGCTGTCGTCTTCGAGCGGATTCCACCAATGGCCGTGCACTGGATCGCCAACCCAGGCGCTGAAGATGCCGTGCTCGTCATAGGGCGGAGCCATGCCAGCAGCCTTCGCCGCCAGTTCGAGCAATTCGCGGTCGTCCATCACTTGCGCTCCTCGCTCGTCACGCGCCGGGCCAGCACCTCGTCAAAAGTGCGGAAGCCGATCACACTGATATCCCAGTACGGTGAGTAGATGACTCGCCCGTAGTCGTCGGTTTCGCCTCGGTCATAGTCCACGACCATCAGGTAGTCGCCTTCGCCATTGGCGCAATGATGAGCCTCGCCAATTTCCTCATCGGTCTTCAGCTGGGTCTCTATGCTCTGGAGCTGTTCAATGCTCACCTTGCCGCGAACGCCGTAGATGCCGTTTTCCTCCAGCCAGCCCATGCCGAATACGGAGTACTCGACGATGATCCTTGGTTTTTCACTGGGCCAGGTGGCGGTCTCTTCCTTCACGAGCTCGTCCCACTTACGCTTCATTTCCTGATATCGAGGATCCATCACACCCCCTCCCCGGCCGGCTGCCCGGCGCGCTTGATGTTCAACTTGGCCAGCAGGTGTGCACGGCACGCTGCGGCGCTCGATGGGATCTGCTGCAGGTCCAGCAGGCGGGCCTGGCGCTGGTTGGCGTACTCATCGGCCAGGTCCAGTTGGCTCTTCTGGCTGTCGTGGCCGATGCCCGTGGCAATCTTGCCGTCCAGTGGCTGGCCTTCCTTGGCGCGGCGCAGAACGATTTCGTAGGCACGGTCGAAGCGCGCCTGCAAGCCCTTGTCGCTCTGCTGGGCGGATCGCAGGTCGAACAGGCCGGTGGCCACGGCGGCGATCTTCACTCCCTCGTGGCTGTAGAAGCCCATCAGCGCCTCGACCCAGGCAGCAGCCGGAGCCGGCATGCCGAAATCCTCAGGCGTCGGCTGGCACATGGCGATGAACTCGCCCACGCTCGGCGCGAAGGGCTTCTTGAGCTTGCGGCACTTCTCGATGCCGAACTCGATCTGCTCGACAGTGCGGATGCCCTCGGCGGCGAATTCCTTGATCCACTCCTCCTTGGCTGCGGCCAGGGCCTCGGTGGATGGCCAGGCTTGGCGCCAGGCCGGGAAGATGCCGCGCAGGCGACGGAACAGGCCGTTGACCACCTCGGCAGTCTCCAGGGAAACCACCACCGGCCCACCGTGAAGCTCCGGCGGACGGTTCTGCATGACCGCCATCAGTTGGTTTGCTGATTTCATGTGCGCACCATCAGCCCTTCGGCCCAGGATGAGTCGTTGAAGTCGGGTTCGTTGGTCTGGCGACGGGGGGCGGACTGGCCCGCACCTGCTGGTTGAGGCAGCTCGTCTTCCCAGCGCTTGCCGTTCAGCCAGGTGGATGCGTGCGGGATGTACTGGCCGTGGTCCTTGGTCCAGTCGGTCGACACGGTCCAAGCAGCCAAGGCCTTGGCCATCAGGTCGAACAGGTCGGCGGTTACCTTGATCTTCGTCCAAGCCTTCTTGGCGTCGGCCTTGCTCACCTTGCGCGGGTAGATCTTCCAGAAGCGCTCAAAGTCGACCAGCTCAGGAGCGTCAGCGACATCGGGTTTACTCCTTGATTGAGTAGAAGAATCCTTTATTGAGTAGTTGTCGGTTTCCCCACCATTCGGAGAACCCACACTTCGGTTAACCGAATATTCGGAAACCTGTAGGTTCGGTTCGTAGTGGACGATCACGCGGCGGCCAAGCACTTTGCCGGTGCCCTCCTCGCGCACAACCTCATGGCTGACCAGGCCGATTTCCTTCAGGTAGGCCATGGCCTTCGAGTAGCGATCACGGCCAATCGAGAACCGGTCTTGCAGGTACGAGCCGATCACCTTCCAGTCGCTGGAACGGGTCTGCAGATAGATCCAGATGGCCAGGGCGTCGGGGTTAGCGATCATGGCCACCACGTCGTTGCTGACCGAGCTGTACGGCGCCTGCTTGGCGTAAAACAGGGTTGGCGTGGCCTTCTCCACGTTCACGGGTTTGCTCATGGCGTCACCTTCGGCAGGACCTGGCGACGACCTTCCGAGTCGATGGGGCTGACAACGCCCTCAGCTACCAAACGTTCCATAAGCCGGCAAGCTGGGCCGTACCCGATCTTGAATTTGCGCTGCAGCGCAGATATCGAGGCTCGCCCCGTTTCTCGCACGAAGGTTTCAGCCAGAAATGTCTGGTCCCGCTCCTCTTCGTCGAGGCGACGCATCACAGCCGTGACTTCTGGGCTGATGCCGGCGGCCTTCTCCGACTCACGCGCCGCCTGCCAGGCCCACGCAGCGGCCTTGAGCATGGCGGCAGCATCGTCATTGGCCGTGGCCGTCATCTCGCCGAAGCCGAACTCTGCGCGGAACGCGGTCAGGAACTCGGATTTCATGCCCTCCGGCATGTCGTGAATGCTCATGCTGCACCCCGCACTGCCTTGTCGTGGGTGTGCAGGCCGTCCCAGTTCTTCTTCATGGGCAGCTGGCCGGCCAGGTACAACTCGTACAGGCGCACAGCGCCCTTGCGCAGAAGCACAGGCGTGAACGAGATGAACGGGTCTTTGCCGTGTGGGGTGACCTCGTGCTGATGCTCGGTCATGTACTTGTCGCGGGCGTACGAGCCGACGCGCCAGCGGGTACCGGACTTGCTCTCGTTGAAGAGCCAGTTGCGGCCTTCCAGGTAATGCCCGATCTGCATGACGTTGACCCCATTGAGGCCCTTGCAGAACTGGGTGGCGGTCATGCCTTCCTTGAACAGGTTTTCAAGGTGCTCGATCTTTGTGGCCTGGGCCTGGACTTCGACGGTCAACAGCACGCGCGCCTGCTCTGCCTCATAGGCCAGCTGGATCAGTTCCAGGCGAGTGAGCTCGCGGGGCTGGGATAGCTCGTTGAGCTTTTGCACGACATTCCGGCGCACAGCCTTGGATTCGCGCATAGACACCAGAAGGCACTGATCCTTGGTCAGCATCAGTCCTTCCGAGGCCGGGCCGCGGGAATTCTTTAAAACGAAAGTTTCGTAGTATTCGCCGTCGAGCTCATCCTTGCAGCGGGCAGTGAAGTCGGCACGCCGAACTTCGCTTTCTCCATGCTGCATCCTGGCTTCGTTGACCAGCACCAGCAGATCGAAACTGCTCATCGTGCGCGCCACGAAATCGTGCTTCGCGTTTTGTGGCGCGAGATTCGATTGGGCTTGTATACTGGATTCCTGCAGATGCATAATTCACCTCAAGAGTTTTATGTGAAGCAGAGAGCCGGGCCGCAATCCCGGCTTTTTTGTGCCTGCAATTCAGAGAGGGCCTCTGCCCTACCCTGAAGAGTCCCTCGGTGAGGCCCTTATTGGGGTCACCAACTGCAGAACCTTGGCCTTACGGCGGCCAACCACTGAAAGAGCGCCACTGGCAACAGCCGCTTCGAACACCTGGTTCATAGCTGTGTTGAAGTCCCAGTTGTTGGCCCTCATCAGCCCCTCTATTCGCTGCCGCACATCTGGCGGCAGCTGATCAAGCTGCACGGTCATTTAGGCCTCCAAAGGGCCTTCAGCCCGCGATATCTTCTTGCTGCTTGTCCTGCATCAGCTCTTCGATAACGCCGTTGGCTACGGCCCACTCGATGATTTCGTACAGATAGGTGGCGTGCTGCATGCGGGTCTTGCTCGCAGCCTTCCGGAGGATCCGGTCGAGCACTGGTTCAAAACGAACCTTCACCGGGATGGCGCGCTTCTGGCTGGGGTCTTGGTACATGCTGTTGTGGCTCCTTGCGGCTATGAAGTTGGTTAAGCGGCAGATTTCTTGAGCGGGCCGGATGGGTCGTCTTCGCGTTTCGCGATCAGCGCCCCGCTCGACTCCTTCTCCAAAACGCACTGCATTGGGTAGGAGAACCCGCCTGTCGCACGGCACTGAGAGACGCGGCTGCCGGTAACGCCAAGGGCGTCTCCGATCGCGCGGCCGGTGCCGAAATGTTTCAGGGCTTCGTCGTAGGTCATGGGTGTTTCTCCGATGTCTACACCGAGTTTAGAGTTCTTAACAGCACAAGGCAAGTTATCTAAACATTGAAATGTTTAGAATCCTTAATATGGAATTCAAAGACCGCGTCATAGCGCGCATGAAGGAGCTGAATATCAGCTCCACTGAGCTGAGCAAGTTGTCTGGCGTGTCCAAGGCCACCGTGAGTTTCTGGATCAATGGAACGAACGGCGCCAAGGGCAAGAACCTGCTCGCCTTGGCAAAAGCCCTGGATTGCTCCCCACAGTGGCTGTCAGATGGAAGTGGCTCAGTTTCTGACCAGGCTTCTGATGGCGGCGCAGCCGCATCCACCACAGCCGAATTGGTCGCGCAGCTACTCGCTTCCAAAGCAGGCAAGAACCTGTCGGAAAAGGCACGCGAAGTAATGATTGCCGCAGCAGTCGAAGCCGATAGCCCGGCATCATCTCAGGAATACCTGCCCGCGGCCTTCTCGAGTCTTCGCCCTAAGCAGGATGAGATTTTGATTCCGCAGTACGACGTCCGGGCCGCTATGGGCCATGGCCAGGTCCCGGCCGATTACAACGAGGCGGTCCGAAACCTGGTCGTGCGCGAGGAGACGCTCCGCGAAAAAGGCGTGACCTATACCTCTGCTACTGCGCTGGCGATGATTACCGGCTGGGGCCAGAGCATGGAGGGAACCATCAATGACAAGGACCTGGTCATCGTTGACCGAGGCATCAACGAGTTCATTGGTGAAGGGATCTACGTCATCACCTGGCACCAGGAGCTGTACATCAAGCGCATGATGCGACTGGATGAAGACCACTTCCGGCTGATTTCGGATAACCCGCATTACGAGAATCAGACCGCGCGGATGGATGACGTCACGATCCACGCTAAAGTCCTGCTGATTTGGAATGCCAAGAAGGCCTAGCCGCCCTCTCGATCCCGAAAGCCCGCAACGCGCGGGCTTTTTTGTGGATGTCAGAATGGCGCCGGCTCTTCCATTGCGACGAATTCGTCGAGGCACTCAACCCTCGGGTCATCGTCTGATGATGCTTCCCATGCAAGCGTTACAGATTCGTCTTCATCATTGAAAGTCATCTCAATCCCATCGGTTTCGGCAATAACCCCCATCACCTCATCCCACTCACGATCACCGTCGGTGTCCAGTCGGTGAATCGTCACCCACCGCTGCTGTTGGGCGATCGGGTGATTGATCATTGATGAAACTCGCAGGCCTAGGCGCTCCACGCCTGACATGACGAATTTTTCCTGCTGCTTCTGCTTTTGCGCCCTTGCCATATGATCCTCCAATTACTGTATATGCATACAGGGACCACAGCAGATTATCCCATCTCCTACAAATCCGTAAGCCTTGACATTTCCAGGGGTGCAGACCTTTTCGCTCGACCCGCCTGTTAAGTTTTCTAAAATACTCCTTGACGCTTTCTGTTTAGTTTTCTAAATTGATTTCAACGCAGCGACTTAACCGGTCCTGTTGAGGCCCTCAAGCCTCACCGCTCTTTCACATTGATGGGAACCTCGCGGATCGATCCCGGCAACGGCACAGCGCGAGCAATAAATTCGATCCCCATGCCAGCTCTGGAACTGGTGAACAGACCGCATTGCCTCTACCGGCGACCGGCGCCAGACAGCCCCGAAAGGCTGCCCACGACAGGGATAACCCTGTACGGCTGACGAAGGTGAAACGCCTTAACCGAGAGAACGACCCGGGCATGCAATGCGCCCCGCCACCCCGGCGGTAATGGGACAGAACGATTCACTGAAGCACCTGGGCGACCGGGTGCTTTGGGAATCCAAGGAGATAGCCCATGAAGCACTGGTACATCGAGGCAAAAGTTAGGGACGCACGTTTTTGGAACCAGATCGGAGTGATGCGCCGACAGCGCGGGGATGAAGGCGCTGATCGCGCTTTCGATCTGGCCAAAGAGGCGATTCGCTTGGCGCGCACTAACTGCCAGTAACCGCAGACGATTCCCCGGTGCGCCTCAAGCGGTGCGCATCAGGGGGAATCCACTGAATAGCAGAGGGCAAGACAATGTCAGGCACGTTCGAGCAAGGCTGGGCAGCGCGTCCCTTCGCGCAGCAGTTCCCAGAAATGAACGCCGACGAGGCAAAGCGCCTCGACCACATCAACACGTCGATCACCACGCTGTATCTGGCGGGCCTGCTGACCGACAAGCAGGCAAACGAGATCCGCACCAAGAAGTTTCCCAAGGTCGTCACCAAGGCGGTCTTGGGTAAGCGCTAATCGATTTCACTGGCTGGCCTTGGCGACAGGGCCAGCATCAAAGCTGCTTCACCGAGGCAGCTTCGATGCGCAGGAGATCAACATGGCGAGAGGATTGGTTCTTGGGGTCGGCATCAACGACCTGCCCCGCTATCACAACTGCCCGTTCTACAGCAGATGGAAAGGGATTCTTCGACGCTGCTTCGGAGAGCGCGATGACAGCCACTACGAAGGATGCCAGGTGGCCGAGCAATGGCTTCGTTTCAGCGCCTTCAAGGCCTGTATGGAGAGTCAGCCCTGGATTGGCAATCACCTGGACAAGTACATCCTGAGTCCTAGCGAGAAGATCTATCACCCGGAAACATCGGTGTTCGTGCCCAGCATCCTGAACAACCTGGCCATCGACCGGCCATCCCAGCGCGGCGATCTGCCTGTAGGGGTATCCCGCACGAAGCGCGGGAAACCGTTCATGGCAAGAGTTCACTGGCTGGACGGCAGTCGCACCAGCGTTGGCAGCTTTGATTGCCCGCACGAAGCGCACAGGGCCTGGGCCACCGCAAAGGCCGGAGTCATCCGGCAAGCTGTCGACCAATACCGCACCACTGACCGATTCGATGAGCGTGTCTGCACCGCCCTTCTGGATAGGGCGGACCAGCTTGCCGCAACCTGAAATCAACCGCCCTGGAGGGCAAGACGATGAGCTGCACCTGCATCAGCGATGCCGTGAAGCTGGTTACGGACCAGCTTGCTGAGGAGGCGCCAGGATCCGGGCCTTTCTACATGCGCGCAGAGGGACACAACCTTTCATTGAACATCGAGACCGGAAAGGCCATGCGCCGATTCTGCGTCGAAGTCACCGGCCACTACATGGCGCCGAAGAAAACCGGCGGCATGAAGCGCGTGAACAAAACGGTGTCGGTAGTCGCCAACTACTGCCCATTGTGCGGCAAAGCGTGCACCGGCGAGGCCCCGGAAGAGACAACCAGCGCCACGTCAGCCTGACGCTAACTGCCCGATGCCCTGCTCCCCATCGCAGGCTGCATCGGAGTGTGATCTGAGTCGAAGCATCTAAGCGCGGCAACGTGGTTGCAAAGCGGTGGGTCGCCCCCGCCGCGGATGAGACGGAACCGTCAGATCACATTCCGATGCAGCTTTCCTCGATTTAAAGCTCATCACCGTGAGTCTTATCTAGTTTAAGGCTCACTGCAGTAAACATTAATCGACGCACACGCAGGCGAATCCGGGGCCTACCCGGCCAGACCAGATGCATGTGAGGTAGCGCTCACCGCCTGCACCCTTCCCTTCACATAGACCACATTGGCAGGCGCCAGGCCACCTTTCACGGTGGGTTTGGTCACCTTCGCCTGGCTCCTGACCAATGCGGCCGCACAACCAACCAGGAGGACGCCATGGGCGCACTTCGAGCAGCACAGTTTGAGTACGACAACCGGATGCCGCCGGCGGTGAGTGAGAACTCGCCGGAGGAGCGCTGGATCGACGACGGCATCGCTGAACTGATGGCGCGCCGCGACGTGGTCTTTCAGCGCCGGATGCGCCCGAAGCAGGGCGTGACCTTCGAGCGCTTCGCCCAAGCGGTGGATGAGTTCGTGATGGGCCAGCTTGGCTTGCCAGAGGTCAGCGGTTCGGCGCTGGGCCGGCTGGTCCTGGCGGCGCGCTGCAAGGTAACCAGTGATGCAGCAGCGGCAGCTGACGAGATCCTGAGCGTGGCCAACCCTGAGTCGGCGCTAGAAGAGATCGCCCGCCAGCTGCTCACCCCCTTCGCCAAAGAAGGAGTTCTGGCCCAGGCCGAGGAGGCTCAATGAAAAGCCCTCACGTCCTGATCGACGAAGAGCTTGAGGCCATGGCTTACCCTGAGACGCCACTGTCTTGGCAGGCCATGGTCCTCAAGCTCCTCACCGAAATGCTGGCCGACCAGCGCATCACCATCGAAGAGTTCAACCACTACTGCGGGCGCCTCAACAAGATCGTTGATGGGCGCAAGGAGGTTGCATGACCACGCCAGTTTTCCCGTCGATCATCGACGACCAGGTCGCTGAACTGCCCGAGGCCCAAGCCATGCCTGGTGACCGGGTGCTAATGCTCTTCAAGGGTCCGACGCTGTTTGACGCCAAGAAAGCCGCTGCCGAGGCGTTCATCGAAAATCCTGAGGCTGTCAGCCGCAGTTGGTGGATGTGCGGCGAGTGGACAGTTGGGTATGAGGTGCGCGCATGAGCCAGCGCTACTTCCACAGCAACCTTGACCTGATCAAGTTCAATGGCCATCTGCGTCATTACTTGGGCGGAGGTTTTCGAGGCCATATGCACAAGGAATGCATTCTCGCTTCCTTGCGCTCAATCGCCAAAAATCCCCAGTGCCATTGGTACGGTGTCTCGAAGCTTCAGCCAGTCCAAAACTTCAAGCGTATCCCCAAGCCAAACCTTCCAGGTTGAAGCCATGACCAGCTACCAGCGTGCACGCCGTATCGCTACCTGGCGTGGCTCCTTCATCGCCCTCACCTTCTTCACCGGCTGGCTCCTCCTGAGCGCTCTGGCCGGAACCATCACCCTGTAACCACATAATCAGCGCCCACCGCATGGATGGCGCGGGAGTTTCGCATGTCCGCAGAACAGAAACTGATCGCAATCGAGGAGATCAGCGAAGAGAACGCGCCGGCCATCTACGTGGCCGGCGGCCTTCAGCAATTCATCGATCTGGTGAAAGGTGAGGTCCTGGGCGAAGTGCCCGACCTGAAAACCCGCAAGGGCCGCGAGCGCATCGCCAGCCTGGCTGCCAAGGTCAGCAAGTCGAAGACCGCGGTCGAGAAGCCTGGCCGCGACTACCTGCGCCGCCTCAAGGAAATGCCTAAGGTGGTCGAGGCTGAGCTGCGCGAGTTCGTGACCAAGATGGATGCGCTGCGGGACGAGACTCGCCGACCGCTCACCGAGTGGGAAGCCGCCGAAGATGCGCGGATCGACCGCCACAACGACCGCCTGAACTGGCTGAAGACTCTGGCGGACGACCTGGGCGATCAGACCTCTCTGCACATCAAGGGCCTGATTGCTGAGGCTGAGGGCATGCAGCTCGGCGCTCACTGGGAAGAATTCGAGGCCGAGGCCGGCGTCGCGAAGGACAAGGTGCTGACCGCGCTGCGCGCTGCTTTGACCAAGCGGGAGGCATTCGAAGCCGAGCAGGCAGAACTGGCCCAACTTCGCGCACAAGCCGAAGCCCGGGAGAAATCCGACCGGGAAGCTGCCATCGCTCGCGAGGCGGCAGAAAAGGCCCAGCGTGAGGCTGATGAACGTGCCGCCAACGAACGCGCAGCGGCTGCCCGCCGGGAGCAGGAACTGATTGACCAGGCCGCTGCGCAAGAACGCGAAGCCGAGAACCAGCGTCTTCAGCTCAAGTTGCAGGCCGAGCAAGCAGAGCGCGCTGCCGCTCAGGCCGAAGCCGACCGCCAGGCAGTGCTGCGCCAAGCCGAGGCTGAGCGCCAGGCCGCCGCTCGCCGGGCTGAAGAAGCGGCCGAGCAGGCGCGCCAGGATGAACGCCGCCGCGCCGATGCAGCCGCTGCCGAGATCGTTCGCCAGCAGCAGGCCCGTGAGCGCGATCAGGCGCACAAGATAAAGATCATGGGCGAGGCCAAAGAGGCCCTGATGTCGATGAACATCACCGAGGAGCTGGCCAAGGCCATCGTGCTCAAGATCGCCCGCCGCGAAGTTCCGAACATCACCATCAACTTCTGAGGTAGCCGCCATGAGCAGCACCATCATTGTGCCGGAGCAGCGCCGCCAGGCAGTGACGGCAGCCGGCCCGGTCGATAACAGCATCATGGCAGTGATCAGCCGAGCCGCTGCCGACCCGACTTGCGACATCGAGAAGATGGAGCGCCTTCTGGCCATGCACGAACGAATGCACGCCAAGACCGCCGAAGCGGCATTCAACGCCGGCATGGCTCAAATGCAGTGCGAGATCCCTACAGTGTTCGAAGCCGCGGTGAACCTGCACACGGGAAACGCCTACGCAACGCTGGATGACATCACCCGGATCATCAAGCCGATCATGCAGCGACATGGCTTCGCGATCACCTTCAAGGTCGAGAATCAGGAGAAGTCGATCAGCGTCACCGGCATCCTGATGCACCGCGAGGGTCACCGCGAACAGACCACCATGAGCCTGCCGGCCGATATCGGCAAAGGCCGGAACGAGGTCCAGGCGGTTGGCTCCTCCACCACCTACGGCAAGCGATACGTCATGTGCGCCTTGCTGAACATCACTACCAGCGACGTTCGCGACGATGATGCGCAGTCGTCGGATGGCTCCGATACCGCTGAAATGCGCGCCCAGGCGGTGAACGAGATCCTCGCCAAAGTCGAAGCAGCAGCCACACCTGACGAGCTGAAGGATGTCTGGCAGGCATCGCTGAAGGTTCTGCAAGCCAGCGGAGACAAGGCCGGTTACGACACGGTGAAGATCGCCGTGACCAAGCGGAAGACAGTACTGGAGGCCAATCCATGATTATCGTCAATTGCACCCAGGGCTCCCCAGAGTGGCTGCAGGCCCGCGCTGGAGTGATCACTGCCAGCATGTTCAGCGCCGCCAGATCCAAGGTGAATGGGCTGACTGCCCAGCAGCGCACATACGTTGACGCCATCAACGCCGGCCATAGCGAATCGAAAGCCCGCGACCTTGCCGGCTACAAGGCCGCACCGAAGGCAGAAGTGGTTCAGAAGGCGCTGGACGGAGAAAAGGTCGGAGAGCCGTCAAATGCCGCCCTCACCTACGCCTTCGAGCTGGCCGTCGAGCGAATCGGTGGCGCACCGCTCGATGGTGGATTCGAGACTTGGCAGATGCGCCGTGGCCACGAGCTGGAGCCTGAGGCCAGGATGGAGCACGAGATCCAGACCGGCCTGATCGTTACGCAGGTCGGACTGGTCAAAACCGATGACGGCGCGTTCGGCGCAAGCGCAGACGGCTTCATCGGCGAGGATGGCGGGAGCGAGTACAAGTGCTTCCTAGCCCCGGACAAGCTGCGGGCCTTCCACATCAACAACGACGCCAGCGAAGTCATCGACCAGGTGCAGGGCTGCATGTGGATCACCGGCCGCAAATGGTGGCACATCGGGATGTACTGCCCCCTCCTCAAGCCTGTGGGCCGCCAGCTCTGGTGGCGCGAGTTCAAGCGCGATGACGACTACATCGAACAGCTTGAGCAGGACTTGTGGGAGTTTAAGCTGTTGGTTGACGGCTACGAGAAGCAGCTGAGGAGCCAGGCAGCATGAACCCATCAATCGACCTGGAGGCCGCACAAGCGGCCTTCTTTGCCTCTGGTGGCCAGCTTGTCGTGCTGGAGGGCTTCACCTACCGACCACTGCCCGAGCGCAAGCACCCAGACCCCAAGCAGAAGCCGGCCAAGCCTGCTGCGCGCAAGGCCGAAAGACAGCAGGTAACCAAAGCCAGGACCCGCGCTGCAAAGATCGCCGAGCTGGCCAAGACCATGAGCTGCGGTGAGGTTGCGGAGCTCCTTGGGGAAACCAAAGGTGCGCTGTGGGGTGTGGCTGCGCGGGAGGGCTTCAAGTTCTTCTCCCCGCCCAGGGCGGCCCGGCCAACGAAGTCCGCGGCGGATCAGGAAAAGGAAGATCGAGCGCTCGCCGATCAGATCATCGCTCTCCGGGACGCCGGCAATTCTCGGACCCGGGTAACCGCGAAGCTGGGGATCGGGAATCGCAAGCTCGAGCGAATCCTGGCGGCATTCAAGATCAACTTCCCGCTTCAGCGGCACCGGGGGTAGCCATGCCAAGGGTCAAGCCGGAAAAGATTCACCCACTGCCCTACTACCACGGACGTACAACTCGGGCTGCTGGCCGGTGCCGAGCCTACCAGCCTCACCCAGAAATGTCGGTCGATAGCGCCTGGTGGCTCGCGGGCTGGCATGACTGCGATATGGAGCTATCCCATGAACCGAAAAATCCGCCGATCGCTGCAACTGCACAGGCGGCGTGAGCAATCCCACCTTCCCCCAAGCGGCCTGCAGGAGGTCGAGCATGGCACAAGCAATCGTTTCCCCGCTGCGCAAGCCGGTGCGCAAGCTGTACATCACCCGCAGCGGCGGTCAGTACCGGCCTGAGGAAGTGGCCCTGGCTTTTGCCTTGAGCCTGCGCTTCCACGACAGCGCGGACGAGCTTCGGGCTTTGGCGCGACGCCTGGCTGAAAAGGTATGTCTTGAGCGCCAGCCGAACATGAAGCGCCTGGCGCGCGAGCCCGACGACGCTAAGGTGTTCGACGCCGCACTCAAGATAATCAACCGGGTGTGCGACCTTCTAGACATCGGGCCGGGTACCACCTTTGTGCGCAATGGAGGCGATGATGGCTCTGACGCAGCAGCAGCGTGACGAGCGCCGGCGCGAGAAGCAGGAGCGCCTGGGCGAGCAAGATTTGCGCTTGAAGGTGACCACCACCCACGCCAGCCAGCTTACTGACCTGATGTCCTGGGGCGAGATTGAGGAAAGCGGCGAAGCGCTCACCCTGCTGATCTACAACGCCCACAAGCTTGGTCGTTCTAAGTTCCCGTACTTCGCCGCCGGCGCCCACCTTGAGATCGAAAGCGATCAGCACATCAAGGCAGAACGAATCGAAATCAGGCTCATGGCAAGGCGCGGCACCATCCAGCAGCTTGATGAAATGGGCGAGTGGATCAACATCGCCGACCGAAGCGGTATCGTCCGAGTGTTGATTGAGCGCGCTCATGCGCTTGGGCCGATTCAGGCCCTCACGCTGCTCTGTTTGCCACCGCGCCACAAATTCGCGTTGAGCAATTCCGTGGCGCGCGCCCTGGATCAATGGCGGATGCAGCGTGAATTTCGTGCGCCAGACATCAGGCTTGGCGCCGATCCTGACGACAAAGGCTTGCTGCTGCTCGCCAATTCCTGACCCGCGCTGCCCGCCAGCGCCTTCCCCTATTCAACTATCAACCTTCAGGGGGTAGCACCGTAATCAACGAGAGGGCTTTCATTTTCAGCCTTTTCCGCAGATCCCAGGGCATATCGTGAGAAAAGTCTAGAAGCCACCGATTGGGGCTCGTCATCGGCGTGGCATTCGATAGCCACAGTTCGACGTCCCTCTCTGACACCTTTAGTACCTGTGCAATCACTTTGTTACTGGGTCTATTGCTCATAGCTCCGCCCTCCCCGGCCACTTGCCGGATCCTATCTCATACCCCAAACCTCATATCAACGCCACCCCGGCGAGGATCACCAATGCCCATCACTTACGGAAGCGTCTGCAGCGGCATTGAAGCTGCGACCGCAGCCTGGCACCCGCTGGGCTGGCATGCCGAGTGGTACGCCGAGATCGAGCCATTCCCTTGCGCCGTGCTGGCTCATCACTACCCCGAGACGCCGAACCACGGCGACATGACCCGCCTGGCGGCCATGGTGCTGTCCGGCAAGATTCCAGCGCCCGAGGTGCTGGTCGGCGGCACGCCCTGCCAGGCTTTCAGCGTTGCCGGCATGCGCGAAGGCCTTGCCGATCCCCGCGGCGCCCTCACCATCAAATACGTGGAGCTGCTAGATGCAATTGACCATGTTCGAATTAAGCGCGGCGAGCCCGAGGCCGCCTGCCTCTGGGAAAACGTTCCCGGCGTCCTCTCCGACAAAGGCAACGCGTTTGGCTGCTTCCTCGGCGCCCTGGTGGGCGAATCCGAAGAACTCCAACCGCCAGGGGGCAAATGGAAGGACGCTGGTTGTGTGTATGGACCCACGCGAACAGCCGCATGGCGGATTCTGGATGCCCAATATTTCGGCTTGGCCCAACGACGCCGCCGTGTGTTCGTTGTCGCAAGTGCTCGAGCAGGGTTCGATCCACTCGAAGTACTTTTTGAGCGCGAAGGCCTGCGCCGGGATACTCCGCCGCGCCGAGGCGAGGGGCAAGACCTTGCCGGACGAGCTCCATTCGGCCCTGCGCTGCAGTGCGGATGCGGATACGTCTTCGGCTTAGACCTGGGCCAGTACGGCTGCCCGAACTGCGAGGGTGACGAAGGACCGGCTGTCGAGGTACTGGCCGGCGTGCCTGCCTATGGCGGCCATAGCCTCCAAGGCGATGTCAGCCAGGCCGCCACGCTGACCGCCAAGGACACACGGCTGGACATGGAGAGCGAGACTTTCTGCATCCAGGGCCAGGTCGCTGGGACGCTGCGAAGCACTGATGGCGGCAGCGATGTTGACCACGCCATGGCAGGCCACATTGTCGCCGGCACACTGCAGGCGAACGGCAAAGCGGCCGGCAGCGCAACTCAGAAGGACGCCGAGAACGGCATGCTTGTGGTGCACGGAACGCAGGATCCTGACGTGCTGCATGACCTGGTCCACCCGCTGGGTCGGAACAGCGGACAAGAAAACGCCCTCCTTGCCTTCAGCTGCAAGGACCACGGGGCAGATGCCGGCCACCTGGCACCTACGCTCCGGGCCATGGGACATGGCGCCAGCCACCCCAACGCCGGCGGACAGGTAGCCGTATGCATCACCGGCGAGATTACCCACACCCTGAAGGCCGAGGGTTTCGACGCAAGCGAGGACGGCACCGGCCGTGGCCAGCCCATTGTTTCCGTCGCCCTGCGCGGCAGAGACGGTGGAGGAACGATTGAGGCTGGAGACGACGTGGCCGGGTGTCTTCGCGCGGCATCTGGTGGCGGAGATAAGCCACACGCCCTGATTATGGCTTCGGTCCGACGCCTCACCCCGCGCGAGTGCGAATGGCTCCAGGGCTTCCCCGGCGATCACACCCGCATCCCCTATCGTGGCAAACCCGCCGACGAATGCCCGGACGGCCCACGCTACAAGGCGATCGGTAACAGCAAGGCCGTCTTCGTCGTCCGCTGGATCGGCCAGCGCATCCAACAACAACTTGAACGTCTCGCTTGAGGTTACCCCCATGCCCACAGAAAACCGATCCAGCAACACCGAGATGGTCAGCGTGCCGCGCGAAGATATTGAAGCCGCATGCGCACGCTTCGCCAAAGCGCAGATCTTCGATTTCTCCCGGCGCATGAGAGCCCTCCTCGATCATCCAGCCCCGCAGCCCCACCCCGAGCCTATAGCCTGGATGGTTGGTACTGCCATCTGGTGGACCAAAGAAGAGGCAGAGAGGGATGCGGCGGCGACTGGGCTGCCGATTGTTGGGCTGGGGCCGATGCCCGATACCAGCGAGCTTGAGCAGCTTGTAGCTGCGAACACTGAGTACGCTCGCCGGCATCTGGAGCAACTAGATGAGGCTGAGCGGCTGCGCGCGGAGAACGAGAAGCTGCGCGAAGTCATCAAGCATTCTGACTCGAACATCCAGCGACAGAGCCTGCGCATTTCGAATCAGCGCGCCCAGCTGGCCGAGCAGGATGCGCTGCTGCACAAGCTGAAAGAGACCATTCAACGCGAATATTGGGATGAGTACGCCGGCCTGGAAGAGACGCGAGAGCTTATCGAGGCAGCTATTTCCGCCAGCACAGAGAAGGGACCGAAGTCATGAGCAAGGAATTCGAGCGAGAAGGCCGGTACATCGTCATCAAGCTTAGCGACTTGGCAAAGGTGCCGGTCAACTACCGAAGCGCGCTGGTTGAGCCAGTTTTTCATTTGCAGGCTCACCTGCCGAGCCGCGAGTGCCTAGTCATCGAAAGTGACTGGCCCGAGTACGAGCCGGCCTGGGCCGCCATCAAGGCGCGCGTCACCGGCGAGCCACCGAAGGAGCGCGTAGGGTCCGGGCAGTTCAACGACGACGACCGCTACTTGCTGTGCCGCGAGGAGTTGCGCGAATGCGAGGATGAGCGCTCTGCCTTGAGCGATGAGGCCCGCGGGCTTCGCGACCGTGCTGCCAAGCTCGATGCACTACTTGCTGAGGCATTGCTTGCCATTGAGGGCGGTTGCCACGCCGTTTCGCTGCCGGAGCGCATCAGCGCCGCACTATCTTGCGATGAAGAGCAGGATCCGCCTTCAGGATACTTTTTCGATACCGGGCCGTACCAGGTGGAGCTCGGCGAGCAGCAATGGCTCAAGGCTCTGTCTGTCTTCGACAACTACACCCAAGGCAACCAAGACACTTTTGCCTGCCCAGGCGACAACCTGCGCGGCCTAGTCAGCGAGATCCTGATCGAATTGGGCCTTGCACCAGCGGTTGATTGACTGCACCGCGACAAGAGCACATTTGTACTCCACCCCACTGTAACCCCTCTCCCCTCTATTCACTGCCGCGATATGGCGGCCAAGGAATCCCCGTGCGCGAAGAAAAAGTCGTGATGTACGAATCCCCCGAAGCCGCCAGCCTCCAGACCGTTACCGGCTGGGTCGACCCTTCCGGTCGGTTCTGGGGCAAGGATGAGCACATGGCCCGCTACTGCGGGTCCACTCACCGCCACTGCGCGAAGAACCCAGAGCACCCCATCCATGCCACAAACGGGTGGTGCGAGACCTGCCACGCAGAGAGCCGGGCTGCCAAATTCTCAGCCATGCCGAAGCGCGTATGGGCCGGCGAAGCGATCACTGAATACGACGGCGACCAGTACTTCTTCGACGAGGAAGACCTGCGGGACTACCTCATCGAACACGAGGTGGACCTGGCCGACCTGCGGCTGGTGTTCTGCACCCCGAACTACCCCAGGCAGATCGACCCGAACGACCACTTCTGTGACGACCTGCCAGAAGACGGCGAGGTGAACGACGACCAGCTGCTCGCGGCATTCGAATTGCTCAACGAGATGATCAGCAAGTGCCCGCCATTGTCTTGGTCGCCGGGTCATGAGGCGGTCGAGTTGCCGCAGGCCTTCATCGACATGGTTGCCAACGAACGCTTGGAGGCTCAGGAATGACCCGCCTCGCCCTCTGCCTCCTGCTGCTGGCCACCGGCGCCAGTGCAACCGAGAACGTCATCGACGTTCAGCACGACAGCCAGCGCGGTGTCACCTGCTACCTGCTGAATGGGGTCGGCATCAGCTGCATCCCCGACAGCCAGCTGCAGGCAGGCAACCAGCGCCAGCTCTCCCCGCACGAAACCCAACCCGAACCTACACCCGCTCTGGCGCCTGGGCGCTGGATTGATGAGAGGTATCAGCTGTGACTGAACTCGAAGAACTGCTGCTGGCTGCCAAGGCTGCCGGGATAGAGGTCGAGCCCTGCACCTGCCGTGATCCGAAATGGCCCCTACGCATCAAAGGTCAGTCGGGCACCCGGGCGCATTGGAATCCCTACATCAACGACGGCGATGCTTTCAAACTGGCTATCGGTCTGGGCATGCAGATCAACGTCGAAGGATCTGGTGAGGATGAGGCCGTATGGGCTGATGACACCATGATCTGGGTGAATAGCGAGTATGCCCAGGGCGATCGCCGGAAGGCTGCGCGGACAGCCATCGTTAGCGTTGCCGCCCAGCGTGGAGAGCAGATGTCATGACCGACCTAATCGAAGTGAAGACGGCAGACCTGGCCGGCGAGGCGCTGGGTTGGGCAGTTGGCAAAGCCGAAGGTCTGGATGTGTACTTGGAGCCGCCCGGCTACAACGGCATTCCTTGGCGAGTGTTCGCCCTGTACCAGGGCCAGGCCATCGAGCACGCCAAGCGCTTCAACCCTTGGGAAGACTGGGCGGTAGGCGGCCCGATGATCGATAAGCACAATGGCAGCGCACAGCACATCCCCGGCCTTCCTCAGGATATTCGCTGCGCTGGTGGACCTGCCGACGCCGGATGGTGCTACGGCCCAACAGGTCTTGTCGCGTTCTGCCGAGGCTATGTCCGGTACAAGCTCGGCGATACCGTCCAGGTGCCCAAGGAGCTGATCCATGGCTGAGTTCAACGATACGCAGCGTCTGGACTTCATCCTGGCGCGAGGCCGGCAGGTCGTCCTGGAAGGAATGGGCACCAACGGGCGTGGCACCTTCTTCTACGAGCTCTACGTGCAAGAGGGAATCTGGCCAGACGCGAAGTACGGGTGCATCCACCTCGAAGGTCTTGATGATTTTGAGCCCAGCCCAGAGCAGAAACGCCAGGCGATCGACCTAGCAATGGAGGCGCAGCCATGATCCTGCCCCTGATGTACATGGCCTACCTGATCTACAGGGGGCCGCGATGAGTCGATTCATTGCTGTGGTGCACGGCTGGCACGTGGAGAGCAAAGGCTTCGACATCCATGAGCTGATCGCCAGAACTGCACAGGGCGCGGATGACGAAGCATGCCTGCTCGCAGCGCGCCGTGACGCCGCGTTCGACCGCACGGCCTATGTGGTTGTCGAGATCGATGACCGCGAGCACCTACCCCGGCGCCTGACCTGGCGCGAACGGCTCACCGGCCGTATCAAGTAACCCATTCCCCTACCACTCAGGCCCGCCGAAATGCGCGGGCATGGAGAGCTATTGCCATGCCAAACCACATCACCAACAAAGTCAGCGCGCCAGCTCACGTCCTCACATCGCTGATCAACGGAGACGGCCGGATCGACTTCGGCAAGCTCATTAAGTTTGAGGGCGAGTTCACCTGGGACTTCATCTGCGGCGCAGCTGAAACCGCTGCGGAGGCAGCGATCAATCTACCCCTCAGTAACAACCCGATGCTCGCCGGCATGCAGCGGCACAGTCGCGAAACATCCTCGGTGACGAAGCTCAGCGACGAAAGCTTCGAGCAGTTCGTCCAGATGCTGCGCAATCACCGCAAGACCGGATACATGCACTGCATGGACTTCGCCCGCCATGCCTGGGGCACCAAGTGGAACGCCTACAGCCAGAAGATCGATGTTGAAGGCTGCTCGCTGTCCTTCGATACGGCCTGGAACGCGCCGGTGCCGGTTTTCAAGGCTCTTTCTGCCCTTCACCCGACCGAAGAAATCACAGTCGTGTTCGCCGCCGAAGACCTCGGCAGCAACTGCGGCACGCTGAAGCTAAAGGGTGGCGCCCTGGTGGAGCAGGACTGCGCTGGACCGTGGAACAAAATGACCGAAGCCCAGCAAGACAAGTGGCGGGACTTCGCCCGTGGAGTTACAGGCCGGACCGACGACGAAGAATAACCAACCTGCCGCCACCGGCGGCGTGGAGACCATCCATGAACCTGATCGACTGCTACGTCACGAAGATCCTCGGCGAGCCGTACCGCAAGTTCGGCGCCTGGTGGGTCGACGTCGAATACAACAGCTGGGGCAGCGTCAGCACCACCCGGCTCATGTTCCGCACCGAGGAAGCCGCCCGCGCGGCGCAGGTCGGGCACAAATTCACGGCATGATCTGGCCGCCTAGCCTGGAGATCACCACATGACAGCAGCCAGCGCGGCACAGCCCGCGCCTGCCCTGCCGCGCATTCTCCGCGCCGGCAAGGCCCCCGCCTACCTCGGCATGAGTCGCGCCGAGTTCAACAAGACCGTCAGGCCCTACGTCAGCGAGTTCCCCATCGGCGAGCGCGGCATCGGCTTCGACCGGCAGGAGCTCGACGCCTGGGCAACTGACTACATCCTGACCACAGCAATTGCGAAACAAGGCGCCAAGGGAACAGAATCCCCCTGCAGCGAGCGCCAGGTTGGAGGAAATACATGGCGCGAAAAACCATCACGGGCCTCTCGCAGAGGAACGGAATCTGGCACATCGACAAGAGGGTCAACGGTGAGCGACTTTACGAAAGCACTGGCGCTCGCGAAAGGGAAGAAGCGGAGCGCTACCTGATATTCCGGCTGGAGCAGTTGCGGCAGCGGAAGATCTACGGCGTCAAGCAGGTCAGGTTGTGGCGAGAGGCCGCCACGAAGTACCTGGTGGATTTTGCCGACCAGCCATCAATCTGGCTGACCGCCACCTATCTGGAGCAGCTTGATCCGTACATCGGCCACCTTCCCGTCAGTCACGTTGATGACGGGACGCTGGCTCAGTACATCAAGGACCGGAAGATGCCAGGGAAGACGAAAACCGGGAAGATCAAGCCGGGCGCATCGAACAGGACTATCAACATCGCCTTGCAGCGAGTGGTCAGGGTTCTGAACTTGTGCGCCAGGAAGTGGCGGGACTCCGAGCAGCGGCCGTGGCTGGACAACGTGCCGATGATCTCGATGCTGGAGGAGAAACGGTCAGCACGGAAGCCCTACCCGATGTCATGGGAAGAGCAGGCTGTGCTGTTTGCGGAACTGCCTGACCACCTGCACAAGATGGCCCTGTTCAAGGTGAACACGGGCTGCCGGGAGCAGGAGGTTTGCAAACTTCGCTGGGATTGGGAGATTCATGTGCCCGAGATCGACGCTACCGTGTTCCTGATCCCTGCCGACTTCGGCGGTCGAACGGAGAAGTCCGGGGTCAAGAACGGCGACGAGAGGCTGGTGGTGCTGAACAGCGTTGCCCGGTTGATCGTCAACCGACAGCGCGGGATCAGCAAGGAATGGGTATTCCCATACCACGATGAGACGCCGATGCATCGAATGAACGACTCGGCATGGAAGAAGGCCAGGGCCAGGGCGGCCAAGGTTTGGCAGGAGAAGAACCTGAGGCCGGCGCACGACGGGTTCGCATCGTTCCGTGTGCACGATCTCAAACACACGTTCGGTCGGCGACTGAAGGCTGCAGGTGTTTCGGAGGAAGATCGAAAGGCGCTGCTCGGACACAAGAACGGCAGCATCACCAGTCACTACTCTGGCGCAGAGATCGGTCAACTGATCGAGGCAGCCAACAAGGTGTCCGCAACCGATTCGCGCGGACCGGTACTTACGATGCTGACCAGGAGGAAGGCATGAAAAACGGAGAAGTCACGCAAAAGTCACGCAAATGAAAAAGGCCAATGCTCTGAACATTGGCCTTTCCCATTGGGATTATTGGTCGGGACGGAGTGATTCGAACACTCGACCCCTTGCACCCCATGCAAGTGCGCTACCGGGCTGCGCTACGCCCCGACTCTATTCTCGATACCGCTGAGAACGTTGAAGAATCTACCCTAACCTTTTGATAAATGAAAGCTTTTTCTCAAAAAAATTTCCATTCGTCGGAGCAAATCACTTCTTCAACACCACCAACACATCCTCCAACTCAACAATCATCTGTCGAATCAGCTGCTTGTACTGGCTTGACTCATCCTTCACCTCATCACTGGAGAGCCGCAACCGCGCCCCGCCAATGGTGAACCCCTGGTCATACAGCAGCGCTCGAATCTGGCGGATCATCAGCACGTCCTGGCGCTGGTAATACCGCCGATTCCCCCGCCGCTTCACGGGGTTCAACTGAGGGAACTCCTGCTCCCAATACCGCAGCACGTGCGGCTTTACCGCGCAAAGCTCGCTGACTTCACCAATGGTGAAGTAGCGTTTGCCCGGTATGGGGGGCAGTTCGTCGTTATGGCTTGGTTCCAGCATAGGCCTCAACCCGGGCCTTCAACTTCTGCCCTGGACGAAAGGTGACGACGCGGCGAGCGGTGATCGGGATCTCTTCCCCTGTCTTGGGGTTGCGGCCCGGCCGCTGGCGTTTGTCGCGAAGGTCGAAGTTGCCGAAACCGGACAGCTTAACCTGCTCGTTCTCTTCAAGTGCGTGCCGAATTTCTTCGAAAAACAGCTCGACCAACTCCTTGGCCTCACGCTTGTTAAGCCCCAGCTCCTCGTACAGCCTTTCGGCCATCTCAGCTTTCGTCAGAGCACCCATGCCGTTATTTCCTTAACGTGGTGTTCAACCTTTGTTCGAGCGAGGTGAGGATATTTTGCAGGGTAACGTTCACCTCATCGTCGTTAAGAGTGCGCGATGGATGCTGCCAGGTCAAGCCGACGGCCAGGCTTTTTCTATCAGGATCAATGCCTTTACCTTGGTAGACATCAAACAGCCTGAGGTCTGTGAGCCATTCGCCTGCATTGTCACGAATTAATTCAAGCACCGCGTTAGAAGCTACATCACGTCCTGCAATCAACGCCAGGTCACGACGGGTTTCTGGGAACTTGGACAGTTCGCTGAACTTCGGCAGGCGGCCTTCGACCACGTCACCCAACACCAGCTCGAACAGGAACACCGGGCGATCCAGGCCCAGGGCTTTGGCAAGCTCGGGGTGAATGGCGCCGAGGTGGCCGACGGGCTTGCCGTCGCGTTCGATGAGGGCGGTTTGGCCTGGGTGCAGGGCGGGGTGTTTACCGGCGCTGAAGGTGAAGTCGCTCAGCGCGCCGGAGTAACCCAGCAGGGCTTCCACGTCGGCTTTGACGTCGAAGAAGTCGATGCCGTCGCGGCCGTTGGCCCAGCCTTCTGGCAGGCGGCTGCCGGTGACGACGCCAGCGATCATCGGTTGCTGCTCGAGGTTACCGAGCTGGCCGACGAAGCGCAGGCCGCTTTCGAACAGGCGTACGCGGTCTTGCTGGCGGTTGAGGTTGTGCTGCAGCGCCTTGACCAGGCCCGGCCACAGGGACGCGCGCATGGCGGCCATGTCGCTGGAGATGGGGTTGGCCAGCAGCAGGGGCTCGACGCCAGGGGTGAACAGCTCGAACAACTTCGGGTCGATGAAGCTGTAGGTGATGGCTTCTTGGTAGCCGCGGGCGACCAGCAGGCGGCGCAGGTTCGGCAGGTCACCGCGGGTTTCCGGCTTGCCCTGGGGCGCGAGGCGCGCCTGTGGGTAGCGGACCGGCAGGTTGTTGTAGCCGTACAGGCGGGCCAGTTCTTCGATCAGGTCGACTTCCAGGCTGATGTCGAAGCGGTGGCTTGGAACGTTGACGGTCCACTGCCCTGCCCCGTTCGCCGTGGTGGTCAGCTCCAGGGCGTTGAGCAGTTGCTCGACCTGGGCGGCTTCCAGCTCCATGCCAAGCATCTGGGTGATGCGTTCGGCGCGCAGGGTTACCGGGGCGACGTTGGGCAGGTGCTGTTCGCTGACGGCCTCGACGATCGGGCCGGCTTCGCCGCCGACGATTTCCAGGATCAGCGCGGTGGCGCGTTCCATGGCTTCGCGGGCCAGCTGCGAGTCGACGCCGCGCTCGTAGCGGTGCGAGGCATCGGTGTGCAGGCCGTAGGAACGGGCCTTGCCAGCAACGGAGATTGGCTCGAAGAAAGCGCTTTCGAGGAACAGGTCGCGGGTTTTTTCGGTGTTGACGCCGCTGTGCTCGCCACCCATGACGCCGGCAATGGCCAGGGCGCGGGTGTGGTCGGCGATGACCAGGGTATCGGCACGCAGGGCGACTTCCTGGCCGTCGAGCAGGACGAGTTTTTCACCCTCTTCAGCCATGCGGACGCGGATGCCGCCGTTGATTTCGGCGAGGTCGAAGGCGTGCATCGGCTGGCCGAGTTCGAGCATCACGTAGTTGGTGATGTCGACGGCAGCGTCGATGCTGCGCACGTCACTGCGGCGCAGGCGTTCCACCATCCACAGCGGGGTCGGCTTGGACAGGTCGACGTTGCGGATGACGCGGCCCAGGTAGCGTGGGCAGGCAGCCGGGGCAGTCACTTCGACCGGGCGCACTTCGTCGTGGGCAGCCGGTACAGCCGGGACGACTGGGCGGGTGACCGGGACGTTGTACAGGGCGCTGACATCGCGGGCCAGGCCGGCCAGGGACAGGCAGTCGCCGCGGTTCGGAGTCAGGCCGATTTCGATACTGGCGTCGTCCAGGCTCAGGTACTGGCGAATGTCTTCGCCAACCGGGGCGTCAGCCGCCAGTTCCAGCAGGCCGTCGTTTTCTTCACTGATCTGCAGCTCGGCCGCCGAGCACAGCATGCCGAACGACTCGACGCCGCGCAGCTTGGCCTTCTTGATCTTGAAGTCACCTGGCAGTTCGGCACCGATCATGGCGAACGGGATCTTGATGCCCGGGCGCGCATTGGGGGCGCCGCAGACAACCTGGAAGGTTTCCTGGCCGTTGCTGACCTGGCAGACGCGCAGCTTGTCGGCGTCCGGGTGTTGCTCGGTGGCGAGGATTTCGCCCACGACGATGCCGCTGAACTGGCCGGCAGCGGGGGTCACGCTGTCGACTTCGAGGCCGGCCATGGACAGGCGGGCGACCAGTTCGTCACGGGAGACTTGCGGGTTTACCCAACCGCGCAGCCACTGTTCACTGAATTTCATGCTGTTCTCCTGAAAGTTGCGTCGGGCATTGACCTAGCGGAATTGCGCGAGGAAGCGCAGGTCGTTGTCGAAGAACAGACGCAAATCGTTGACGCCGTAGCGCAGCATGGCCAGGCGCTCGGCGCCCATGCCGAAGGCGAAGCCCTGGAATTCTTCAGGGTCGATGCCGGACATGCGCAGCACGTTCGGGTGGACCATGCCGCAGCCCATGACTTCGAGCCAGCCGGTCTGCTTGCAGACGCGGCAGCCTTTGCCAGAACACATCACGCACTGGATGTCGACTTCAGCGGACGGCTCGGTGAAGGGGAAGAACGACGGGCGGAAGCGCACAGCCAGTTCTTTTTCGAAGAAGACGCGCAGGAATTCTTCGATGGTGCCCTTGAGGTCGGCGAAGTTGATATCGCGATCGATCAGCAGGCCTTCGACCTGGTGGAACATCGGCGAGTGGGTGATATCCGAGTCGCAGCGGTAGACGCGGCCCGGGCAGACAATGCGAATGGGCGGCTGGCTGGACTCCATGGTCCGCACCTGCACCGGCGAGGTGTGGGTGCGCAGCAGCATGTTGGCATTGAAATAGAAGGTGTCGTGCATCGCCCGTGCCGGGTGGTGGCCGGGGATGTTGAGCGCTTCGAAGTTGTGGTAGTCGTCTTCGACCTCTGGGCCTTCGGCAATGCCGTAGCCGATGTGGGTGAAGAACTGCTCGATGCGCTCGAGTGTACGGGTAATCGGGTGCAGGCCACCGGTGGTCTGGCCACGGCCTGGCAGGGTCACGTCAATGCATTCGGCAGCTAGGCGAGCGCTGAGCTCGGCTTCTTCATAGGCGGCCTTGCGTGCGTTGAGCACCTCGGTGACGCGTTCCTTGGCATCGTTGATCAGCGCGCCGACTTTCGGCCGCTCTTCGGCTGGCAGGTTGCCCAGGGTCTTCATCACCTGGGTCAGCTCGCCTTTCTTGCCGAGGTATTGAACCCGGATCTGTTCCAGGGCATTGATGTCTTCAGCGCGCTCTACGGCCTCAAGGGCTTGGGAGACCAGCGCATCCAGGTTTTCCATGTACAGACTCCAGATACGAAAATAGGGGAAGAGCTTTGAAGGCTCTTCCCCTATCGATGACGTTCAATGCCCGGCGACGCTAGCGCCGCCGGGTGATTGTCGCGGGTACTTAAGCCAGAACGGCTTTAGCTTTCTCGACAATCGCAGCAAACGCCGCTTTTTCGTTCACTGCCAGATCGGCCAGAACCTTACGGTCGATTTCGATCGACGCCTTTTTCAGGCCAGCAATCAGACGGCTGTAAGACAGACCGTTGGTGCGGGCACCGGCGTTGATACGAGCGATCCACAGTGCGCGGAACTGACGCTTCTTCTGGCGACGGTCACGGTAGGCGTATTGACCGGCCTTGATGACAGCCTGCTTGGCTACGCGGAATACGCGCGAGCGTGCACCGTAGTAACCTTTAGCCAGTTTCAGAATTTTTTTGTGACGCTTACGAGCGATAACGCCGCGCTTTACACGAGCCATGAGTAACTTCCTCTATCTTTGACCAGAATTAACGAACGCGCAGCATGCGCGCGACTTTCGCGACGTCAGACGGGTGCAGCAAGCTGCTACCACGCAGTTGACGCTTACGCTTGGTCGACATTTTGGTCAGGATGTGGCTCTTGAAAGCGTGCTTGTGCTTGAAGCCCGAAGCTGTCTTCAGGAAACGCTTCGCAGCACCGCTCTTGGTTTTCATTTTTGGCATGTTGGAACTCCGCATTCGATAAAATTACACATAATCATCAGGCCTGCCGTGCCCGGGAGATTACTTCTTTTTCTTGGGGGCGATGACCATCATAAGCTGGCGTCCTTCCATCTTAGGATGCTGCTCAACGGTGCCGTATTCAAGCAGGTCATTTTCAACCCGCTTCAACAGCTCCATGCCCAGCTCCTGGTGGGCCATCTCACGGCCACGGAATCTCAGAGAGATCTTGGCCTTGTCCCCATCGGTAAGGAAACGTACCAGGTTGCGTAGTTTTACCTGGTAATCCCCATCCTCCGTCCCTGGACGAAACTTGATTTCTTTGATCTGGATCTGCTTCTGGTTTTTCTTGGCTTCGTTAGCCTGCTTCTTCTTTTCGAAGAGGTGCTTGCCGTAGTCCATGACCTTGCAGACCGGCGGTACCGCGTCTGCAGAGATTTCCACCAGATCCAGCTTCGCTTCATCAGCGATACGCAGCGCTTCATCAATCGAGACGATGCCAACCTGCTCGCCGTCTGCGCCAATTAACCGAACCTCGCGGGCCGAGATATTCTCGTTGATCGGGGCCTTCGGTACAGCACGTTTATCGTTTCTCATTTCACGCTTAATAGTCATTACTCCGATTCTTGGCGACCACGCCGGGAAACCGCTTGTGTCAGGAGCTCAGCGAATTGCGCGACGGGCATGGAACCCAGGTCTGCGCCTTCGCGAGTACGCACAGCGACGGTTTGCGTTTCGACTTCGCGGTCCCCTATAACCAAAAGGTACGGGACCTTGAGCAAAGTATGCTCGCGGATTTTAAAGCCGATCTTCTCATTTCTCAAGTCCGACTTGGCACGGAAACCGCTACCGTTCAGAGATTTCTCAACCTCAAGGGCGAAATCGGCCTGTTTGTCGGTGATATTCATGACCACTGCCTGGGTCGGCGCCAGCCATGCCGGGAACACACCCGCGTAATGCTCGATGAGCATGCCGATGAAGCGTTCGAACGAACCGAGGATGGCGCGGTGCAGCATTACCGGGCGCTTGCGGCTGTTGTCTTCGGCGATGTAGCTGGCGTCCAGACGCTCTGGCAGGTTCGGATCGTACTGCAGGGTACCACACTGCCAGTTACGGCCGAGGCAGTCGCGCAGTGTAAATTCGATCTTCGGACCGTAGAACGCGCCCTCGCCCGGCTGGTATTCCCACTCCAGGCCAGACTCGTTCAGGGCATCGGCCAGGGCGCCTTCGGCGCGGTCCCACAGCTCTTCAGAGCCCACGCGCTTGGCTGGACGAGTCGAGAGCTTCATGGCGATATCGCTGAAACCGAAGTCCTTGTAGACGTCCAGGGTCAGCTTGATGAAGTCGGCGGCTTCTTTCTTCACCTGATCTTCGGTGCAGAAGATGTGCGCGTCGTCCTGGGTGAAGCCACGTACACGCATGATGCCGTGCAGGGCGCCGGACGGCTCGTTACGATGGCAAGCACCGAACTCGGCCAGGCGCATCGGCAGGTCGCGGTACGACTTCAGGCCCTGGTTGAACACCTGCACGTGGCACGGGCAGTTCATCGGCTTGACCGCGTAGTCACGGTTTTCCGACGAAGTGGTGAACATGTTCTCAGCGTAGTTGGACCAGTGGCCGGAACGCTCCCACAGAATACGGTCAACAACCTGCGGGGTCTTGATTTCGAGGTAGTTGTTATCGCGCTGAACCTTGCGCATGTACTGCTCGAGCACCTGATAGACGGTCCAGCCGTCCGGGTGCCAGAACACCATGCCTGGGGCTTCTTCCTGCAGGTGGAAGAGGTCGAGCTGCTTGCCGATCTTGCGGTGGTCGCGTTTTTCGGCTTCTTCGATGCGCTGGATATAGGCGGCCAGCTGCTTTTTGTCTGCCCAGGCGGTGCCGTAGACGCGTTGCAGCTGCTCGTTCTTGGCATCGCCGCGCCAGTAGGCGCCGGACAGCTTGGTCAGCTTGAATGCCTTGAGGAAGCGCGTGTTCGGCACGTGCGGGCCACGGCACATGTCGACGTATTCTTCGTGGTAGTACAGGCCCATGGCCTGTTCATCCGGCATGTCTTCGACCAGGCGCAGTTTGTAGTCTTCGCCACGGGCCTTGAACACGTCGATGACTTCGGCGCGCGGGGTCATCTTCTTGACGACGTCGTAATCCTTCTCGATCAGCTGCAGCATGCGCTTTTCGATGGCGGCCATGTCTTCTGGGGTGAAGGGGCGCTCATAGGCGATGTCGTAATAGAAGCCTTCGTCGATCACCGGGCCGATCACCATCTTGGCGGTCGGGTACAGCTGTTTCACCGCGTGGCCGATCAAGTGGGCGCACGAGTGACGGATGATCTCCAGTCCCTCTTCATCTTTAGGGGTGATGATCTGCAGGGTGGCGTCGTGGGTGATCAGATCGCAGGCGTCGACCAGCTTGCCGTCGACTTTGCCGGCCAGGGTGGCCTTGGCCAGGCCAGCACCAATGGAGGCGGCGACGTCGGCTACGGATACGGCGTGATCAAACGAACGTTGACTGCCATCGGGAAGAGTAATAGTGGGCATGGCGCCTCCTCTCCTAGTGGTGACCCCTACCAAAGGTCACGTGGGTTGGGATGAGCCAGTACAAGATCCGCGCTGTCTTTCTCAAGAGAAAGCCTGCCTCACAGTGGCAGAAGCCTTTCGGCTTACCAGGGGCGAACCAGAGTGACTGGGAGGTAAAAAACAGGTGAGCTGCACGTTGTCAGCTACAAGCCGAGCATGCTAGCACGCGGGGTTGGGCACGATGCAGAAATATTTGGAAATTACACAACCGGGGTGAACTTACGCGGAAAAATTCCTATCAGACTTTGGGAAGCATCCTACTCTTGATGAGACCTAAACCAAGGAGTGTCTGGTTATGAGATTTCCGTCTCTTCTGGCCCTGAGCGTTGCTGGCGCCCTGCTGCTGCCGGTTGCGGCCAACGCGGGTTCGTTCCCGGCTGGCGCGAAGCAAAACTACATGTCCCAGTGCACCAAGGTCGCCTCCGGCCAGGGCCTGGACGCCAAGGCGGCGCAGCAGCACTGCACCTGTGGCGCAACAGCTATCGAAAAGAACTTCAGCGATGACGAGATCAAGGACTTGAACAGCAATGATGGCGTGGACGCTAAACTGATGCAGAAAGCTCAATCGGTTGTTAAGCAAGCATGCACGAAGGGCTGAAACCATAAAGCGGGGGTTCGCCACCCATTGTTTGCGCTGGATCAACATCTGGCGAACGTAAAAGGCGCTAGATGCGCAGAATTAGACTATGATGTTGCCGGTGCTTCGGAGCCTCGGCAACATCGCACCACTGAAAAAATCAAATGTCTGGAGATTCACCCCATGTCCAATCGCCAAAACGGCACCGTCAAATGGTTCAATGATGAAAAAGGCTACGGCTTCATCACCCCACAAAGCGGCGGCGACGACCTCTTCGTACACTTCAAGGCCATCGAATCTGACGGCTTCAAGAGCCTGAAAGAAGGCCAGGCTGTTTCCTTCGTGGCCGAAAAAGGCCAGAAAGGCATGCAGGCTGCACAGGTTCGTCCGGAGTAATTCGGACAGCTGTAAAAAAACCCGCCCAAGTGGCGGGTTTTTTTATGGGGTTCGCAACGGCTTAGCCGCAGTTGACGCGGGTTACCACACCTTGCTCATCCACATTCAGGTTAAGGCGCTCGGAGCGGTACTCCAGGGTCACCACGTCGTGCGGCTTGAGAATGCGCGCCATCTGCGAGCCACTGGCCTTGCGGGCCTGCTCCAGCAGGTCTGGGCTGCCCGGCTTGCCGATGGCAAAATCGGCACCGCTGGCTTCGCAGCGACCGTCGTTGCCTGCCGGTGCGGCAGGCGTACTGCCAGCAGAATTGCCACCTGTACTGCAACCAGCCAGCACAGCAGCCACCGCCAGGGTCGCCAGGTAAGCACGGGTACGGAACATGAATCCTCCTAAAATCGATCTGGGCACTGTCTGATCCGACAGCTGCGCGCATTGTTTGTTGCAAAACCGCACAAGTCTGCCTGAACATGCCGGTGGAGGCGAAATGCAATCGTGACTGGATTTTGCACAATACGCTTGGTTTGCCGCGCAAAGCTTTTTATTCTTATGTCGCAGAGTCATTGACGCAAAGGCATGATTTACTGCAAGAAGTGGAGCGCGCCGTGCCTCCCTCGAACATCAGGATCCGGTGTTCGCCCCTTCGTCCCAGGCCCCCAGTGAGAGCCTTTCATGAGCAGCCACAGCATCGACGCCGATATCAAGGTCAAATGGGCGGAGGGCCAGAGCGCCTACAGCCCCAGCACGCCGGAGGAGTTGCTACTGATTGCCATCGACCTGCTGGTGCGCGATCGCGGCAGCGAAGCGGCGCGCAGCTTTATGGACCAAGCGTTCGAGCGCTTCGCCAGGCATTCCCCTATTGCAATCGAGCCAGGCGCGCGCTGAGCAGGTCGAAAAAGCCCTGAGCGTCCCCCTCCTCTACCCACATGACGTTGGCTGGCTGCTTCAGCACGCCATACCAGTCTGCGATGGTCTGGCCAAAGGTCAGGCCCTCGCGGCTGTCGATGGCCATGTGAATGCGTCGCCCACTGAACAGCTCGGGTTTTAGCAGGTAGGCAATGACACTGGCGTCGTGCACCGGGCCGCCAGGCATGCCGTACAGGTCCATGTCGTGGGTGATATAGGCATTGAGAATGTCCACGACCCGCTTGCTGGCCTGGTTGTTGACCGCCGCGAGTTGCTTGAGGCGTGCTTCACTGGTCAGCAGCTTGTGGGTGACGTCCAGCGGCAGGTAAGTCAGTTGTACGCCACTGGCCAGCACTACCTCGGCGGCATGTGGGTCGGCGTACAGGTTGAATTCGGCTGCAGGGGTGATGTTGCCGCCGTTGAAATGGGCGCCGCCCATGACCACGACTTCTTTGATGCCTTGGGCGATCTCCGGGCGCTGGATGAGCGCCAAGGCCAGGTTGGTCTGTGGGCCGAGCATGGCCAGGGTGATGCTGTGGGGTTGTGCGCTGCCGAGGGTGTCGACCAGGTATTGCACGGCATTGCCTTGGGCCAGCGGCTTTTGCGGCGCGTGGACTTGCACACCGGTCAGGCCTTCTTCGCCATGCACTTCGGCGGCGTAGATGGGCGTGCGTACTAGCGGGCGGCCGGCCCCGGCGTACACGGGGATGTCTTCGCGGCCAGCCCATTCGCGGGCCAGGCGGGCGTTGCGCGAGGTTTTATCGAGGCGCACGTTGCCGGCTACGGTGGTGATGGCGCGGATGTTCAGCTCATCGGGCGAGGCCATGGCCAGGAACAGCGCGACCACGTCGTCGGCACCGGGGTCGGTGTCGATGATCAGGTCGCGCGGGGCGGCCTGGAGGTTGGTGGTGGCTGCGGCCATGAGGGTGAGTCCTTGTAGCAGGGGTTTGAGCATGGGGCACTCCTGTTGCCTTGGTTAAAGGTTGCGGGGCCGCTTTGCGGCCCAATCGCCGGCAAGCCAGCTCCTACAGAGATTGTGAATACTTCGGCAAACTGCACAGGACCTGTGGGAGCCGGCTTGCCGGCGATCGAGGGCAGCGCCCTCGGCTAGAAGGTCACCCCGGATATCAGGGCAATGTTGCTGTACGGCTGGCACTCCCCCGTGCGCACCACGGCACGCGCACTGCGCGACAGCACTTTGAATTCCTCATGGCTCATCCACTCCCGCTTGCCCAGCTTACCGCGCAAGCGTTCAATCTCGACCAGCCCGGGTGGCACTACTTTCTGCATCTCCTCGGCCAGCACATGCCGCTCTACCTGCATCTCGCTCAGCACCACCCGTAGCACGCTGGCAAAGTCCGGTATGCCTGGCGTCAACGCCAGGTCGATCAGCTCGACGCCAGGCGGCACCGGAAGCCCGGCATCGCCAATCACCAGGATGTCGCCATGCCCCAACCCGGCAATGGTCCGTGACAGGGCGATATTGAGCAGCGCGGTCTTCTTCATGGCTGCAGCTCCGAGAGGTAGGGAATCGACGGTTGCGCCCCCACGCGGGTGACCGACAATGCCGCGGCGCGCTGGCCGAAGGCGATTGCCTCGCCCTCCTCCAGGCCCCGCACCAAAGCTGCGGCAAAACCACCCACGAAGGTGTCGCCCGCGGCCGTGGTGTCCACCGGCTGCACCACGGGCGCGGGGAAGTGCTGATGGCCCTGCGCGGTCACCAACAGGGCGCCTTGGGCGCCGAGGGTGATGATCACTTTGCCAGCGCCCAGTTGCAGCAATCGCTCACCGGCGCGCAGGGCGCTGCCCTGGTCGGTGACGGTAATACCGGTCAGTGCTTCGGCCTCGCTTTCGTTTGGGGTCAGGTAATCGATATGGCCGAACCAGGTTGAAGGCAGCGGGCCTGTAGCAGGCGCCGGATTGAGGATGACACGCTTGCCCAGTTCGTGCCCCCTGGCCAAGGCCCAGGCCACGGTTTCGGCCGGCACTTCCAACTGACAGATGATAACGTCGGCCGCCTGCAGCAACTTATCGAAACGCTGCACCGTCTGCGGCGTCAGCAGGCCATTACCACCCGGGATGATGACGATGCAGTTCTGGCTGGCGGCGTCGACGGTGATCAACGCCACACCGCTGGAAACCCCTTCGCACACGCTCACCGCCTGGCAATCAACGCCTTCGCGCTCCAGCGCCTTGCGCAGTTGCTGGCCATAGGCGTCATCACCGACGTTGCCGACCATCGCCACACTGCCACCCAACCGTGCCACCGCCACCGCCTGGTTGGCGCCCTTGCCGCCGGGCGCCGTAAAAAACGCCTCGCCAGGCAAGGTTTCGCCCGCCCGTGGCAAACGCTGGGCGCGGGCGACCAAGTCCATGTTGAGGCTACCGACCACCACTACCTTGGCATGCATAAGCGCTCCTTAGCGGTAATCATTGAACAGGTCCGGGCGTGGCCCGGTGGACTCGCGCTGTACGATGCGCGGGGCGACGATGCGCTGCTCTGCCGAACCCTGCCGAGGCGTGGCGATGCGCGAGAGCAGCAACGCGGCGGCGTTTTCGCCCAGCTCGCGGATCGACTGGCCCACGGTGGTCAGCGGCGGGTAGACGTAACGGCTGAGCTCGATGTCATCGAAGCCGATCACCGACAGTTCACCCGGTACGTTGATGTTGCGCTCGGCGGCGGCGCGCAGCACGCCAAAGCCGATCATGTCGTTACCGGCGAAGATCGCCGTCGGCCGGTTGCCGTCCAGCAACTGTGCGGCCGCGCCGTGCCCGCCTGGGCTGGTGAAATCGCAATGCAGCACGCGGCTGGGCTCCACCGCTACGCCCGCCTCTTGCAGGGCGCGACGGAAACCGGCCAGGCGCAGTTGGCTGACACCGGTTTCGGCCGGGCCGCCGATGTAGGCGATGTCGCGATGGCCAAGCTCCAGCAGGTGCCGGGTGGCCAGGTAAGCGCCGTGCTCGTGGTCGATGCGCACTAGGTCGGCGTCAACGCCGTCCAGCTCGCGGTCGACGATGACCATGGGCGTGCGCACGCAGGCCAGGCTTTGCAACAGGTCGCTGTCTTCACCTACAGACGCTACAACCAGGCCATCGATGCGTTTTTCCAGCAGCACACGCAGGTAGCTGCGCTGCTTTTGCGGGTTGTCGTCGGAGTTGCACAGGATCACGCAGTAGCCGTTGCGCTCGCAGGCGTCTTCGATCCCTCGCGCCAGTTCGGCGAAGTATGGGTTGACGCTGTTGGGCACCAGCAAACCGATGGTGGCGGTGCTGCGCGCCTTGAGCGAGCGCGCCACCGCGCTGGGTACATAGTCGAGCTCGACGATGGCGGCCTCGACCTTGAGCCGCACCTGTTCACTGACAGGGCGGGTCTTGTTCAACACATGGGACACGGTGGTGTAGGAAATACCCGCCAGTGCCGCGACGTCTTTAATGGTTGCCATGTTTTCAGTTCCGCCGGCCTGCACGCCGGCTACGGTAAGTGTCGAGCACCACGGCGATGACGATGACCGCCCCGGTGATGATGCGTTTTGTGGGTTCCGATGCGCCGATCTGCGCCAGCCCTGCGGCCAGCACCGAAATGATCAGCACGCCAAAGAAGGTACTGATGACCGAACCGCGGCCACCCATCAGGCTGGTGCCACCAATCACCACGGCGGCAATTACCTGTAGCTCAAGGCCGGACCCGGCGTTGGGGTCGGCGGCCTCGAGGCGCGAAATCTGGAACAGCGCAGCCAGGCCGGCGAGCAGCCCCATCAGGGCGAACACCAGCACTTTGTAGGGGCGCGGGTCGATGCCCGCCAGGCGCACGGCCTCTTCGTTGGTGCCGATGCCGATCAGGTAGCGGCCGCACACCGTGCGGGTCAGCACCAGTTGGGCCAACACGATCACCAGCAAGGCGATGAGGAATGCCGGCGAAATACCGAACGCGATCGGGTTGGAGAACCAGGAGTAGGCATCGCCGATATAGGCGGTGCGCGAGTCGGTGAACTGGTAGGCCAGGCCGCGGGCCATCTCCAGCACGCCGAGCGAAACGATGAACGAGGGGATGCGCCAGGCCACGGTTACGCCGCCGGTGATGCTACCGGCCAGGGCTGCCACGGCCATGCCGAGCAGCGCCGAGGGCAGCACGCCCCAGCCCCAGCCGAGGATGGCCACGCTGACCGTCGAAGCCGCCAGCGCCAGTACCGAGCCGACCGACAAGTCGATGCCGCCGATGATCAGCACGAAGGTCATGCCGACCGCCAGCACCATCAGGTCGGGGATCTGGTTGGCCAGGGTGCTGAAAGTGGCATAGGACCAGAAGTGGCTACTGAGGAACGAGAACAGCACGATCATCGCCAGCAGCGCGCCGGCAAGGCCCAAGTAGGTGCCCAGGCCGAAGTACGTGCCACTGCGGCGCACGGGGGCGGCGTTCTGGCTGTCGAGGGGAGTGGTTTTCATGCATCCATCCTGGGTGCTGCGTCATGCAGCAGTGCGTCACGTGTCTGATAGCCGGCAAAGGCTGCGGCAAGCAGCTGGTCCTGGCTCCAATGGTCGCGCTCGAAGGTGTCGATCAGGCGACCGGCCGAGAGCACGGCAATGCGGTCGCAGATCAGCATCAGTTCGCGCAGGTCGCTGGACACCACAACCAAGGCCTTGCCCTGGCGCGCCAGTTCGGCCAGCAAGCCGTAGATGTCGAACTTGGCGCCGACGTCGATGCCTCGGGTTGGCTCATCGAACAACAGCACCTGGCAATCACGCTCCAGCCAACGGCCGATCACCACCTTCTGCTGGTTGCCACCGGACAGTTCGCCCACAGCCTGGTGCGGGCCGGCGCTGCGGATGCGCATGGCCTGGATCTGGCGTTCGGCCAGGGCCATTTCAGCCTCGCTGTCGAGCACACCGGCGCGCGATATCGCGCCAAGGTTGCCCAAGGCGATATTGGCGCTGATCGACTGGGTCAACAGCAGGCCTTCGCCTTTGCGGTCTTCAGTGATCAGGGCGATACCGGCTTTGACGGCGGCTTTGGGTGAGTCGATGGTCACTGCCTGTGGCGGCTGGCCCAGGGCGATGCTGCCACTGTCGGCGCGGTCGGCGCCGTAGATCAGGCGCAGCAGCTCGGTGCGGCCGGCGCCGATCAGGCCAGAGATACCGAAGATCTCCCCTGCCCTGACCTCGAGCGACACCTCACGCACCTTGTCGCCCCGGCTAAGCCGGTCGACCTTCAGCAAAGGCGTGCCAATTTCGCGGCGGCCCAGGTCGATGTGTTCGCCCAGCTCACGGCCGACCATCAGGTTGACCAGCTCGGCGCTGCTGTAGCGCTGGATCGGCTCGTCGCACACCAACTTGCCGTCACGTAGCACGACGATGCGCTGGGCCACGCGCTGCAGTTCTTCGAGCCGATGGGAGATATAAACGATGGCCACGCCACGCTGGCGCAGGCGTTCGATCTGGGTGAACAGCAATTCCACTTCACGCGCGGTGAGCATGGCGGTGGGTTCGTCGAAGATCAGCACATGGCAATCGCCGATCAGGTTGCGGGCGATTTCGACCATCTGCTGATGGCCGATGCCCAGCTCGCCGACCGGGGTGTCCGGGTCGATGGCATCCAGCCCGACCTGGGCCATGGCAGCGGTGGCCAGTTGGCGCAGGCGCTTGTGGCTGATCCAGCCGAAGCGGCTGGGCAGGTTGTCGAGGAACAGGTTTTCGGCCACGGTCAGAGTTGGCAGCAGGTTGAGTTCCTGCATGACCATGCGCACACCGAGGCGCTCGGCCTCGCTGCGGCTGCCGGGCGCGTAGGCCTGGCCGCGGTAGGTCATGTGCCCGGTGGTGGGCACCTCGAGGCCACTGATGAGCTTGGACAACGTGCTCTTGCCAGCACCGTTCTCGCCCGTCAGGGCCAACACTTCACCGGCGCGCAGGCTCAGGCCGACGTCACCAAGCACCGGCTGGGCGTAGGTCTTGCCCAGCCCGCTGGCGGCGAGCACCACTTCATTGGCCGTTGCAGGCATGGCCCTCTCTCCTGGCGGGTATCAGGGCTGGGTGATGAGCGTGACGGGGGTCTGGATGACATTGTCGGCATCCACGTCCGGCTTCTCACCGTTGATCATCTTCAGCGCCGCCTCGATACCGAACACCGCCTGCTGGCTGGCGGCCTGGTCAAGCGTAGCGAGTACGCGGCCGTCCTTGAGCATGGGTTTGATGGCATTGATGTTGTCGTAACCGACCACTTGCACCTGGCCGGCCTTGCCTGCGGCGCGCACGGCCGACACGGCGCCCAGAGCCATGCTGTCGTTACCGGCCAGCAGGGCCTTGAGCTCGGGGTATTCGTTGAGCATGGAGGCGGCAACGGCGTTGCCTTTGTCGATTTCCCAGTTGCCAGACTGCACCGAAACGATCTTCATCTGCGCGGCTTCCATCGCATCCTTAAAGCCGGCGGTGCGCTGCTGGGCGTTGGTGGTGGTCGGCACGCCTTCGATGATGCCGACCTGGTCACCGGCCTTGAGCTTCTGCTGCGCCAGGTAGTCGCCCACCAGGCGGGCGCCTTTGCGGTTGTCGGGGCCTACGAAGGGTACGCTGATGCCTTTACTATTGAGCAGTTCGGGGTCTAGGCGGTTGTCGATGTTGATCACCACCACGCCTTGATCCATGGCTTTTTTAACGGCTGAAACCAGGGCTTTGGAGTCCGCTGGCGCAATTACCAGGGCTTTGGCCCCTGCGTTGACCATCTGCTCGACGATGCGGATTTGCTCGCCGGTGTCGGTTTCGTTCTTGATGCCGTTGGCGATCAGGTCGAAATCATTGGCGTGGCTTTTTTGATAATCCTTGGCGCCGTCTTCCATGGTGCGGAAGAATTCGTTGGCGAGGGACTTCATCACCAAGGCGACTTTGGGCTTTTCTTCGGCGTGCGCAGCACTGAGCGGCAGGGCCAGGGAAAGTGACGAGACGACAGCGAGGGCCAGCAGACGACCGGGGAACGGCAGTTTCATGGACGATGACTCCGAATCTTGTGTTTTTTATCGGATCGCAAACGTTTGCGTTGACTCACTATGGAAACAGGACCTGGTTTTGTCAAATCCGTTTGGCTGTTAAGGGCGAGTCACGCCTGGCGCAGATTATCCGGAATTTTTCCGAAAAACCGAACAGGTTTTCCTATGCTTGTTCGGGATTCCGAATGAATAGGGCCGCTGCGCGCCCCATCGCGGGCAAGCCCGCTCCCACAGGTGCAGGGTTGCGCAGGCAAATACGGGCTCTTGCCAGGGATGGTACGAAACATGCGTTGTTTCTTGTGCGATACAGCAATCGCCTCAATAGGAAGAGAGAGAACAATAACTATGAATGCTGCACTTAAATCCTTCGCCCCCAGCGCACTCGCGTTGCTGCTGATCCTGCCGACCGCCGTTTCCGCCAAAGAAGCCGAAACCCAACAGAAGCTGGCCAACGTGGTCATCCTCGCCACCGGCGGCACCATTGCCGGTGCGGGCGCCAGCGCGGCCAACAGCGCTACCTACCAAGCGGCCAAACTGGGTGTCGACAAGCTCATCGCCGGTGTGCCCGAGCTCGCCGACCTCGCCAACGTGCGCGGTGAACAGGTGATGCAGATCGCCTCCGAAAGCATCACCAACGAAGACCTGCTGAAACTGGGCAAGCGCGTCGCCGAATTGGCCGACAGCAACGACGTTGACGGCATCGTCATCACCCACGGCACCGACACCCTGGAAGAGACCGCCTTCTTCCTTAACCTGGTGGAAAAAACCGACAAGCCAATCGTGGTGGTCGGCTCGATGCGCCCTGGCACCGCCATGTCGGCAGACGGCATGCTCAACCTGTACAACGCCGTGGCCGTGGCCAGCGACAAGCAGTCGCGTGGCAAGGGCGTGCTGGTGACCATGAACGATGAGATCCAGTCTGGCCGCGATGTCAGCAAGTCGGTCAACATCAAGACCGAAGCGTTCAAGAGCGCCTGGGGCCCGATGGGCATGGTCGTTGAAGGCAAATCCTACTGGTTCCGCCTGCCGGCCAAGCGCCATACGGTCAATTCGGAATTCGACATCAAGCAGATCAGCAGCCTGCCGGCCGTGGACATCGCCTACGGCTATGGCAACGTGACCGACACCGCCTACAAGGCACTGGCGCAGAACGGCGCCAAGGCGATCATCCATGCCGGTACCGGCAATGGCTCGGTGTCGTCGCGGGTAGTACCGGCGCTGCAAGAGCTGCGCAAGAACGGCGTGCAGATCATCCGTTCGTCCCACGTCAACCAAGGCGGTTTCGTGCTGCGTAACGCCGAGCAGCCGGACGACAAGAACGATTGGGTCGTTGCCCACGACCTGAACCCGCAAAAAGCCCGCATCCTGGCCATGGTCGCAATGACCAAGACCCAGGACAGCAAAGAGCTGCAGCGGATTTTCTGGGAATACTGAGTGCTGTAATGCCAAGGCCGGTGCACGGTTGCACCGGCCCTCCCCCTCACCGGCCTACGGCTCGATGCGCTTGAGCTCGTTCAACAAACCCATCAGTTGCGCTAACTTGTCTTCGCCGAACTGCGCCTGAATCTTGCGGTAGTTGGCCTCCATGCCCTCGCGCATCGACTCGAAACAGGCCTCGCCGCGTTCGGTGAGGCTCACGAACACACGCCGCGCGTCCTGCGCGGCCTTCTGCCGGCGCACCAGGCCATCGCGCTCCAAACGGCTCAGCACCCCGGTCATGCTCGGTTTGAGGATGCACGCCAGGTGGGCGAGCTGGTAGCTCTCCAATTCACCTTGCTGGCTAAGAATACGAATGACTCGCCACTGTTGCTCGGTCAGGTCGTGTTCGTTCAGCAACGGCCTGAAAAATGCCATTGCGGCTTCCCGGGCCTGCAGCAGGCTCAATGTCAGCGAGGGTTGCGTCTTGGTCATGTGGGCGCCTGTGTTTGGGGTACGACTGGCAAGATTAGGGGCATAGGCAAAAAGGGACAAGACGCCTGGAAAGTGCAAGCTCTTCCATGGAAAACCCATTCAAGGCCGCCCGCCAAGCTGCGACCATCCGGATCAAACAACAACGACGCGATCTGGGCGGTAAGCCATGGCCCTCTCACAACAACTCCGCTTGCCGCTGGCGGTATTCGCCGGGCGTGAGCTTGGCGTAGCGGTTGAAGAACCGGCTGAAATAGGCCGGGTCCTTGAAGCCCAGCTGGTAGCAGATTTCGTTTGCCGTGCTGCCGGAGAACAACAGCAGGCGCTTGGCTTCCTGCATCACGCGTTCAAGCACCAGGCGCTTGGACGGCAAGTCGGCAATGCGCCGGCACACATCGTTCAGCCTCGCCTCGGTCACGCCGATCTGCTGCGCGTAGCGCGCAAGGGGCCAATGCTCAAGGTAATGCGCTTCGATCAGTGCGTTGAAGCGGTGGAAGATTTTCAGGTCTTCGTGCCTGGCCGGCGTGGCCTCGCGGGAGTTGGGGCACAGCCGCAGCAAGCTGATCATGATCAGCCGGGTCAGCGACTGCAGCGCAGCATCGCGCCCCGGATGAGGCGTGGCAACTTCGTCGCTGAGCGCTTCCAGCCAGCGTTCGAGCCTGCGCGCCTCGGCCTTGTACGCAGCCGGCACCTTGGCCAGGGCAACACAGGCAGGCCGCACCTGCACCCCGGCTGGCAACAGGCTGGCGTCGGCTTCGATCAGTTGCCAGACCAGTTGCTGACGCACCGTCAGCACATGACCGTCGCTGTCTGGCTCGGTGACGAAGGCATGCGCCACCGTCGGCGGCGTCAGGAAGAACATCGGCCCAGCCTCGATGTACTGCTGATCATCCAGGTACACCCGCACCGTACCGGACTTCACGTAATGCACCTGGAAAAACCGGTCGTGCCGGTGCACGGGCATGTTGCGCCCGAAAAACCCGGCAAGGTTGCCCAGCCGGTCGTAGTGCACCTCGCTGTCGCTGTAGCGCTGGTCATAGACCTGGCCGATGTTGATGTTCGGAATGGGATGCCGATCACTCATGACTGCTTACCCGCAAAGCGCTTGCCCGTATTGACGATCACCCATGGTGCCCCGGCTGCTTGGCAGATGCCACTGGGTGAAGCCTTGACCTTCGTTAACATATTAACTATAACATTAACACATTAACAATCTCAGCAGGACGACCCTCGCCCTGCACCGCCTGGAGAAAAGCATGAGCCATGCCCTGCATGACGTTGCGACCGGCACCCTGTTCGGCGTTGCGCTGAACTACCAGGGTCTGCTGCAGCAGCACGAAGCGGCGTTTCACGAAGCGCCCTACAAACAACCGCCCGTCAAGCCGGTGCTGTTCGTCAAGACGCCCAACACCCGCAACCACCATGAAGGCAACGTGGTGTTTCCGGCCGGTGTCGAGCGCCTGCAACCGGGCCCTGCCCTGGGCGTGGTGATCGGCAAGGATGCCAGCCGGGTCAGCGCCGAAGACGCGCTGGGCTACGTGGCGGGCTACACCATCGTCAACGAAGTAAGCCTGCCTGAGACCAGCTACTACCGCCCTGCGGTCAAGGCCAAGTGCCGCGATGGCTTCTGCCCGGTCGGCCCCACCCTGGTACCGGCAGCCCAGGTGGCCAACCCCGACGCCCTGGGCGTGCGCCTGCGGGTCAACGGTGAAGTGCGCCAGCAGAGCACCACCGCCAACTGCGTGCGCACGGTTGCCCAGCTGATCGCCGAGATCAGCGAATTCATGACCCTGCATGCGGGCGACATCCTCATTACCGGCACCCCCGAGGGGCGCGTCGATGTGCAGCCAGGCGACCGCGTCGATGTCGAGATCGATGGCCTGGGCACGCTCACCAACCACATCGTCGCCGAATGAGGATTGCACCTGTGAAACACGCCCGTATTCAGTTCGACGGCCAGGTCCATAACGTCACCGTCGAAGACGACCACCTGCGCCTGGCCGACGGCCGCCTGGTGCATGAAGACCAGGTGACCTGGCTGCCTCCGGCCACCGGCAGCATGTTCGCCCTTGGCCTGAACTACGCCGACCACGCCGCGGAACTCGCCTTCACGCCGCCCACCGAGCCGCTGGCGTTCATCAAATCGCCGGGCACCTACACCGGCCACAAGCAGGTCACCTGGCGCCCGGACAACGTCGCCTACATGCACTACGAGTGCGAACTGGTGGCGGTGATCGGCAAGCAGGCGCGTAACGTCAAGCGCGAGGACGCCCTGCAGTACCTGGCCGGCTACACCGTGTGCAACGACTACGCCATCCGCGACTACCTAGAAAACTACTACCGCCCCAACCTGCGGGTGAAAAACCGCGACGCCACCACCCCGGTCGGCCCGTGGATCGTCGATGCGGCCGACGTGCCAGACCCGTCCAACCTGAAGCTGCGCACCTGGATCAACGGCGAGCTGAAACAGGAAGGCAGCACCTCGGACATGATTTTCGACATCCCTTACCTGATCGAATACTTCTCCAGCTTCATGACCCTGCAACCGGGCGACATGATAGCCACCGGCACCCCAGAAGGCCTGGCCGATGTGGTGCCAGGCGATGAAGTGGTGGTGGAAGTGGAAGGCGTCGGTCGCCTGGTCAACCGCATCGTCAGCGAAGCTGACTTCTTCAAGAACAACAAGGCATGAGCAGCATGATCAAGCACTGGATCAACGGCCGTGAGGTCGAGAGCAAAGACACCTTCGTCAACTACAACCCGGCCACCGGCGACGCGATTTGCGAAGTCGCCAGCGGCGGTGCCGAAGAGGTCGCGCAGGCGGTTGCGGCGGCCAAGGAAGCCTTCCCGAAATGGGCCAACACCCCAGCCAAGGAACGTGCGCGTCTGATGCGCAAGCTGGGCGAACTGATCGACCAGAACGTGCCGAAACTGGCCGAGCTGGAAACCCTCGATACCGGCCTGCCGATCCACCAGACCAAGAACGTGCTGATCCCGCGTGCCTCGCACAACTTCGACTTCTTCGCCGAAGTGTGCACACGCATGGATGGCCACACCTACCCGGTCGACGACCAGATGCTCAACTACACCCTGTACCAGCCGGTGGGTGTGTGCGGCCTGGTGAGCCCCTGGAACGTGCCGTTCATGACGGCCACCTGGAAGACTGCGCCGTGCCTGGCCCTGGGCAACACCGCCGTTTTGAAAATGAGCGAATTGTCGCCGCTGACTGCCAACGAACTCGGCCGCCTGGCCGTTGAAGCCGGCATCCCCAACGGCGTGCTGAACGTGATCCAAGGCTACGGTGCCACCGCTGGCGATGCGCTGGTGCGCCACCCCGATGTGCGTGCGATTTCCTTTACCGGCGGCACCGCCACCGGCAAGAAGATCATGCAGACCGCCGGCCTTAAAAAATACTCGATGGAGCTGGGTGGCAAGTCGCCGGTGGTGATCTTCGAAGACGCCGACCTGGAACGCGCCCTGGATGCAGCGCTGTTCACCATCTTCTCGCTCAATGGCGAGCGCTGCACGGCCGGCAGCCGCATTTTCATCCAGGAAAGCGTTTACCCGCAGTTCGTCGCCGAGTTCGCCGCCCGCGCCAAGCGCCTGATCGTGGGTGACCCGACCGACCCGAAAACGCAAGTTGGCTCGATGATCACCCAGCAGCACTATGACAAGGTCACCGGGTACATCCGCATCGGCATCGAAGAAGGCGCACGCCTGGTTGCCGGCGGCCTGGAGCGCCCGGCCAACCTACCGGCGCACTTGGCCAAGGGGCAGTTCATCCAGCCCACCGTGTTCGCCGACGTGAACAACAGCATGCGCATCGCCCAGGAAGAAATCTTCGGCCCAGTGGTGTGCCTGATCCCGTTCAAGGACGAGGCCGAAGCACTGCAACTGGCCAACGACACCGAGTACGGCCTGGCCTCGTACATCTGGACCCAGGACATCGGCAAGGCGCACCGCCTGGCGCGTGGCATCGAAGCTGGCATGGTCTTCATCAACAGCCAGAACGTGCGCGACCTGCGCCAGCCGTTCGGCGGCGTAAAAGGCTCCGGCACCGGGCGTGAAGGTGGGCAATACAGCTTCGAAGTGTTCGCCGAGATCAAGAACGTGTGCATTTCCATGGGCAGCCACCACATCCCGCGCTGGGGTGTATAAAACCGTCTCGATCAAGCGGGTAACCCTGTGGGAGCCCACGGTGCATGGCACGGGCTGCGCCCGTGTTCGCGGGCAAGCCCGCTCTCACAGGCTTCTACACCCTAACAACATCCTCTTACCGGAGATTTCCATGGGCAAACTCGCTCTCGCTGCCAAGATTACCCATGTACCGTCCATGTACCTGTCCGAGCTGCCTGGCCCGCGTCAGGGCTTTCGGCAAGCCGCCATCGACGGGCACTACGAGATCAGCCGACGCTGCCGTGAGCTCGGGGTCGACACGATTGTCGTGTTCGACACCCACTGGTTGGTCAATGCCAACTACCACGTGCTCTGCGGCCCGCATTTCAAGGGCGTCTACACCAGCAACGAACTGCCGCACTTCATCAGCAACATGGAATACGAGTTCCCGGGCAACACTGCACTCGGCCAACTGCTGGCAGCCGAATGCAACCGCTTCAACGTCGAGACCATGGCCCACCACGCCACCACCTTGGGCCCTGAGTACGGCACCCTGGTGCCGATGCGCTACATGAACCAAGACCAGCACTTCAAGGTGGTTTCGGTCTCGGCGCTGTGCACCTCCCACTACCTGGCCGACAGCGCCCGCCTCGGCTGGGCCATGCGCAAGGCCGTGGAAGAGCACTACGACGGCACCGTGGCGTTCCTGGCCAGTGGCTCGCTGTCACACCGCTTTGCGCAGAACGGCCAGGCGCCGGATTTCGCCACCAAGGTGTGGAGCCCGTTCCTGGAAACCCTGGACCATCGCGTGGTGAAGATGTGGGAGAACGCTGAATGGGAAGAATTCTGCGGCATGCTCCCCGAATACGCCGCCAAGGGCCACGGTGAAGGGTTCATGCATGACACCGCGATGCTGCTCGGAGCCCTGGGCTGGTCGAAGTACGACGGCAAGGCCGACGTGGTAACGCCCTACTTCGGCTCGTCGGGCACCGGCCAGATCAACGCGATCTTCCCGGTCACCCCGCAGGATGGTGCTGCCATCCCCGCCGCGCAGGCCGCCAACCCGGCCGCGGTGGTGTCCACCAGCCGCCTGTAGTTCCGCTGCCTGGCCGCTCTGCCGGGCGGCCAGGCGTTTCTGCCAAGAGGATGCCCTTCATGCCACACCTGGTTCTGCTCTACACCCCCGACCTGGAAACAGACGCCGACATCCCGGGCCTGTGCCGTGCCCTGGCCAACACCATGCTCGAACAACGCGATGCCGCCGGCAAGGCCGTGTTCCCCACCGGCGGTACCCGCGTGCTGGCCTACCCCGCCGCGCACTGCGCAGTGGCGGATGGCAACGGCGACTATGGCTTTTTGTACGCCAACCTGCGGATGGCCAACGGCCGCTCCGCGGAGGTTCACAAAGCGGTCGGCGACAGCCTGTTGCAGGTGCTCAAGCAGCACCTGGACGCGCTGCTCCAGCAGCGCCCCATCGGCATCACCCTGCAGATCGACGAGAGTAACGCGCAGGTCTACGACGCCAAGCACAGCACCCTGCACCCGCTGTTCAACAAACCGGCCTGAGCCAACGGCCGACACCTTTCACCGTCTCATCACACAACAAGTACAACAAATATGAGCACACTCGAGCACGCCTCGCGCAGCACGGCGCAAGCCACACTCATCGACAGTACACACCGGGCCGTCACCTGGCGGCTGATGCCGTTGCTGCTGGTCTGTTACCTGTTCGCCCACCTGGACCGCATCAACATCGGCTTCGCCAAGATGCAGATGAGCCAGGACCTGCACCTGTCCGACACGGTCTACGGGCTGGGCGCCGGGCTGTTTTTCATCGCCTATGCGTTGTTTGGCGTACCCAGCAACCTGATGCTCGACCGCGTCGGCCCGCGCCGCTGGATCGCCAGCCTGATGGTGGTGTGGGGCACACTGTCGACTTGCATGCTGCTGATCGAGAGCAGCAGCGCGTTCTACCTGCTGCGGTTTGCCCTGGGCGCGGCGGAAGCCGGGTTTTTCCCAGGCATTCTGGTGTACCTCAACCGCTGGTACCCCGCGGGCCGCCGTGCCCAGGTCACGGCATTGTTCGCCATTGCCGTGCCGCTGGCAGGCGTGGTCGGCGGGCCGCTGTCGGGCAGCATTCTGGCGTTCATGCATGACGCTGCGGGCCTGCGTGGCTGGCAGTGGATGTTCCTGATCGAAGGCGCCCCGGTGATCCTGCTCGGCCTGGTGGTGCTGGCGGTCCTGCCCGAGCGTTTCGAGCAGGTGGCCTGGCTCGACGCCCAGCAAAAAGCCGCCCTGCGCGCCCAGTTCGGCCAGGAAGAACAGCGCAAGCCGGTCACCTCGTTCGCCGGCATCCTCGCCAGCCCTGCCGTGTGGCTGCTGGTGGCGGTGTACTGCGCGGTCATGCTGGCGGTGAACACGCTGGCGTTCTGGATGCCCAGCCTGATCCACACCGCCGGCATCGGCAGCGACGCCAGTGTCGGCCTGCTCAGCGCCGTGCCGTACCTGGCCGGCTGCGTGTTCATGCTGGCCTGCGGACGCTCGTCCGACCGCCACCGCGAGCGCCGTTGGCACTTGTCCATCCCCCTGCTGATGGCCGCGGCCGGTATCGCGATCGCCGCCCTCGCGCCCAACCAGGCACTGCCCGTATTGGCCGGCCTGGTGCTGGCAGGCATGGGGGCAAGCGCCGCCCTGCCGATGTTCTGGCAACTGCCTACGGCGTTTCTCAATGACCGCACCCAGGCTGCCGGCATCGCCCTGATCAGCTCGCTGGGCAGCATCGCCTCGTTCGCCACGCCCTATTTCATCGGCTGGGTCCGCGACACCACGCAAAGCGCCAGCCTCGCGCTGTATGTGCTGGCTGCGTTCATCACCCTCGGCGGCCTGCTGGTGCTGCGTACCCGCGCCGCCATCGTCAACCCTTGAACCTTGAGACTTCAACCATGCTCGATAACGCATTCATCCAACAGGCCGCCGAGCGGCTCGACCAGGCCGAGCGCTCGCGCGAACAGGTGCGCCAGTTCTCGCTCGACCAGCCCGCCATCACTATCGAAGATGCCTACGCCATCCAGCGTGCCTGGGTGGCCAAGAAGCTCGCCGCCGGGCGCAAGCTGGTCGGCCACAAGATCGGCCTGACCTCACGCGCCATGCAGGTCTCGTCGAACATTACCGAGCCTGACTACGGCGCGCTGCTGGACGACATGCTGTTCGATGAAGGCAGCGACATTCCGTTTGAGCGTTTCATCGTGCCGCGCGTCGAGGTCGAGCTGGCCTTCATTCTCGGCAAGCCGCTCAAGGGCCCGAATGTGACGGTGTTCGACGTATTGGACGCCACCGAGTGGGTCATCCCGGCGCTGGAAATCATCGACGCGCGCATTCAACAGGTCGACCCGCAGACCCAAGCCACGCGCAAAGTGTTCGACACCATCTCCGACAACGCCGCCAACGCCGGCGTGGTCATGGGCGGGCGCGCAGTACGCCCCACCGAGATCGACCTGCGCAAGGTGCCGGCCGTGCTTTACCGCAACGGTGTGATCGAAGAGTCCGGCGTCAGCGCCGCGGTGCTCAACCACCCGGCCAAGGGTGTCGCGTGGCTGGCCAACAAGCTGGCCGCGTACGACGTCACCCTGCAGCCGGGCCAGATCATCCTCGGTGGCTCCTTCACTCGCCCAGTAGCCGCACGGCCTGGCGACACCTTCCACGTCGACTATGACCTGCTCGGCTCGATTGCCTGCCGTTTCGTTTGAGGACTTGCCCATGGACATGCCCGTCAACCGCTTCAAACAACGCCTGCGCAGTGGCGAGCCGCAGATCGGCCTGTGGCTCGGCCTGGCCGATGCATACTGCGCGGAGCTGGCGGCCAATGCCGGCTTCGACTGGTTGCTCATCGACGGCGAGCACGCGCCGAACGACCTGCGCGGCATGCTCGCGCAGTTGCAGGCGGTGGCGCCCTACCCGAGCCAGGCGGTAATTCGCCCGGTCATTGGTGACACAGCGTTGATCAAGCAAGTGCTGGATATCGGCGCGCAGACCCTGCTGGTACCCATGGTGGAAACCGCCGCGCAAGCACGCCAGCTGGTGCAGGCCATGCAGTACCCGCCCAAGGGCATACGCGGCGTGGGCAGCGCTCTGGCGCGGGCGTCGCGCTGGAACAGCATCCCGGGTTACCTCGACCAAGCCGACGCGCAGATGTGCTTGCTGGTGCAGATCGAGAACAAACAAGGGCTGGCCAACCTGGATGAGATCGTTGCGGTCGAGGGCGTCGATGGCGTGTTCATCGGCCCGGCCGACCTGAGCGCCGCCATGGGCCACCGCGGCAACCCTGGGCACCCTGAGGTGCAGGCAGCCATCGAGGACGCGATCGTGCGCATCGGCAAGGCGGGCAAAGCGGCGGGTATTCTCAGTGCGGACGAGAAGCTGGCGCGGCGCTACATCGCCTTGGGCGCGGCGTTTGTGGCGGTGGGGGTGGATACCACGGTGCTGATGCGTGGGCTGCAGGATCTGGCGGGGAAGTTCAAAGGTACGTCGGCGTCGGTGAGTGACGGGGGCGGGGTTTACTGAAAAGCAATGGGGCTGCTTTGCAGCCCTTTCGCGAGCAAGCTCGCTCCTACAGGGACCGCGTGATCCCTGGGGCGATGGGCCGCAAAGCGGCCCCCGGTTATCAACAGCTCACATCTGAATGATCGCCTTCAACACCGTCTTGAAGGTATCCAGCTGCTCTTCACTGAACTGCCCAAACACCTTGTCCTGCTGCTCCCTGGCAATGGTCCACAGCGCCTCGGTCTCATCCACGCCTTTCACCGAAAGCCGCACCCGCCCCTCATCGTCAGCAATCAGGCCCTTGCGCTTGAGGTTGGCAACCGCTTCGTCGATCTCACGCGCAGGCATCGCCACTTCGCGCTGCAGGTCGTTGAGGCTGAGCCCGGCATCGTTCTCCAGCACCATCAACATGCGCGCCTCACTGGTACGCAACCCGGTGCTCAGTTGACGTGGCTGGTAATCACCCTGGTAGGCACGCAACGCCTGGGTCATCAGGTAGTACAGGTTGTGCTGCAGGCGGCCCTGGAAGTGGCTGCTCGGCGCCTGGCCCTCTGCACGCTGGGTCATGCGCGTGTGGGGCAACACCATCGAATAGGCGCCTTGGTGGTACAGCAACGGCGAGCGGCCAAAGTCATCGAACGCCACCACCTTGCCGACCAGAATCCAGTGGTCGCCGCCGTCTAATTGCTGAAACTTCTCACACTGGAAGCGCGCCGAGCAGTCAGCCAACAGCGGTGCGCCCCCCGCCCCTTGCTGGTAATCAATGCCTGCGAACCGATCGTCCTTGGGCCGCGCGAAGTTGTTGGACAGCTCGATCTGGTCCGCCGCCAGAATGTTCACGGCGAAGTGCGACGCTTCTTCGAATACTTCATGGCTGGTGGAGCGTTTGTCGATGCTCCACAGGATCAACGCAGGCTCCAACGAGACCGAGTTGAAGCTGTTGGCGGTGACGCCGACCTTGCGCCCGCTGGCGCCAGCGGCGGTGACTACGGTGACGCCGGTGGCGAAGTTGCCCAGCGCGCGGCGGAAGGCTCGGCTATCGAAGGCCGTGGTGTTTTCAGTGGACATGCAAGACTCCCGGGCAGGCCAAGGGCCCGCCCTGTTTGTTGTTGTGGTTGTAAGGGGAATTGACCCGCGCGCGGGTCAGACCATCGCCGGATCAGGCTCCAGGCCCATCAGCTCGCGGCCGAGGATCTGCGCGCAAACGTCATAGTCGGTGTAGGCGTGGGCACCGGTCAGGTGCGCATCACGGAACAGCCGCTGCATCTCGTTGCTTTCAAACCAGGCGCCGCCGCCGGACGCTTCCATCAGCCGGTCTACCGCCTGGATACACATCTTCACGGCATAACCCTGGTTGGTCCGCCAGAACGCCAGCGTGGCGCGTGTGGGGTATTCGTGGCGTTCGCTGTACTCGGCGATTTCATCCCAGCTTTTTTCCAGCAGGGCGCGGGCGGCGGCCACTTGATGGGTGGACTCGGCCAGGCGCATCAGCGCAGGGGTTGCAGCCCCCACTGCGGCGCCGGTGTAGGCACGTACGCGGTTGCGGGTTTTCTCGCGGAACACCTCCAGCATGCGCTCGGCGACACCGAGGCTGACGGTGGAAAAACCACTGGCGAAATACGGGCGGTACGGGGCGAAGAAGATCTTGCTGTCTGGGTACAGACCAAAGCCTGCCGACTTGCCTTCCATCATGTCCTTGGCCTTCTGGATGCGGTGCTCCGGCACGAAGGCGTCACGCACGATCAAGGTCTTGCTGCCGCTGCCGCGCATGCCCACGGCATACCAGTCATCACGGATTTCGTAGTCGCTGCGCGGCAGAACGGCAAAGCAGTAGTCCTGCGTGCCTTCGGCATTCTTGCGGCGGAACCCCATGATCGCCCACTCGGCATGGTCACAGCCGGAACTCCAGCCCATTTCGCCGCTGAAGGTCACGCCGCCTTCGACTTCCTCGGTACGGCCAAAGGGCGCGATGCTGCTGCTGGCCGTGGCATCCGGGTTGGTTTGCCAGACCTCCTGCTGCAGCGTGGACGAGAACATCGCCATCTGATGGCTGTGGGTGCACAGCAGGCTCATGGCCCACGCGGTGCTGGCGCAGGCGCCTGCCAGCAAGGCGATGCACTGGGCAAACTGCGGCAGCGAGATCTCCATGCCGCCATAGTGTTTAGGCAAAAAGGCACGGTGCATGCCGATGCTCTTGAGCAGCGCGATATTCTCTGCCGGGACACTGCGATCTTGCTCTGCACGCACCGCATTCGCAGCAATTGTCGGCAGGATCGACTTGAGGTCTTCCAGCAGGGGATTTGGCTTTTTCATGAACGGTCTCTTTATTATTGGAGAGTCAGCTGCGGCTGCGCACGCCCTGTGGCGCAGGCGTTACGGTGCTATGGCACAGCCGGCAAGTCGGTAAAGACGCGTTCAGTATGTGAGGTGCGAATGCGCCTCGAAATGCACGTTACGGCGGGAAAATTGCACTTTCCATGGTGTTGATCAACCGAGGCGCGGTGGCCTCTGGCAGGTCACGGTTTGATCTTTTTCATTTCGTTGAGCAGCTGCATCAATTGCTGCAGTTTGTCTTCGCCGAACTGGCTGAGGATCCGTTCATAGTTGCGGGCCATTTCCTCGCTCATGGCCATGAACGCCTGCTGCCCCTTGTCGGTCAGGCTGATGAACACCCGGCGCTGATCTTCTGGCGACTTGCGCCGGGCGACGACCCCATCGCGCTCGAGCCGCTTGAGCACACCGCTCATGCTGGGCTTGAGGATGCAGGCAAGCTCGGCAAGCTGATGGCTTTCCAGTTCGCCTTGCTGGTGCAGGATACGAATTACCCGCCACTGCTGTTCGGTCAGGTCATGGGCATTCAATGCCGGCCGAAAGAACGCCATCGTGGCTTCGCGAGCCTGCAGCAGGGTAAGGGTCAGGGAGGGTCTTGGTGTGGTCATGCGTGCCCGAGCATCATGGAAAGTGGCGAGCAGGCCAGTATGCCAGCACGGGCTCATTAATACATTAACCAATCAGCCGCTGGCAGCCCTGTGCAACCGCTGCCAGTGGCACTGGCAGGCTGGTTACACTCGCTGGCAGGCAAGGACAAGACACCTGCCGATGGTCAGGCGCTCAATGGCTACATGTGCCAGAGCGCTTGCCAAACGGCCCTATCACACTTCTATTCAGCAGGCGGCGTCATGATCACCCTCGAGAGCCCGACCTATTACTCCGCGACCAAAAAGTACAACCTGAACTTCCCCACGCTGGAACGTGACATCGACGCCGATGTCGTGGTCATCGGGGGCGGCTTTTCCGGCATCAACACCGCGCTGGAACTGGCGGAAAAGGGCGTGACCAACATCGTCGTGCTCGAAGCGCGCTACCTGGGTTACGGCGGCACCGGGCGCAACGGCGGGCAGATCATGGCGGGCATCGGCCATGACCTTGAGAAGATCCGGCGCAGTGTCGGCGACAAGGGCCTGCAGGAGATCTTCGCGATCAGCGAACTGGGCGCCGGCATCATCAAGGCACGTATCGCCCGCTACGACATCGACGCCGACTTCTGCCACGGCTATGGCTACATGGGCTTCAACAGCCGTCAGGAAAAGACCCTGCGCGCCTGGGAAAAGCAATTCAAGGCCATCAACCCACATGACGAAATCCGTTTTCTGGGCGGCTCGGAAGTGCGGCAGATCATCGGCAGCGACGCCTACAGCAGCGCCCTGCTGCACATGGGCGGTGGCCACGTGCATTCGCTCAACCTCCTGCTCGGCGAAGCCCAGGCCCTGGTCGGCCACGGTGCACGCATTTTCGAGCACAGCCCGGCGCTGGAAGTGACCTACGGTGAGCGCATCAAAGTGCGTACCGGGCGCGGCTCGGTGCGCGCCAGCAAGCTGCTGTGGGCCTGCGACAGCTTCCTCAACAAGCTGGAGCCCGAACTGCACAGCCGCACCATCAACACCTACGCCTTCCAGATGATGACCGAGCCGCTGCCGGAGGCGCTGATCGACCGCATCAGCCCGATCCGCGGTGCCTACAGCGATATCCGACCGGTGATCGACTACTACCGGGTCACCCGCGAGAACCGCCTGCTGTTCGGCGCTGCCACGTCCTGCATCGAACATATCCCGCTGGACCTCAAGGCGTGGAACCGTGCACTGATGCTGAAGATCTTCCCGTACCTCAAGGACGTGCGCATCGACCTGGCCTGGGGCGGCCCGATGGCCACCAGCGCCAACCTGTTCCCGCAGATCGGCACGCTGAGCAACCGCCCCAATGCGTTCTATGTGCAGGGCTATTCAGGCTTTGGCGTGACGCCTAGCCACATCATTTGCAAGATCCTCGCCGAAGGCATGCACGAAGGGTCCGCACGCTATGGCCTGCTCAGCTCGGTCAAGCATGCGCGAATCCTCGGCAAAGACCATTTCCGCCCGCTGCTGCTCACCGCCGGCAAGGCCGCGCACCAGCTGTCGGGCTATTTCAACGGCCGCCGTTGAGCCTTTCCCTCTCATCACTGGAGCACTGCCATGACCCTCACCGCCGCCAAACAAGGCGTCCAACTGTCCGAACTCGACCCGTGGGGCAGCGTTGCTGACTTGGGCTCGGATATTCTTGAAGGCGACGTCAACGCCTTCGGCAAGATGACCCACGGCGCGCCGACTGACCCAGTCAGCAGCGCCTACTTCGGCACCACGCGTGGCAAGTTCCGCATGGTCTACCCGTTCGACGAGCAGGCGGTGATCGTAACCGGCGAAATCCAGCTGACCGATGAATCCACGGGGCAAGTCACCCGCTTCAAGGCCGGGGATGCCTGGTTCGTCAGCAAAGGTACGCCGGTGCTGTGGGAGGTGCTGAGCGAATCGTTCGTCAAGCATTACCTGGCAGTGACCTGAGGCTTGCCCCCGGATTGACACGACCCGGGTAGGAGCAGCCTTGTGCTGCGAAGAGGCCGGTGAAAACACAGTGAATCTCACTGCTGTCACCGGCCTCTTCGCAGCACAAGGCTGCTCCTACCTGGGTCGCGGAAAGCGCGTGTCAGGCCATGGCTTGGGCGCGGAAGTCTTTGGGCGATTGCTCGAACTGCTTTTTGAACGAGCGGCTGAAATGCGCCGAGTCGGTAAAGCCCCACTTGTAGGCGATCGAGGTGATCGACTCGCGCTTGAAGAACGGGTTGGCCAGGTCGTCCGCGCTGCGCTTCAGGCGCGCACGCTGGATGTAGCGGCAGACGCTGTCGCCCTCCTCCTCGAACAGGCGGTACAAATGCCGAACCGAAATGTTCAGCCGGCCGGCCAGATTGGCCGGTGTCAGCCCGGGCTGTGACAAGGACTCGTCAATCACCTGCTGCACATAGCTACGCAGGTTGGCCCCACTGAGCGGGCCAAGGGTGTGCGGCGAGTCGCCATTGCGCTCGAAACCGGGCTCCAGCAATGCAATGAATGCTGTCTGCAACGCATCGCCTTGCGCACCATCGCCACTGGCATGGTCGTCCTTGCACAGCTGGTCCATCAAAACATGCAGCATGCGCCCGCAGGCATTGGATGAGGAAATCTTGCCGAACATCGCACCGCTGCCTTGCACATGCTTGCGCACCTGCTCGCGGGAAAGGGCCAGCGAAACATGCTCGATCAGCCCACTGGGAGTGATCTCACAACGCCCGACAGAGTCCATCAGCAGCAACTCCCCCGGCGCCAGAGTGACCTGCATGCCGCCCTGCGCCACCGTCGAGTAGCCCATGCGCTGGCTGACCAGAAAGCAATGCTGGTCATCGTCGAGGGTCGGATTTTCGCCCAGGCGGCGGATGTTGCCGGCATTAGTGCGCAGATTGGCCAGTGGTAACCCCGCGCGGGAAAACGTCGACACTTCGCCGATGAACAACGCCGGGTTGGAGGCCAGCTCGGTCTCGAAACGGCCGCAGATCTGCTGCATGGCCGTGGTCCAGCGTTCCAGCCCCTGACGGTTGGGTTGTTGAGTGTGCATGGATGCCCTCGACGCAGAATTTGTTGTTATGCAGCCATTGTTAACATGTTATCAATGAGCGCACAACTGTGATCTCTCGTCTAAAGCTTGAGCAAGGCACGTGCCAAAAAAGGCTTAGAGACGGGGTAGCGATTGTCCGAACAGGCCGAGGCAGGCCATCAGGTGCGCGCGTTGCGGCGGGCTGATCTGAATGTAGCGACGAAACGCCGGCATGCGGTTGACCACTTCGCTGCCGCCCATGTGTTCCAAGGTCAGCCACCAGTGGCCATCGCGGCATTCCAGGGTCAGGCGCTTGAAATCCAGCGGCATCAGGGCGGCGGTCAGTTGCGCATTGTTCAGCAGTTGCTCACGTACCTGGGTGAAACGCGCCTTGTCGCCGCTGCGGTACACGCACGCCAGGCCGGTACGACGGATTGCACCCGCATGACGCATTTCAAGCATTACCCCGCCCCCTTGCAGGGCAGGCAGGCACAGGCGGAATTCGCAGGTGACCACATGCATCAGCAAGTGCGCCTCGACACATTCACGCACCTCGGCACGCCAGCCCAGCGCCGGGTTGTCGATCACCCCGCGGGCGGGTTCCAGCAACTGCATGTGCACCTGCCCCAGGTTACGCGACAGCAGCCCCAGCGTGGCCCCGGGCCGGTAGCCGGCCGGGGCACGCGGCGCCAGCAGGCGATCACGCAAACGTCTGATCATGGTGCAGGTGCTCCACTGCATGGCCCGGCTCTGCCGCGAATTCTTTTTCCAGCACATCCTCGACCCGCGCCGGCTTGAACGGGTTGACCTTCTGCACGCACAGCGTCCAGAACAGCGCATAGGTGGCGGTGCCGGCCAGCATGATGGCGAACGGCACATAGATGTCGGCCGGGTTCATGCCTGGTGGGGTGATGAACGCCATGCCAATGACGATACCGCCACTGGAAATGATCTGCGGCAGCGGGAACAGTGGCGAGCGGTAGGCCCGTGGCAGATCGGGCCGGCGGATGCGCAGGATCACCACCGACAGCGTCACCAGCAGGTATGCCGTGCTCCAGGCACACACTGCCGCCAGCACCAGGTGCAGGATGTTGTCCGGGTTGCCGCCCAAGTACCAGGCGTGCAGGCAAGGAATCAGGGCAACCACGAGAATGCACAGCAAGGGCGTCTTGAACCGCGGGTGCAGGTAGGCGAAAGCCTTGGGCAACGCGCCGTCCACCGCCATGCCGTACAGGATGCGAGGCACCCCGGCCATCAAGGTGTTGATGGTGGCCGCGCCGGCAAACAAAAAGCCGATACCCAGCCACACCGGGCCGATATCGCCCATCACCTGTTCAGCGAAACGCGGGATGGCCATGGGCGTGTCGAGCAAGTGCACGCCGCTGGCAGCATCGAGCACGACGTTTTCCACCTGGCGCTTCATGGCTGCGCCATAGATGAACATGCAGCTGGCCACGCCAAACAGGCCCAAGGCCATGGCCCGCGGCAACACCCAGGCCGAACGGCGCAGCTCCGGCGCCAGCGGCGTGACGAACTCACAGCCGACGAACATGAACATGGCCATGCCGATCAGCGAGAGGATGGTCATCAGGTCGGTACCGACCAGCGACGCCCCGAACGGCCCTTCCAGCTCCACCGCCGGTGCGGCGATCAGGCCCAGCACGCCGAACACCATCAGCGTGGTCCACATGCCGAAGGTGAGGATCACTTCGGCCCGGCTGAACGCACTGACCCCAAAGGCATTGAGCACGGCGAACGCCAACACGAAGCAGACACCCAGCAGCCACGAACCGCCCGCCGACTCAGCCAGGGTGTTGAGGTGCTCGAAGTTCACCAGCGCCATGACCCCAGACAGGATGGTTTCGGCAGTACCGGCGAACACGTGCACGATCAGGTAGGCCGACAACGTGCCGGTGATGGCGAAGAAGCGGCCCATGCCGCAGTTGATGTAGTCGTAGACCGACCCTGTGGTTGGCAAGATCGAGGCCGCTTCGGCAAAGGTGGTCGACTGCGCCAGCATCATCAATGCCGCGATGACCATGGCCAAGGCGAAGGCACTGCCGCCAATGCCAAACCCCATGGTCGCGGTGAGGATCACCGGGCTGGCCATGATCAGCCCGACGGTGCTGGCCAGCGCCGTAGGAAAACCGACACTGCCCCGGTTGAGATGCTCGGTGAGCTTATTGTTGAGTGACATCGTTATGCCCCGGCTTGTTTTTGTGGCGTTGAACGCGGCAAGTGAACCTGCACGCACGGCTGTTGTTTGCCTCCCTGCGTCATCACTGTGCGCCGCAGCCGGCGGGGCGTCTTGCCCCTGGCTGCCGTGGCCCTTGTTGCTGCCTGCCAGCACCTGCATGCCTGGCAGGCAGCGTCATGCCGCCGTCAGGGAGATGCAAGATCAGCACCGGGCCCGTTCACTATGCTCGACGCTTTGGCGGCCGGTCAGGCCGCGTTCCTCTGCCTCAGGAGCCAGCATGAGCGACATTACCCTTCTTCCCGCGGTCACGGCATTCTTGGCCCGCCAACATGGCGTGTTCATTCATGGCCACTCCATCGCCAGCCAATCTTCCTCGACCCTTGCCGTGGTCAACCCGGCCAATGGCGAAACCCTCGCGCGCATCGCCGATGCCAACCAGGCCGACATTGACCATGCCGTGAGCTCGGCGCGCCAAGGCTTCAGCACCTGGTCGTGCACCAGCCCGGCCGCCCGCGCCGGCGTGCTGTTCAAGCTGGCCGACCTGCTGGAAGCCAACCGCGAAGAATTGGCCCAGCTAGAGACCTTGCAGTCGGGCAAGCTGATCGGCATCGCGCGCGCGTTCGAGGTAGAGCAGGCCGCGCATTTCTTGCGCTACTACGCAGGCTGGGCCACCAAGATCACCGGCCAAACCATCACCCCGTCCCTGCCCTCGTTCGCCGGTGAGCGCTACAGCGCCTTCACCCTGCGCGAACCGATCGGCGTGGTGGTGGGCATCGTGCCGTGGAACTTCGCCACCATGATCGCCATCTGGAAGCTGGCCTCGGCGCTGACCACTGGCTGCAGCATCATTCTCAAACCCAGCGAGTTCACACCCCTGACGCTGCTGCGCATCGCCGAACTGGCCAGCGAGGCCGGCCTGCCGCCGGGCGCCCTCAACGTGCTGACCGGCGGCGGCCTGGTGGGCAAGGCGCTGGTCGAGCACCCCGGTACCGACAAGGTCTCGTTCACCGGCTCCGTGCCCACCGGCATCGCCGTCGGCCAAGCCGCCATGGGCGCCAAGCTGACCCGTGCGACACTGGAACTGGGCGGCAAGAACTCGGTAGCGTTCCTGCCCGATGTAGCGCTCGACAAAGCCGTCGACGGCATCATTGAAGCTGGCTTTCTGCATTCCGGGCAGATCTGCGCCGCCGGTGAGCGCTTCTTCGTCCACCGCTCGCGCATCGACCCACTGCTTGACGCACTGTGCCAGCGCCTGGGCCAGCTGAAGGTCGGTTCGCCGCTGGATGAGTCGACCCAGTTCGGCCCGGTAGCCAACAAGCCACACCAGCAGAAGCTGGCCGAATTGTTCGCCACCGCACGCGCCGAAGGCAGCCAGATCATTCATGGTGGGCACATTGGCGATGGCCCAGGCTGCTTTGTCGAGCCGACGGTGATTCTCGCCAAGGGCGCCAGCGACACCCTGCTCAACCAGGAAACCTTTGGCCCGGTGGCGACCTTCCTGCCGTACGACGACGAAGACGAACTGTTGCACCTGATGAACGCAACGCCCTACGGCCTCAGCGCCAGCCTGTGGACCAACGACCTGGGCAAAGCCATGCGGATGGTCCCGCAAATCCAGGCCGGTACGCTGTGGGTCAACATGCACACCCTGCTCGACCCCGCCGTGCCTTTCGGCGGTATCAAGGCCTCCGGCATCGGCCGCGAGTTCGGCTCGGCGTTCATCGATGACTTCACCGAGCTCAAGTCGGTGATGATCCGTTACTGAAGCGCCCTGCTGCATGCACCTGGCCAAGGCGGGCAAACGCCTTGGCAGCCACGAACAAGACCCCACCCAGCCATCCACGCACTAATAGTGCCGTCGCAGCCAACCGCGACGGCGCCTCGCCTCCACGAGGCTGCCCCCGAACAACAAAGGCCGCCTTGCGAGGTGCCGAGAACAATCGAGGGAAGTGCAATGTTCAAACCGCAACGGCTGTCCACCCTGGCCCTGGCCACGCTGCTGGCCAGCCAGGCCGCGCCGGCCTACGAACTCTACGCCGACGAAGACAGCCACGTGAATGCCGACATGCTCGCGGTGTGGAGCATGTTCAACAGCCGCAAGAATTATGACGGCACGGCCGGTGGCTCGACCTGGCGCGAGGGCTTCATCAAGTATGGCCTGAGCGGTGACCAGGGCCTGGCAGGCAACGGCAGCCTTTACGGCGCCTTGAACTGGGTGAGCTCCGCCACCTGGGGCGATGGCGATGCTGCTGGCAACACCGATGGTTCCGAGCGCACCACCAAGATCGAAGACGCCTACCTAGGCTGGCGTTCAGGCGACCTGCTGCCCTGGCTGGGCAAGGATGGCGTAGACCTTTCTGGGGGGCGGCAGGTGGTCCGCCTGGGCAGCGGCTTCCTGATAAACGACGACGGCCCGAACCTGGGCAACGGCGTGGCCGACGGACACCTGGACCGCGGCGGCGCCTACTACCTAGCGGCGCGTCACGCCTTCGACCGCACCGCAGTACTGCGCCTGGGCGGGCAGGATGGCCTGCATGGCAGCCTGCTGTGGCTGAAGTCCGATAACCGCGCGCAGGCCGAAACCGAACTGGCCGCCGGCACCCTGGACTACACCCATGCTCTGGGCACCTTGGGGCTGACCTGGGTGCACGGTATCGACGTCACCGACCAATGGGCCAGCGCGTTCCAGAAAGCGCGTGAGGGCATGGACGTCTACAGCCTGCGTGGCGAAGGCAACGCCGGCATCGACAATGCCAGTTTCGCCTTCGAATACGCGTGGCAAGACAAGCAAGGCGGCCCGGAAAAAGCCTGGTACCTGCAGGCCGGCTATACCTTCGCCGACCTGCCTTGGGCACCCCAGGTGACCTACCGCTACACCCGCTACTCGGCAGGCTGGGACGCGCTGTTCAGTGGCCTGTCCAGTGGCTATGGCACCTGGTTCCAGGGTGAAGTCGCCGCCAACTATGCCGGGCCCTTCAACAGCAACACCGGCATCCACCATGTCGGCGTGAAGGCGACCCCACTGGAAAACCTCACGGTCGGTGCGCTGTATTTCGACTTCGACACGGTGCGTACCCGTGACAGCCTCAACCTCGATGCCCGGGAACTCGACCTTTACTTGGAATGGGCGGTCAACGACCACCTGATCATCAGCCCGCTAGTGGGCCTGTATCAGCCCCGCAAGGACGAGCGCAACGGCGGCAATCAGGTGGGCGGCAACGGCACCAACGTCTACAGCCAGCTGACTGTTGCGGTGCCGTTCTAGATCGCTAAATAAGCCACTGTAGGAGCAGCCTTGTGCTGCGAAGAGGCCAGTGAAAGCACTGTAGATCTCCGCTACCTTCACCGGCCTCTTCGCAGCGCAAGGCTGCTCCACACAAAGCTCAGCCGTGGCACGGCAGGTCAAGTCGCCTGGCACGCTGACGCAAGACGGCCAGCCGCTCGTTGGCGAAACTGACACCACGAATGACAGCCCCCGCCCACAAGAACAAAACCTGACAACGGCCGCCTTGCGAGACCCGCCATGACCCTCGATACCCGCATTGACTTCATCTACCTGTCCGAACAGGACATGATCCGCGCCGGCGTGACCGACATGCCCGCCTGTGTCGATACCATGGAAGAAATGTTCGACCTGCTCTACCAGGGCGACTACCGCATGGCCGGCCCGAACAACGACTCCCACGGCGCGATGATCACCTTCCCCGAGCAATCGCCGTTCCCGCACATGCCAAAGCCGACCGCAGACCGTCGCATGATGGCCATGCCGGCGTACCTGGGCGGCAACTTCCGCACCGCGGGCGCCAAATGGTACGGCTCCAACATCGCCAACCGGGAAAAGGGCCTGCCACGCTCGATCCTGATGTTCACCCTCAACGACGCCGACACCGGCGCCCCACTGGCACACATGTCGGCCAACCTGCTGTCGGCGTACCGCACCGGCGCCATCCCCGGGGTTGGCGCGCGCCACCTGGCCCGCAAGGACGCCAAGGTCATCGGCCTGGCCGGGCCGGGCGTGATGGGCAAGACCACGGTTGCCGCGTTCATGGCGGTGTGCCCGCTGATCGACACGATCAAGATCAAGGGCCGAGGCCAGAAGAACCTGGATGACTTCGTTGCCTGGGTCCAGGCGACCTTCCCGCAAATCACCCACATCCAGGTCGTGCAGACCCTGGAAGAGGTGGTACGTGACGCCGACCTGGTCAGCTACTGCAGCTCGGGCGAAGTCGGCGACCCCAGTACCTACCCGCTGGTGCGGCGCGAGTGGGTCAAGCCCGGTGCGTTCCTGGCCATGCCTGCCCCGTGCAGCATCGATGACGGCATGGAGCGTGCGGACGTGCGCAAGGTGGTGGACAACACAGGGCTGTACCAAGCCTGGTTCGAAGAACTGCCCAAGCCTGCGCACAACCATGTGCCGCTGGTAGGCGTGCACTTCATGGACATGATCGCCGAAGGCAAGCTGGACGCCGCGCAGGTCGAGGACATCGGCAAGATCATCAGTGGTGATGCGCCAGGCCGTCTGAACGACGAGGAAATCATCCTCATGTCGGTGGGTGGCATGCCTGTGGAAGACGTTGCCTGGGGCACCGTCGTGTACCGCAACGCGCTCGAGAAAGGCATCGGCGTGAAGCTCAACCTCTGGGAAAAACCTGTCCTTAGCTGATCCCTCAACCACTAAAAAGGCTCCCCCATGACTCAGATCACCAAATTGAAAACCGGCTCGAAATTCGAAGACCTGGCCAGCTATTCCCGCCTGGTGGCGGTGGACAACTGGATCCACGTCTCCAACACCGCCGGGCGCAACCCGCAGACCCAGGTCATCCCTGAAGACGTGATCGAACAGACCCACCAGGTATTCGCCAACATCGAAACCGCACTGGCGGCAGTCGATGCCGGGCTGGGCGATGTGATCAGCTCGCGTGTGTTCATCCAGGACCCGGCCGACGTGCCAACGGTCATGGAAGTGATCGGCGAAAAATTCCGAGGCATCGACCCGGCTACCACCGTCACCTGCCCGCCCCTGGGCTCGACCGTCTACAAAGTCGAGCTGGAAGTGACGGCGTACCGGGGGGCTTCGCGCGCGCAGGTCACGCTGATCCGCCTGGGCGAGTGATGCGCCGCCAGCCTTGAACCGCAACATTCCGTTCACACTGCCGCCGAGTGAAGCCATGTCCCCCGTCATCGACCCTGTGCACACCCCTACCACCCACCCTCAGGCCACGAGCGTGGTGATCATCGGGGGAGGCATCATTGGCCTGACTGCGGCCCTTACCCTGGCCGAACGCAACATCCCTGTGGTGCTGCTGGAGAAGGGACGCCTTGCGGGTGAGCAGTCGTCGCGCAACCTGGGCTGGGTGCGCAAGACCAACCGCCATGCGCATGATATTCCGTTGGCCCTGGCGGCCGACCAACTGTGGGCGAAAATGCCGGAACGGGTCGGCAGCGATGTCGGCTACCGGCAAGCAGGCATCATGTTCATCGGCCGCAACGACACGCAGATGGGCATGCACGAAAGCTGGCTCAAGAGCGTCGAGCACCTCGGCCTGGACTCTCGGCTGCTCAGCAACAAGGAGATTGCCAACAAGGTGCCCGGCGGCCGTGCCGACTGGGCCGGGGGCATCTACACCGCCTCGGACGCGCGTGCCGAGCCGACCCTGGCCGCCAGCGCCATCGCCCGTGCAGCGATCGCCAAAGGCGCGGTGCTCGTGGAAAACTGCGCGGTGCGCACGCTGGTCACCGCCGCTGGCAGGGTCAGCGGAGTAGTCACCGAGCAAGGCGAGATTCGCTGCGACCAGGTATTGCTGGCCGGCGGCTTGTGGTCTCGCAAGTTTCTCGGCAACCTCAATATCGACCTGCCCACCCTGCCGCTGACCTGTTCAGTACTGCGCACCCACCCGCTGGACGGCCCGACCGACATTGCCGTGGGCGCACCGGACTTTTCCTTCCGCAAACACAAGGATGGCGGCTACATCATTACCCAGCGCGGGGCGCTCGATGCATTCCTGACCCTGGATCACCTGCTGTTGGGCAGGCGTTACCTGCCGCAACTGCGGGCACAGCGTGACTTTTTGCGCATCAGCTTCGGCAAGTACTTCTTCAAGGACCTGGCCCTGGCCCGGCGTTGGGGTGCCTCGCAGGTGACGCCCTTCGAGCGCGTCAGGGTTCAGGACCCGCAGGCCAACACGGCATTGAACGATGAAGCCCTGCGTAACCTGCAGGCAGCCTGGCCAGTGTTCGAGCAGGCCCGGATCGCCTCAGCCTGGGCAGGCACGATTGACGTCACCCCAGACTCAAACCCCGTGATCGGCCCGGTGCCGACCATTCCCGGCCTGACCTTGGCGACCGGGTTTTCCGGGCATGGCTTCGGCACCTCGCCGGCAGCGGGCCAATTGGCGGCGGACCTGGTTTCGCAGTCACCCACGTTGATCGACCCGAGCCCCTACCGGTTCGAGCGCTTCGCCTGAGCGGCGCCTCAACGGATGTAACTGCCGCCGTTCACATCCAGCGTCGCGCCGTTGAGCGACGCCTGGGACGGGCGCAAAGTGAACGCCACCAGCTCGGCGATTTCAGCCGGGCTAGCCATACGCCCAAGGGGGATGTCTGCCACGGCGGCGGCTTCGCCATGTTGGGCGACAAACTGTTCCGCCATGTCGGTGCGCACCCAACCCGGGGCAATCGCCACCGCCACCACATCCTGCCCCGCCACGCTGCGGGCCAGTGATTTGGTCAGGTTGATCAGCGCGGCCTTGCTGCTGCCGTAGGGCAATGCCTCGGCGGCATAACCTCGCTGGGCGGCGCGGCTGGCCATGTTGACGATACGCCCGCCGCCATGGGCGCCAAAATGCGCCACTGCTTCACGGCACAAGTCGGCTGCGGCGAAGAAGTTGACTTGGAACTCGCGACGCCACGCCGCCCGCCATTGCGCTGAGGGCAAATCCAGCGGGACCTCGGTGCGGATGCCTGCGTTGTTGACCAGGCCATGGATGCGCCCACCGGCCAGCTCAAGGGCGGCATGCCACAGGGCCTCGGGGCCGGTGTCCTGGCTCAGGTCACCCTGCACGGTCCAGCCATTGCCCGCGATCCGCTCCAACAGGGCCTGGGCACCTCTGGCATCGCGGCTGTAATGAATCAGCGGCTTGGCGCCCTCGGCCGCCAGCTGTTCGACAATCGCGGCGCCAATACCCCCTGACGCTCCCGTGACCAGGACTACCTGCCCATGCAGGGGCCGTGTGCGTTCACTCATGAGGTTCACCTTCTTTCTATGCGGCCCAAAAAATGCCGCGTGCCTGGCTCCAAGCGCGCGGCATGTAGCAGTGTTACGCCCTACTTGGCAGCGTTGGCCGCCAGCGAAGCGTTGTCGACCAACTGCTGGATTTCACCAGTGTCGCGTCGCTGCCTCAGGTAGATGTTCAGCACTTCAAGGTCGGCCGCCGTGATGTCCCGGCGTACACCGAATGAAACGCCCTGCTTGGCCAGTGCTGGCTTGGGCAGTATCTCGCGGGTCCAGTCAGGGTTGGCCAGGGCAAACAGGTGGTTGGTGTCGCTGGCATCCACCAGCACATCAGCACGTTTGGACATCACCGCCAGGCGCGCTTCGTCCATGCCGGGCAAACGCATGATCTTGCCATTGCGCACGACCGCGCTGATGGCCTTGTCCTGGGCTGTGCCAGACATCACCGCGAACGTCACGTCCGGTTTGTCGAGGGTGACGATGTCGTCCTTCACGTCAGCGAGCTTGGGGTTGTTCTTGTTGACCAGCAGCGACACCTGATAGTCGGTTGCCGGCACCGTGAATGCGACCGCCAGGGCACGTTCCGGGGTCTGGTTCAGGGCCATGGCCAGGTCCCACTTGCTGCTTTGCAAGCCCGCCACCAGGTTGTCCCAACTGGTGTCGACGAACTCCACCTTGACCTTGAGCACCTTCTCGCCGAAGTCCCGGCACAGGTCGACGAAGTAGCCGCTGTAGGCGCTAGTGCTGGCGTCTCGCATCACGTACGGCGCTGCCACGGCGGCGCCACAGCGCAACACCCCGGCTTTTTGCACGTCTTGCCACAGCGAAGTTTCAGCGGCCTGGGCCGGCGCTTGAGCCAGCAGTGCGGCACAAAGGCTGGCACTGGCCAACAGCGCGTTGAACGAAGAGCGGACGGAAACAACCATTTTTGACCTCACTGATAATCATTGTTGTTGGCAGGAAGGTAAGGCGTTTATCTGCATGCTTGCATGTATGCAATGCTGTATTCACAGTAGAAAGGGTTGAGCTGGCCTGTCAATAGCCGTTTGGAATGCTGATGAAAAATTTTCCGATTACGCATCTGTTGACAGGCTCAGCGAAATCACACTAGCCTGAATACAGCGCTGCACACATAGCGGCACTCATTAGAATTACCGCGCTCTTTTTTGCTTGCTCTTCTGCCTACAAAAACAATCACCGGAGAGACTCAAAATGCCACGCCCCCCTTTCCCCGCCGTCCCGTGTCTCGCTGCAACCCTGCGGCTACTGCCTAAAACACAGCGGGCCTGAAAGCCCGGTAACGCCTGCTGACATGCCGAGGGCCCTGGCCAGGGGCAATCTCGCGGAGACGACTGTCATGAACACGCCTCATTTAGTGGCTGCCCAGCCACTGGCTTCGCTCACCCCGAATTCCGTCAACGGCGGTGATTTCATCCAGCTGCGTGACGTTCGCAAGGCCTATGGCGAGCAACTGGTGGTGATGGACCAGATGAACCTGGACATGCGCGCCGATGACCGGCTGGTGATCATCGGCCCATCCGGCAGCGGCAAAAGCTCGTTGCTGCGGGTGTTGATGGGCCTGGAAGGTATCCAGGGCGGCACCATCCGCTTCCAGGGCAAGCCCTACATCGATGGCTGCCGCAAGCAGGGCAGGCCGCTGGATGAAACCCTGCACAAACAGATCGGCATGGTGTTCCAGCACTACACCTTGTTCCCGCACCTCTCGGTGCTGGGCAACCTGATCCTCGCCCCGGTCAAGGTGCATGGCCTGAGCAAGGCCGAGGCCACCGAAAAAGCCCGCGCCTACCTCGCCCGGCTGGGCCTGGAAAGCAAGCTGCACGCGTACCCCAGCCAGCTCTCCGGTGGCCAGAAACAACGTGTGGCCATCGCCCGCGCACTGATGCTCGAACCGCGGCTGATGCTGTTCGACGAAGTCACCTCGGCGCTCGACCCGGAAATGGTCATCGAGGTGCAGAACGTGATGCTGCAGCTGGCCGAACAGAAGATGGCGATGGTCATCGTCACCCACGACATGCACTTCGCCCGCCACATCGCCACCCGCGTGGTGTTCTGTGCCAACGGCAAGGTCGTCGAGCAGGGCCACCCAGACCAGCTCTTTACCGCCCCGCGCGAACCCCGTACCCGCGAGTTTCTGGAAAAAGTCCTGCACCTGGACTGAGGGCGCTGCGATGAACTACCAATTTGACTTCCACTTCCTCAACGGCAGCCTGCCGGCCCTGCTCGACGGCCTCAAGGTCACCCTCGAGCTGGCCCTGGTGTCCAACCTGATCGGGCTGGTGTGCGGTTTCGTGCTGTGCCTGATGGCCCTGAGCCGATGGTTCTTCATCCGCTGGCCGGCGCAGCTGTTCATCGAGTTCTTCCGCTGCACCCCGGCGCTGTTGCAGATCGTCTGGTTCTTCTACTGCGTTCCGATGCTGTTCGACGTGTTCATCGACCCAATCGCCATGGGCTTCCTGGCCCTGGGCCTGAACCTTACGGCATTCAACGCCGAGGCCTACCGCGCGGGCGTTCAAGCGGTACCGCGCGAACACCTCGATGCCTGCGTGGCACTGGGCCTGAAGTCCTGGCAGCGCACGCTGTACGTGGTGTTGCCGCAATCGCTGCGCAGCGCCTTGCCGGTGCTGATCACCAACGGCATCGGCACCCTGCAGCAAAGCGCGCTGGTGGCGATCGTCGCCGTCGCCGACCTGATGTACGTCGGCAAGAGCCTGGCCACCGAGGCTTATCGCCCGCTGGAAACCTACACCCTGATCGCCCTGGTCTACTTCGCCCTGTCCCTTCCGATCGCCCAGCTGGTGCAGTGGTTCGAGCGGCGCCAGGACCTGGCCGCCCAGCGCTGAGGAGACAGCCATGCCACTCGATTTCTCGGTTGTTCTGAACTACTGGCCAGTGCTGTTGAAAGGCCTGGCCCTGACCCTGGCATTCACCGGTATCTGCGCCCTGCTGGGCAGCCTGCTGGGCTTTGTGGTCAGCCTGCTGCGCCAGGCCAAGACGCCGCTGCTGCGCCTTCCGCTGACCCTGTACGTGGAGTTTTTCCGCGGCACGCCACTGCTGATCCAGCTGTTCTGGGTGTTCTTCTGCTTCCCGGTGGTCTTCGGCCTGAACATCCCGCCCTATGCCTCGGTGTTGATCGCCCTGACCTTGTTCATGGGGGCAATCACCAGCGAGACCTTCCGCGGCGCGCTGAAGTCCATCGCCAGCGAACAGCACGACGCCTGCACCGCCCTGGGCCTGACGTCGAAGGTCAAGGTGCTCTATGTGATCTTCCCCCAGGCACTGCTGCGCGCCGTGCCCCCGCTGCTGTCGAACGTGGTCAGCCTGTTCAAGGAGAGTGCGTTGATCTCCTCGGTCGGGGTCGCCGACTTGATGTTCGTCGGCCAGAACATTTCCAACAGCACCGCCCGCCCGGTCGAGTTCCTCTCGGCGGTGGCCGTCATCTACTTCCTCGTGGCCTTCCCGCTGACCCGCCTGGTAGGCGTGGTCGAAGGGCGCCTGCTGCGTCGCTACGCCTACTGACCTGACTGATCTGAAACCAACCCCGGAGACGACATCATGAAACTCAACGGTATCCTGCCTGCCCTGGTCACCCCTTTCGACGCCGCGGGCAAAGTCGATCACGACACCCTGGCCTCGATCCTCGAGCATCAACTGGCCGCGGGGGTCAGCGGTTTCGTGCCACTGGGCTCGACCGGCGAATACTATGCCCTGGCCAATGACGAACGCCGTCAGATACTGGCCACCGTCAAAGAGGTGGTCGGTGACCGCGGCACCCTGATCGCGGGGGCCAACGGTTCGTGCACCCGTGAAGTGCTGGAGCAGATCAAGCAGACCGTCGACGCTGGCTACACCAACCTGCTGATTGCCCCGCCGTACTACGCGCTGCCGTCCCAGGAAGAGCTGCTGGCCCACTACAACACCATCCTTCAGGCCTTCCCCGAAATCAACGTGGTGCTCTACAACTACCCCATCCGCACCAACGTCGAAGTGGGCCTGGACGTGATCGCGGCGCTGCACCAACACCCGCGTGTGATCGGCATCAAGGAAAGCAGCGGCAACCTGTTGCGTGCCATCGAGATCGGTGAGAAATACAAGGGCATGCAGTTGTCCTGCGGCTCGGACGACCAAGCGCTGGACTTCTACCTGTGGGGCGCCGACAGCTGGATCTGTGGCCCGGCGAACATCTTCCCGGAGAAGGTCGTGGCCTTCCACAAGGCCTTTACGGCTGGCGACATCCGCGGTGCCCAGCAAGTGATGCGCAGTTTGTTCCCAGCCATGGCCAACCTGGAAAGCGGCAAGTTCGTGCAAAAGGTCAAGTACGGGGCGGAGCTGGCAGGCTTCAAGGTTGGCAATGCCCGTGCGCCGCTGCTGCCGCTGACCGATGAAGAAAAGGCCGAGTTCCGCACGGTATACGAAGCTTCGCAGCAATAAGTGCCAGGGGCCGCTTTGCGGCCCATCGCGGGCAAGCCCGCTCTCACAAGGAGCGGCGCAAACCTGTAGGAGCGGGCAAGCCCGCGATCGAGGGCTTGCCCTCGCAACAACGTAGAGCCTGCACCATGAACAACCCGCACCCTTCAGCGCAACAGGCCATCGTCATCGGTGGCGGTATCGTCGGCGTCTGCTGCGCGCTGTACCTGCAGCGCGACGGCTACCAGGTCACCCTGGTCGACCCCGCCGCCCCTGGCGACAGCACCGCCAAGTGGAGCTGCGGCCAGTTGGCGGTCAGCGAAGTCATCCCGCTGTCCAAGCCTGGCATCTTGATGAAAATCCCTGGCTGGCTGCTCGACCAGAAAGGCCCCCTGGCCCTGCGCCCCAGCGCACTGCCTAGCATCCTGCCGTGGTTTCTGCGGTTCCTGGCCTGCGCGCGCTCCTCGAAGATCAACCAGATCGCGCAAGATATGGCCCGGCTCACCCAGCATGTCTACGACGACTATGCGCCGTTGCTGAACGCCTGCCCGGACAAGACCCTGCTAGGCGACCGCCCCATCCTTGAGGTATTCGACTCCCCGGCCGGGCTGGCCCACGAACGCCCTCACCTGGACCTGCGCAAGCAGCTTGGCTTCAAATCAGAAGAGCTGGACGGCGCGGCCATCGCTGACCTGGAGCCGGCCCTGGCAGGCAAGTTCCAGCATGGTTTGCTGTTCCCCGACTGGCGCGCCGTTAATGACACCGAAGGGTTTATCGCAGCCCTGACCACAAGTTTCATTGCCCAAGGGGGCGTGCGCGTGCGCCAAGCCGCGGTGAAAATCGACCACACCCACGACCGCGCCACCGGCGTGACCCTGGCCGACGGCACGCGCTTGCCGGCCGAGCAGGTCGTCGTCGCCGCCGGTACCGGTGCCCGCGCGTTTTTCGACACCCTTGGGGTCAACATACCGCTGGCTGGGATTGCCGGCTACCAGGCGGTATTGCCCCAGCCTGGGGTTGAGATCCGCCATTCGGTGATCTATGCCGACGGTGGTTTCTGCTTTGCCCCCATGACCCGAGGCCTGCAGATTGGCGGCACCCTAGAGTTCGCAGCGCCAGGCGCCGAACCGAACTTCAAGCGCGCCGAGATCATCATGGAAAAGGCACGCCGGGTACTGCCGCAACTGAACACCCAAGGCATGCAGTTTGGCGTCGGCTACCGGCCCTTCCTGCCGGACACCAAACCCGTCATCGACCGCGCACCACGCCTGCACAACGTGGTCATGGCCTTCGGGCATGGCCAACTCGGCCTCACCCTCGGCGCTACCACCGGCCGCCTGGTTGCCGACCTGGTCGCGCAGCGCACGCCCGCACAAGACCTGAACGCCTTCAGCGCCCGACGTTTCGCACTCATTGGAGGAGCAGCATGAATCGCTACGACCAGTTTTACATCAATGGCCAATGGGTCAGCCCCATCCTGGGCGCACGCTTCCCTTCTTTCGATCCCAGTGACGAAAGCCTGATCGCCCAGGTGGCGTCTGGCAGTGCCGAAGACATCGACGTGGCCGTCAAAGCAGCTCGCGTTGCCTTCGACGAAGGCCCATGGCCACGCCTGAGCGGCGCCGAACGTGGCGCCTACCTGCGCAAGATCGCCGAGGGCATCCGTGCCCGTCAGGAACAATTGGCCACTCTTGAAGTGCGCGATAACGGCAAACCCTTTCCGGAAGCGATGTGGGACATCGGCGACACAGCGGGCTGTTTCGAGTTCTACGCCAACCTGGCTGAAGAACTGGATGAGAAACGCGAAAAACCCGTCGCGCTGTCCGATGACCGTTTCAGCTGCGTGGCGCGTAAGGAACCCATCGGTGTTGCCGGCGCCATCGTGCCGTGGAATTTCCCGATGCTGATGGCCTCGTGGAAGATCGCCCCGGCCCTGGCGGCGGGCTGCTGCATCGTCCTCAAGCCCGCCGAGCAAACCTCGCTGACCGCGCTGGAGCTCGCGCGCATCGCCGATGAAGCCGGCTTGCCTGCCGGTGTGCTGAACATCGTCACCGGCCCCGGCACCACCGTCGGTGCAGCGCTGACCGCGCACCCCGGCGTAGACAAACTGGCCTTCACCGGCAGCGTCCCGGTTGGCAGCCACATCATGCAAGCGGCCGCACAGGACATCAAGAACGTCACCTTGGAGCTGGGCGGCAAGTCGCCATTCGTGATCTTTGCCGACAGCGATATCGAAGCTGCGGTCGAGTGGATCATGTTCGGGATTTTCTGGAACAAGGGCGAGGTCTGCTCGGCCACCTCACGGGTGCTGGTAGAGCGTTCGGTGTACGAGCCGTTGCTGGCACGCCTTGCCGAAGAAACGCGCAAGATCAAGATCGGCAACGGCATGGAAGAAGGCGTGCTGCTAGGCCCGCTGGTCAACCGTAACCAGTACGATGGCACCCTGCGCGCCATCGCCCGGGGCCTGGAAGAAGGTGCCCGCCTGGTGGTGGGCGGCGAGCGCCCGGCACACCTGGACAAAGGCTTCTACCTGCAGCCCACTGTGTTTGCCGACGTGCCGGAACACAGCTGGATCTGGAACGAAGAAATCTTCGGCCCAGTGGTGTGCATCCGCCCCTTCGACAGCGAACAGGAAGCGATCGACGCGGCCAACAACTCACGTTTCGGCCTGGGCGCCGCGGTCATGTCCAAAGACCTGGCGCGCTGCGAGCGCGTGGCCCGCAAGTTCCGCGCAGGTATCGTTTGGATCAACTGCTCCCAGCCGACCTTTACCGAAGCCCCCTGGGGCGGTTACAAGCAAAGCGGGATTGGCCGCGAGCTGGGTGAATGGGGCCTGAACAACTACCTCGAAACCAAGCAGATCACCCGCTACGACAGCGAACAGCCTTGGGGCTGGTACATCAAGTGAGGTAACGCCATGCGTTGGAAACAGACCCTGCAACTGGCCGAAGTGCACTGCGAGGGCGAAATCGGCAAGGTCATCACCGGTGGCGTTTTGGGCATCCCCGGCGCCAGCATGCTGGACAAGATGAACTACATCAACGAGGTCGACGACAGCCTACGGCGCCTGGTGACGCTGGAACCGCGTGGCTGCCTGCAGATGTCGGTGAACCTGCTGCTGCCGCCGACCCACCCTGATGCACACGCCGGCTTCATCGTGCTGCAGGCCGACAAGGCCCACCCGATGTCCGGCAGCAACTGCATCTGTGTGGTCACCGCCCTGCTCGAACTGGGCATGGTGCCAATGCAGACGCCAGAAACCACCGTGGTGCTCGACACCCCGGCCGGCCTGGTCACCGCCCGTGCCCAGTGCGCGGACGGGCGCTGCCTGAGCGTGTCGCTGGACATGGTGCCGGCGTTCGTCGAGCACCTGGACCTGGCCGTCGAGACAGAAGCGTTCGGCACGATCAAGCTCGATGTGGCGTTTGGGGGTGTGTACTACGCGCTGGTAGACGTCGAGCAGACCGGGCTGTCCATCAGTCCGGAGAATGCCCGGGCGTTGGCCGACGCCGGTGTGGCGTTGAAAGACTTGATCAATCGGCAATTGAACATCCAGCACCCGTTGCTGCCGTCGGTCAACGAGGTGGCGTATGTGATGTTCCGCAATCGCCTTGACGACCGCACCTACCAAACCTGCACGACCCTGCCGCCGGGCCGGGTCGACCGCTCGCCGTGCGGCACCGGCAGCTCGGCCAACCTGGCCACCTTGGCGGCACGCGGCCTGGTGCAGGCGGGTGACGAGCTGGTGTCGCGCTCGACTATCGGCGGGCAGTTCCAGGTCACTCTGCTCGGGCATACCGAGGTCGCCGGCCGGCCTGCAGTGCTGCCGCGGGTAACCGGGCGCGCCTGGCTTTATGGGCTGCAGCAACTGGGGGTGGACCCGGATGACCCGCTGGCGGCCGGGTTCATGCTCAGCGATACCTGGGGCGCGGGGACTGCCTGAGCCGCAGCGGCCTCTCGCCGGCACGGCTGCGAAGGGGCCTGCAGCGCACTGCAGATGAAAACAACAAAGACCGGCCTGTATGATACGACCGAGCCCAACCGAGACCTGATGATGGCCAAAGACACCGAAACCGAAGGCGCGCCACGTCGCCACAGCGGTCGCTACATATACGAGGAACTGCGCAAGCAGATCCTCACCCTCAAGCTCAAACCGGGCGTGCAACTGGACGAAGTCTCACTGGCCGCGCAGTTCGGGCTCTCTCGCTCACCGGTGCGTGATGCATTGGCACGGCTCATCACCGAGGGGCTGGTGGTCATCCTGCCGAACCGCACCACCTTGGTCACCCCCTTCGAGATCGAGGAGTTCCCCAATTACATCTCAGCCCTGGACCTGATCCAGCGCGCCGTCACCCGCCTGGCTGCAACCCAGCATCGCGCAGAAGACCTGGACGCTATCCGCAAGGCCGACGCGGCGTATCTGGAGGCCGTGACCAGTGGCGACTTCCAAGCCATGTCCGAGCTGAACAAGGCCTTCCACATGGCTATCGCGCAGGCTGGGCGCAACCCCTACTTCATCAACTACTACGAACGCCTGTTGAGTGAAGGCCAGCGCCTGCTGCACCTGCACTTCGACCACGTGGTCAGTTCGGCCACCGCCCACCGCCTTGGCCGTGACCACGATGAAATGATCGAGGCCATTGCCGCCCGCGATGCCGATGCCGCAGAAGCCGCGGCCCATGAACATACGATGCTGTTCCAGCGCCGGTTCCTGGATTACCTGCAGCAGAACCTGACAGCGCGCATGTCTATCGCCTGACGCCCTTATCAGCACCCGCTGACACCGCCAGGGCTGAGACCGCTCAGCCCTGTTGGCACACTCACACCCTTTACCAGCCTGCATGCAACTCTGCATACAATAAATCAGGAGTCAAAAATGCAAAGATTCGTGAACAACGTGGCGATCGTGACCGGTGGCGCTGGCGGCATCGGCTCTGCCATTGCTGGCCGGCTGGCCAGCGAAGGCGCAACGGTGGTGGTCAGTGACGTCAACCTGGAAGCAGCAAAGACTGTGGCGCAGGCCATTGAGCAGGCCGGCGGCAAGGCGCACGCCATCGCGGCGGACATCGCGTCGGGCGAGGCCTGCCGGGGCCTGGTGCAAGAGGTCGCAGCAACGTTCGGGCGCATCGATGTGCTGGTGAACAACGCCGGCATCAACCGTCGCGGCAACCTGCTGGCCTTGAGCGAAGAGGATTGGCACAGCAGCTTTGCGATCAACCTGGATGCCATGTTCCATCTGTGCCGGGCCGTGCTGCCTGGCATGATCGAAGCGGGGGGTGGCGCGATCGTCAACACGGCCTCGCAGTGGGGCCTCTACCCGGCACCTGGGCATATTGCCTACAACGTCACCAAGGCGGCGGTGGCATCGTTTACGCAAAACCTGGCGCGCGACTATGCGCCGCACAAAATCCGTGTCAATGCGGTATGCCCCGGCGAGATCCACACGCCCATGCTTGAAGCCGGTGTGCTGCGCTCGGGGCGCACCATCGCCGACCTGGACCGCATGGTCCCGTTCGGGCGCATCGGCAAACCGGAAGAGGTCGCCGCCCTGGTGGCCTTCCTGGCTTCGGACGAGGCGGCGTTCATGTGCGGCTCGCTGGTCGAGATCACGGGCGCGCAAGCGGTGGCCTGACTGCAGCATGCACCCCCAGGTTAGGAGCAGCCTTGTGCTGCGAAGAGGCCGGTAGCAGCAGTAAAGATCACTGTGCTACTACCGGCCTCTTCGCAGCACAAGGCTGCTCCTACCTATATCAGCGGAACTGATACTCCAACCCGGCGCCCGCATACCACGACCGCCCCGGCGCAGCTTCGTAGTAGCGTGCGTTGCCGTCACCTACGATCACCGACCCCACATACTGCCGATCAAACAGGTTGTCCAAGCGGATCAGCTGGTGGAACGTCCACGGCCCAGCGTGCTGTTCGAAGCGCGTCCGCCAGTTGAAGACGGTATAGGCCGGCGCCGGTTTTGCGGTATTGCTGTCCTCCACATACACCTTGCTGCGGTACTGCCCTTCAACCCCCATGCTGACAAACGTCGCTGGTTTCCACACGAGCTCGCCGAACAGGTTGTCGAGCGGCACGCCCGGCAGGCGGTTGCCATCCTCGATGGTCTGCGTGCCTTGGGCGAAGTCTTCGGCGTAGCGGGCATCGGTGCGGGTGTACACCACGGTCGTCTGCCACTGATCGCTGAGGTCGCTTTGCAGGCTCGCCTCAAACCCGCGGCGCAACGTCTTCCCGGCGTTTCGGTAACTGGTACGGCCGTCGGTGGCGCTGGCCACCACGATTTCGTCTTCCGTATGGATTTCGTAAACCGCGGCGTTGAGCCGGGTACGTTCGCCGAGCCGGTATTTGACGCCCACTTCATACTGAGTGCTGGAGGCTGGCTTGAGCCCGAAGTTAAAGCGTTCAACCTGGCCAGGGGCGTAGGCCATTTCGGCCTGGGTCGGGGTCTCGAAACCCTTGCCGACACTCACGTAACCACGCACGTCCGGCGTAAACGCATACATCACCGACAGCGACGGCGTGTTCTGCTGGTACGTCTTCTTGCCACTGGAATCGCCATTGGCCAGGTAGTGGTCATCGACGCGCATTTGCATCGAGCTGTGGCGCAGGCCAAGGTCAGTGGTCCAGTTGCCGAGCTCCCAATGCGCCTGGATATATGGGTCCAGGCTGGTGGCGGTGTCTTGCTCGTCACGCCGCAGCTCACCTTTGACGCCCAGCGTGTCGCCGCTGAAATTCTGGAAGCCGCGGCGGTCGTCCTTGCTCTGGTCATAGTCGGCGCCAACCGTGACCGTAAGGTTGCCGGGGGCGGCTACAACCGGCTGTATCCAGCGCAAGGTGCCGCCGTGAAACGCACGGTCGAAGTCCACTACCCCACCGCCACGCTGGCTGTTGGAGGCCACTGTCTTCGGAATGGACAGGTACTGCACGACGCTACGCTGCCCCGCGTAGAGGTTGAACTGCAACGTGGCATCGCCGAAATAGCGCTCGTAGTTCATGCCCAACTGCTGATGGTCAATGCTCTTGCGGGTGTTGTAGAGGTCCGCCACCGCTGCGGTGGAGCGAGGGTCATGTTTATAGGCGTCCCAGGTTTGCCCCAGCGGGTCTTGCGTGTTGTTCTGTTCGAGGCTGCTGTAGATCAGCGCCAGGCGCGAGTCAGCGTCGGGCCTTACGTGCACCTTGGCGAAGGTCTGGTCGCGGCGGGCGGCGCTGTGGTCACGGTAACCGTCGGTGTCCATGCGCGATGCATCGAGCACGAAGCCGGCGGTTTCGTTGCCACCCTCGGCCGACAGGTGATTCTTGTTGAAACCGTCGCTGCCAAAGGTGGTTTCGGCCCCTACCCTTGCAGGCCCCTGCCCGTCCCGGCTGAACATCTGGATAACGCCGCCGGCGTTGCTCCCGTATAGGGTCGCTGCGGGGCCGCGCAACACCTCGATGCGATCGGCCACATCCAGGTTGAGCGAGGCGGCCTGCCCCTGGCCGTCTGGCGTACTGGCCGGGATACCATCGCTCAGCAGCTTGAGGCCGCGAATACCAAAGGCCGAGCGCGCGCCGTAACCCCGCGATGACACTTGCAGGTCTTGCGCATAGTTCTGCCGGTTTTGCACCACTAGGCCGGGCACCTTGGTCAGCACTTCTGAAAGATTGACGCCCAACTGGCCGTCGGTCCCATGGGAAAGGTCCACGGTATCGATCGAAAAAGGCAGGTCGAAACTGCCGGTTGGCGCGTAGGCGCCAGTGACCACCACCGGGTCGGTGATCAGCACATCGACTGCCTCGCTGCTGGCATGGCTCAACGGGCTGATGCTGCCGGTCAGCAACAGGGTCAGGCCTGTGCGCAAGGGGGCAGGTCGATGCAAACGGAATGGGTACATGTGAAGCTTCCTGAAGCTTGGGCCTGACCGATTTCGCGTCATGCCCAAGGCGTCACTGCTGTGTCCAGGCACAGAGCGCGCGAATGATAGCGGAGAGGTGATGGCACAGATGGTACCAATCCTTCACCTCGGCCACACACACTTTTGCCTTACAGGCAGTTGCGAATTTACTTACGGTGAAATACTGTACGCACATACAGCAAAAACAAGGAAATGCCTGTGGCCAGCACCTCCTCAGCAACACCGAGCAGCTATGAACAACTGGGCGTACGTATCCAGAAGATCATCAACAGCCCCACCGCCCAACGCAGCCGTGCAGCGCTGATCTTCCGCCTGGAGCAAGAGTCCCCGGATGACTGGGAGACCCTGCTCGAAGAAATCGCCGAGAACGACAACGTCACCCTCGCCCATCGCGACGATGGCGGCGTGCAGATTTTCTGGACCGTGCCCAAGGAAGACTGACTGCGCATGAGAGTTTCGCTTTTCGCTGCAGCCTGCCTGCTGTTGTCCACCCCGTTCGCCCATGCCGATGCCCCACGCACGTTCCAGGAGGCCAAGAAGGTCGCCTGGAAGCTGTACGCGCCACAATCGACGGAGTTTTATTGCGGCTGCAAGTACAAAGGCAACAAGGTTGACCTGGCCTCTTGCGGCTATACACCGCGCAAGAACGCCCAACGGGCTTCGCGCATCGAATGGGAGCACATCGTGCCGGCCTGGCAGATCGGCCACCAGCGCCAGTGTTGGCAGGACGGTGGGCGCAAACAGTGCTCGCAGCACGATGAGGTGTACAAACGCGCCGAGGCCGACCTGCACAACCTGGTGCCCAGCATCGGTGAGGTCAATGGCGACCGCAGCAACTTCAGTTTCGGTTGGCTGCCTGAGCAGCAGGGCCAGTACGGCAGTTGCCTGACCCAAGTCGACTTCAAGGCCAAGAAGGTCATGCCACGTCCTTCGATCCGCGGCATGATCGCACGCACGTATTTCTACATGAGCAAGCAGTACAACCTGCGCTTGTCGAAGCAGGACCGGCAGCTGTTCGAAGCGTGGAACAAAACGTACCCGCCGCAAGTATGGGAGCTGCAGCGCAACCAGCAGGTGGCCTGCGTGATGGGGCGCGGTAATGCGTTTGTCGGGCCGGTGAACCTCAAGGCCTGCGGCTGAGGCTCAAGCCAGTGTCTGCAGGTAGGCGCTGGCCTCCCGGTAACGGGCCAGCCGCGCCAGGTCGGCGGGGCCAGGAACTGGGATGCGCGAGAGGTCGCTGTTATCGGCCAGGTCGGCCAGTTTGACGGTGCGCGCCAAGGGGTCACCACCAAGGCGCTGGACGAAGTCTTGGTAAGACTCGCCATCACGTCGGCTCAGCGCCAGCAGCGCGGCAAGAATTTTCAGTGCAAAGCCCTCACGCGCCAAGTCGGACAGGGTCATCGGGGTGTCTTCGATTACATCATGAAGCACCGCGACGATCCGCTGCTCGGGCGTGGAAACCCGCATCATCACGCGTAGCGGGTGCAGGATATAGGCCGCCCCACCCTTGTCGTATTGCCCTTCATGCGCCCTGGCAGCCACGGCAATGGCCCGCTCCAGTGTAGACATGAGGCCCTCCCCGTTCAGCTCTCCCAGTGCAAGCATAGCCCGCACGGGCATATACGCCCAGCCTTTGTAGGCGCAGCCTTGTGCTGCGAAGAGGCCGGTGCAGACGCCCTGTATTCAGGTGGCTGCACCGGCCGCTTCGCAGCACAAGGCTGCGCCTACACGGTGTGGGTTGCGGGGTTAGCGCTGGGCGCCATGCTGGATGACCACCGAATCGGTGCCCAACTTGGCCATCACCTCGGCCTTGCGCGCCTCGGCTTCTTCCTTGGTCGGGAATGGCCCCATCAGCACCACTGGCTTGCCGTTGCGGTATTCGACCGAAGACGGGATGCCCTTCTCGATCAGGCGCGCCGTCATGTCGCTCAAGGCCCCCATGTTCGCCCCCTGCACCACTTCGACATCCCAGCCTTCCGGGGCCGGCTCACCGGCCAGCGCCTCGGCGCGGCGCTGCAGGTCGGCACCACCGCACAGCTCGCGGATGCGCAGGTTGTTGCCGCTGTCGTCGACGATGATCTCGTATTGGCCATCACGCTTGATCGCCACGTAGCTACGGTAGGCTTCGTACTGCCCGGCGTCGTCCTTGCCGCGGACTTGGCCGCAAATGGTGCCATGGGTGTCGATCCGCACGTTGCCGAACTTGGCAGTCTTGGGGTTGTGCAGGTGCTCGGCCACCTGTTTGTGCACGCCTTCGACTTCGTTCTCACAGCCCGCCAGGGCGAGCACTGCCATTACCACAGCCAGTTTGCGCACGCGTGTACCTCCAGATTCGAAGGGGCGGATTCTAGCATGCCGCCCCCGGGCAAGGACCGCGACCATACGTTACACCCTGCTACCGCGATGTGCCGACCACCGCCCCCTGCGCAGCCACGGCCCGGGCACTGATCGCCATTTCTTATCCCCCTGATAAAAAACTTGAGGCAGCCGAAACCGGGCGTTTCAGACAACAATCCAGGCAGTCGTACGACGACGTATGTCCAATAATAAAAAGGTGACCCCATGCCCCGCTTACACCTACAGGTGGATGTTGCTGTCCGCGCTCTCGCACCAAGCGCTTTCGGCGCTCCCTGGGCAGCTCTGCTCCAGGAGGCGCCATGAAAACACTGATCGATAGTTACTTTCTGGTTCTGAAAACGCTGGTGATCGCCTGCCTTGTGGCCATCACCTGCCTGATTTTCACCAATGTCGTGCTGCGCTATGGCTTCAACTCGGGCCTGTTCTTCAGCGAAGAGATCTCCCGCCTGGCATTCGTCTGGCTGGTGTTTGCCGGCGCCCAATTGATGCTTCACGAAAACGGCCACATCGGTGTCGACATCGTCACCCGCCGGGTTTCGCCTGGTGTGGCCAGGTGCCTGTTGGCACTGACGCAACTACTCATGCTCTACGTGACCTGGCTGTTCCTTGACGGCAGCTGGAAGCAGACCGTGATCAACCTGCATGTCGGCGCCCCCTCCACCGGCATTTCCATGGCCTTGTTCCATGGGGCGGGCCTGGTCTTTTGCATCCTCAGCGGGCTGCTGATCTTCACCCAACTGGTCAGAAACCTGATGGGCACCCTTCCCGCGCACACCCCGGCCGAACCCTCGGCAGCAGAACACGGAGCAGTCGAATAATGGCCCTGTCAGTCTTCGTCGGCGTGCTGATGGCCGCCATCCTGATCGGCGCACCCATCGCCTACGCCCTGATCCTCTGCGGCGTGGCCCTGATGTGGCTGCTGGGCTTGTTCGATGGCCAGATCATCGCGCAGAACATCATCAATTCGGCAGGCAGCTTCCCCCTGCTGGCCATTCCGTTGTTCATCATCGCTGGCGAGGTCATGAACAGCGGTGGCCTGTCCAAGCGCATCATCAAGCTGGCCATCACCCTGGTCGGCCACCTGCGCGGCGGGCTCGGGTACGTCACCATCTTCGCCGGCGTGCTGCTGTCCAGCCTGTCCGGTTCGGCACTGGCCGACGCCGCCTCGTTAACCGCCCTGCTGCTGCCGATGATGGTCCTCGCCGGCTACAACCGCGACCGCTCCGGCGGCCTGATCGCCTCGGTATCGGTGCTTGGCTCGATCATCCCGCCCAGTATCGGGTTCGTCGTGCTGGGCGTCGCGTCCGGCCTGTCGATCACTAAGCTGTTCCTGGCCGGCATCGCCCCTGGGCTGATGATCGCCGCCGCCCTGGTCGTGGCCTGGTGGCTGATGTCACGGCGCAACACTGACGTCGAACTGAGCCCGAAGGCCAGCGGCAAAGAGCGCCTCAAGGCTTTGGTCGACAGCTTCTGGGCACTGATGCTGCCGGTGATCATCGTGGTCGGCCTGCGCTTTGGCGTGGTCACCCCCACCGAGGCCGGTGCTGTGGCCAGCGTCTATGCACTGCTGGTGTCGTCGTGCATCTACCGCGAACTGAGCCTCAAGTCGCTCAATGACCTGCTGCTGCGCGCCGGCAAGACCACCGCCGCCGTGATGTTCCTGGTCGCCGCCGCCTCGATACCGGCCTGGATGATCACCATCGCCGATATCCCCGGGCAGATCATCGACCTGATCCAGCCGGTGATGGACAACCCGCGCCTGCTGATCGTGGTGCTGATGCTGTTGATCCTGGTGATCTCGATGGTCATGGACCTGACCCCGACCGTGCTGCTGCTCGCCCCCATCCTGGTACCGGTGGTGACCGCGGCGAACATCGACCCGATCTACTTCGGCGTGCTGTTCATGATCAATTGCTCAATCGGCCTGATTACCCCGCCCGTGGGCACAGTACTCAACGTGGTCTGCGGCATCGGCAGGATGCGCTACGAAGCGCTGCTCAAGGGCACGATCCCGTTCCTGATCGCCGAAGTCATCGTGCTGTCCCTGCTGGTCATCTTCCCCGAACTGGTCACCGTCCCTGCCCAGTGGTTCGGCCACTGATCCCCACAACAATAAAAGGTACACAGCATGAAGAAGCTCGCCGTCATCGCCGCCCTGTTGCTTTCCAGCAGCCTGAGCATGGCCGCCGACTACAACGCGCGCGTGATCAAATTCGCCGCCACCAGCCCCAAGGGCACGCCACCGGCCATCGGCATGGAGCTGTTCGCCAAGAAAGTGCAAGAACGCAGCGATGGCAAGATCAAGGTGCGCACCTTCCCCAATGGCGTGCTGGGTGGCGACGTGCAGGTGCTGTCGTCGCTGCAAGGTGGCGTAGTGGAAATGATGACCTGGAACGCCGGGCTGATGATCAACCACGTCACCGACTTCGGCATCCTCGATTTCCCGTTCCTGTACACCGACACCGCCAAGGTGGATGCCATGCTCGATGGCGAAGTGGGCAAGATGCTCACCGACCAGCTGCCGGAGAAAAACCTGGTAGGCCTGGCGTTCTGGGAGCTGGGCGTGCGCAACCTGACCAACAACGTGCGCCCGGTGCAAAACCTTGAAGACATCGCGGGCCTGAAGATCCGCGCCCAGCAATCGCCATTGTTCCTCGACGTGTGGGCGGCGTTGGGCGCCAACCCCACCCCGCTGCCCTTCACCGAGGTGCACACGGCGCTGGAAACCGGCACCGTGGATGGCCAGGAAAACCCGGCGGCACTGATCCTCGCCTCACGCTTCAACGAGGTGCAAAAGTACCTGAGCCTGACCCGGCACAACTACAACCCGCAGATCGTGCTGATCAGCAAAACCTTCTGGGACACCCTCAACCGCGACGAGCAGCAACTGCTCACCGAGGTCGCCCAGGAAGTGCGCCTGGAGCAGCGCCGGATCTCTCGCGAGGCCGATATCAAGGCCATCGCCGACCTGCGCAGCGATGGCATGCAGGTCAACGACCTGCCGGCCGAAGAGCTCGCACGCATCCAGGCCAAGATCCGCCCTGTGGTCGACAAGTACGCCGCCCAGATCAACCCCGAATTGGTCAGCAAGGTCTACCAGGCCATGGGCTACCAGGCGCAGTGACGCTACCCGCGCCGCCCCCGCGGCGCCCTCTATTGCCAATAAGGAACAGCATGAAAATCTCCGTCGCCCAGATTCACCCGGTGGCCGGCAACCCGGCGCGCACCCTTGAAAAAGTCGCCGAACTGGCACGCCAGACTGCCGCCGAAGGTTCACGCCTGATCGCCTTCGCAGAATGCCTGATCACCGGTGGCGCCTTCGACAGCCGCGAAGACCTCGAACGCGGCGCCATCACCCTCGACGCCCTGGCGCCATTGCTGCAGGTATCGGAACAGAGCGGCATCCTGATCGTGGTCGGGTTTTACGAACGGCATGAGGCCTCGGTCTACAACACCGCCGCGCTGATCGGCCCACAGGGCATCATCGGCCTGCACCGCAAGCGCCATCTGCCATTCATGATCGGCGACCGCTTCACCGACCGCCCCAGCGAGTGGACACCGCCGGTATTCGACACCGAGATCGGTCGTATCGGCTTGGCCATCTGCTATGAAATCCGCTTCCCCGAGGTAGTGCGCACGCTGGCGCTCGAAGGCGCCGACATTGTCGTGCTGCCCGCCGCATGGCCCGAGCAGGCGCGCATGCTGCCGGACATTTTCAGCACCGTCCGCGCGGCAGAGAACATGGTCTATTTCGTCGCCCCCAACCGCAACGACATGGATGAAGGCATGCAGTTCATCGGCACCAGCCACATCATCGAACCCTCCGGCAAGACCTTGGTACGCGCAGGGCTCGAAGACGGTGTGTACAGCGTCGAGATCGACCTGGCCAAGGCCCGCAACAAATCGCTGATCCGCGACCCTGGCGTGTTCGAAGTGCACCCGTTCCGCGACCGGCTGCCCGAAACCTACCGCATCTGATACCCGCCAAAGGCAGACCTCAAGCATGAACCCAAACACCCCACACACATCGCTGAAGGCCCGCATGGCACGCGGTACCACCTTTGGCATGAACATCTACAGCACAGCCTGCATGGCCATCGAAGTGGCCGGCAACTGGGGGCTGGACTTTGTCTTCATCGACGCCGAGCACACTGCGCTGGGTGTCGACAGCCATATGGAAAAACTCTTGCTGGCCGCCACCAGCGCGGCCATCCCCGGCCTGGTGCGGGTGCGTGGCACGCTGGAGTGGGACATTCGCAAGGCGCTGGAAATGGGCGCGGCGGGCGTGATCGTGCCGCAGGTGCACACAGCGGCGCAGATGCGCGAGATCATCCGCTACAGCAAGTTCCCCCCGCTCGGGCGCCGCGGCGGTGACAGCTCGGTACGCTCGGCAGGCTACGCCGGGCCTGGCTTCGACTGGGCCACGTATACCCAGGCAGAGAACACCCGCAGCGTGATCGTGCCGATGGCCGAGAGCTACGAGTTCTTTGACAACATCGATGAAATACTCGATGTGGAGGGGATCGACGCCGTGCATTTCGGCCCTGCCGACTACTCCCTGTCGCGACAATTGCCGGTCGACTATCGTCTGGGCAACCCGGAAGTGCTGCAACGTTTGCAGTTGCTGATCGAGAAATGCCACGCCCGCTCGATCCAGGTGATGGTGCCGTGCTTCCCCGCAGACCAGGCCACGGCGCAACGCTTGATCGAAATGGGCAGCGACATGCTGTTGATGGGCAGTGACCTGTCCTGGCTGAACCAGGCCGGGCAACAGATAGCGGCCGTGAAACACGCGTTGGCGTAAATGCCGGCCGGCCAGGGTGCATGCGCCCGGCCGGCCCGATTGCTGCCTTATAAAAGCGACTAACTAATCAACCAAGAAATTCTGTTTGACCAAGGTCGCGCGAATAATCGACACCAAGGTGTCGAGTTGCATATCCGGGCGTTCGGTCAAATACGACAGGCAGAACTTGGCTGGCGGAATCGGCGGATCGCACGGCAAGGTCTTCAGCATATCCACGGCCAACATGTCGCGAATCAATGGCACAGGCAAAATTCCAATGGCATGCCCCGCCGAGACCATCTTGGCAATAAAGGCCAGCGAATTGCTTGAATGAAAGGCATGGCTGACCGAGCCACTTTCTTTCAGCCAGCGGTCCACCACTGAATACAGTGTCGATGGCGCACTGTGGGTCACGATCGAATAGTGCCGGGCATGCTCCGCCAAAAAAGGCCCCTGGGCCACGTCCAGGTGCCGCGCGGCCACCCACTGGAAGGTCATCCAGCCGAGAAACACATCGGTCACATCCTCACGCGTGGCCGGGTTGGTCAGCAGCGCGATGTCGAGTTCATGATCGTTCAGCTTGCGGTTGAGCACGGCGCCGACGTCGATGGAAATCTCCAGGGTGATCTCCGGGAAGTGCGCCTTTATATCGCTGATCACCGCGGTCAGCCCAACCATGGCCGAGCACTCGTCCGCGCCCAGGCGCAAGCGCCGGTGCTTTTTTTGCTGTGCGGCAAATTGCTCGAGTTGCGTGCTGTTGTTAAGCACCAGCTCGGCATGGCGCAAGGCGGTATGGCCATCTGCGGTGAGGCTCATGCGCTGCTTGCTGCGGTCGAACAACTTGACGCTGAGCAGCGACTCCATTTCCTTGATCCGCGCCGACACCGCAGGTTGGGTCAGGTGAAGATGGCGGGAGGCCGCGTGAACACCCCCAAGGCGGGCGGTCCAGTAGAACGCCTCGATCTGCATCAGCGTAATACGCATGATAAAAACTGCTCCGGTAACTGCTTACGGATTTTTATTATCGACCGTTCGGCGTGCTTGTTAGGATGACCGAAACCCTTCGAAAAAGCATCCGGCATAACAAGAACTTCCTATGTATATTATCGAAGCACTGCCCGCCCCGATCAACGCCACCGAACTTGAAGTACTGATCAACGCCGAACCGGCAACGATCGGCCACTTCATTACCCACGGTATTGCCAACCCCCACATCAAGGCCCACTTTCAGAATGTGCGGGCCGTCGGTACTGCGGTCACCGTGAGGATGCCCGGTAACGATGGTGGGATTTTGCACTACGCCATGGGCTGCGTGCGCCCAGGCGACTTCCTGGTAGTAGACCGATGCGGCGAGCGCATTACCGCCGCGTTGGGTGGCGCCATGGCGTACGCCGCCAAACAGGCGGGCGTGGCCGGGATCATCGTCGATGGCTATGTCACCGACCTGGGCGAAATCCGCGAGCATGGGGTGCCTGTGTGGTCCCGCGGCGCCAGCGCGATCACCACCCGCGTGATCGGCCAGGAAGGCGAGTTCTGCACGGCCATCCAATGTGGCGGGGTGATTGTCCACCCCGGCGATGCGGTGGTGGCCGACGAAAACGGCATGGTGTTTCTGCGCCCGGGCCAGGTCATCGAACTGGCTCAGCGTGCCATCGACTTTCAGCGCAACGAAAAGCACACACTGGCGCGGTTGGCCAAGGGTGAGAAGTTCCCTGATATCGTCGGCTCGCGGCCGACCATCGAGGCGGCGTCCCGCCCACGCTGACTCAACATCGCCTGAAGTAGCTCCCGAACAAGAACAAGAGGACTACCGTGAAGTTCAGCCCCCTGCTCATCCCCCTGGCGCTCGGCGCGCTGCTCAGTCATTCGCCTGCGTTTGCGGACACGCCTGCGCCGCAACAAGCGCCGCCTGTGATCCGCTTCAACGTGGTCGGCGGTGGCAGCCACAACTACACGTTCCGCGCGGTTGAACAGCCGTTCTGGAACCAGACGTTGCCAGCGCAATCGCAAGGCAAGGTCACCGCGCAGTTGCTGGGGTTGTCGGAGAGTGGCCTGAAAGGGCCGGAGATCATTCGCCTGATGCGTTTTGGCGCAGTCGATATCGGCATGGGCGTGTTCGCCTTCGTGGCCGGCGACGATGCCACCTTCGAGGGCGTGGACCTGCCCGGCCTGGCCGATACCATCGACACTGCCCACACCATCGCCGACGCCTACAAGCCGGTGCTGGAACAACGCATGGCCGAGCGCCACGGCATCAAGCTGCTGGCCACCGTGCCGTATACCGCGCAGGTGTTCTTCTGCCGCGACGCCGTGCACGCGTTGACCGACCTGCAGGGCCGTAAAATCCGCACACGCGGGCGCAGCATGGCCGAACTGGTCAAGGCTATCGGTGCCGCGCCGGTCACCCTGCCCTTTGCCGAAGTAGTGACCGCCATGCAGACCGGCGTCATCGACTGCGCCATCACCGGTATTGGCTCTGGCAATGCCGCCAAGTGGTACGACGTTGCAGGCTACCTCTACAACCTGCCCGTCGATTGGTCGATCGGCTTTTATGGCATCGGCCTGAAGCGCTGGCAGCAACTGCCGCCCGAGGTACAGCAATTGCTGCAGGCGCAATCGCAGGTGCTGGAAGACGCCTTGTGGCGCGAGACCGCCAATGAAAACCGCTATGCCGAAGCCTGCAATGTCGGCAGCCCTGATTGCCAGATTCACCACCCCGCGCACATGACCGCCTCGGCCCCGACCGCCAGCGAAAAACAGGCGCTGCGCCAGGCTGCGCTGCACATCGCCAATGACTGGGGCAAACGCTGCGGCGGCCCTTGCGTAGCGCGCTGGAATGCCACCGTGGGCGATGCCATCGGCATGCGCCTCGCCCCATGAGCCACCTTGCCCCGGAGACTACCGACATGCACACCGCCCGCTCAGGCATGGGTGTCATCAGCACCATTGCCAAAGCCAGCACCTGGGTCGGCGGCTTCGCCCTGCTCGCCTGTGCGTTGCTGATCAGCATCGACTTGATATTGCGCAAGGCCCTGGGTGTTTCCCTGGGCGGCGCCGATGAAATGGCCGGGTACGTGCTGGCGATCACCAGCGCCTGGGCGTTTCCGGTCACCTTGCTGAAACGCGCGCACATACGCGTGGACATCCTCTACACGCGCCTAGGCCTGCGGCCTAGGGTGGCACTCGACCTGTTCGCCCTCACCTGCATGGCGCTGCTGGTCAGCACCTTGGCCTACCACGCAGGGAACGTGCTGTGGGACTCCATCGAATACCGTTCGGTGTCGAACACGCCCTTGCAGGTACCACAGTGGATACCCCAGTCGCTGTGGTTCGCCGGCTACCTGTTCTTTGCCCTGACCCTCGCGAGCCTGGCGATCACCTGCCTGGGCCACTTGCTGAAGGGCCGCTGGCACGCTATCAGCCCACTGATCGGCATCAACTCGGTGGAAGAGGACATCCAGGCAGAACGTTACCCAGACAGCACCCCGGGCAAGGAGCGCACGCCATGCTGAGCCTTACCCTGTTCATGCTGCTGGCGCTATTGGCGTTGAGCGTAGCCGCCGCCGTCAGTGTCGGCCTGCTGGGGATGTCGCTGTCGCAGCTGTTCTCGACGCTGCCGTTGAGTAGCGCCATGGGCGAAATTGCCTGGAACACCAGCAGCGAATTCCTGCTGGTGGCGATCCCTTTGTACATCCTGATGGGTGAGCTGCTGGTGTGTTCAGGCGTCGCCGGGCGCATGTACCAGGCCGTCGAGAAGTGGCTGTCGTGGTTGCCGGGTGGCCTGATGAATTCGAACATCGGCGCCAGCGCACTGTTCGCCACCACCAGTGGCTCCAGCGTGGCGACCGCCGCTACCATTTCGACCCTGGCCATCCCTGAACAGGAACGTAAAGGCTACAACGCGCCGCTGTTTCTCGGCTCGATTGCCGCCGGCGGCACGCTGGGCATCCTGATTCCGCCCTCGATCAACATGATCCTGTTTGCCTTGATCGCCAACGTGTCAGTGCCCAAGCTGTACCTGGCCGCGACGCTTCCCAGCATCATCCTGAGCATGCTGTTCACCGCACTGATCGTGGTGGCCTGCCTGATTCGCCCACAGTTGGGCGGCCGCAAGGAGACTACCCGCTGGGCCGAGCGCCTGGCCTGCCTGCCTGACCTGCTACCGCCGCTGGCCATCTTCGCTTTGGTGATTGGTTCGATCTACAGCGGTTTCGCCACGGCCAGCGAATCAGCCGCGCTGGGGGTGCTCAGTGCCTTTGGCCTGGGCCTGTGGCGCCGGGCATTCACCTGGCAAAGCCTGGGCCAGGCGTTCGAGGCTACCCTGCGCACCACCGGCATGATTATTTTCATCACCCTGTCGGCGTTCTTTCTCAACTTTGTGCTGGCGTCCATCGGACTGACCACCACACTGGTCAATTTTGTCACCGACCTGAACCTGTCGCCGATGGCCACACTGCTGGCGATCATCCTCTTCTACATCGTACTGGGCTGTTTCATGGACACACTGGCCATGCTGATCACCACCGCGCCACTGATCGTGCCGATTGTCGTCGCCTTGGGCTTCGATCCGCTGTGGTTTGGGGTGGTGTTGATCGTGTTGTGCGAGATGGGCCAGATTACGCCGCCGTTCGGCATGAACCTGTTTGTGGTGCAGAGCATCCGTGGGCGTGGCAATTTCATGGACGTGGTGTACGGCGCGCTGCCGTTCTGCCTGGCGTTGCTGGTGCTGATCGGACTGTTGATCGCTTTCCCGCAACTGGCGCTGTGGTTGCCAGCAGCTTTCTAGCAGGCAATAAAAAAGGGCGATCTGTGTAGATCGCCCTTTTTCGATTTGGTAGGCACAA